>CAZOTO010000019.1:0-32645 GCA_964582775.1 uncultured Myxococcales bacterium
GCAATGGCGATCTTGCCGAGCTTCTCCGCCAGATCCGTCACCGCCAGCGCCGTGGCATCCGACGTCTCGAGCCCACGCACCACCTCGACGAGCTTCATCGCAGCGACGGGGTTGAAGAAGTGAAGGCCGACGAAGCGCGACGGGCGTCCGGACACCGCGGCGAGCTGCGTGATCGAGAGGGACGACGTGTTCGAAGCGAGGATCGCGTCCTCCGGGCAGATCTCCTGGAGCCGCTGGTAGAGCTCGCGCTTCGACTCGAAGTCCTCGGGAACGGCCTCGATCACGATGTCCGCACCCTTGCACTCCTCCAGAACCGACACCGTGCGAATGCGCCCGAGTGCGGCATCGCGATCCTCGCGCCCGATCTTCTCCTTGGCGACGAGCCGGTCGAGACCCTTCGCGATGGAAGCCCGGCCCTTCTCGACGGATGCCTCTCGGCGGTTCCACATCAGAACGGAGTAGCCTGCTTGCGCCGCAATCTGCGCAATGCCTGCGCCCATGGTCCCGGTTCCGAGTACGGCGATCGACTTCATCCCGACAGCTCCTTCGGAGGCCAGCGCGACCGCTCCGCCCTCGCTGGCGAGAGAGGACGACCCACTCTGGTGTCACCCGCGCAACGACAGCATGGTGCGCTCCACGCGTTCCCTGCAGAGCGCACCCTACCCGAAGCCCGCGCGCAGAGTCAACGCGCGGCGCTCAACGCATCGAGCCGTAACCGAGCTCACGCACGCGCTGCGGCCGTTTCGTCCAATTGCGATCCGTCTTCACGTGCAGTGCCAGGTGCACGGGCTTGCCGGTAAGCTGCGCAAGGCGTTGGCGCGCCTCGATTCCCACGGATTTCACCATCTTCGCGCCGGCCCCGATCACGATCGCCTTCTGGCTCTCGCGCTCGACCAGCAGCGTGGCCCCGATCCGGACGTCCGCGTCGGTCTCCTTCCACTGCTCGATCTCGACGGCAACTGCGTAGGGGATCTCGTCGCGATACCGCTCGAAGACGACCTCGCGGATCTGCTCGGCGGCGAGGAACCGCATGGGAACGTCCGTGAGGGTGTCCTCCGGATAGAGGGCCGGCCCCTCGGGCAGGAAGGACTCGACCACCCCGAGCAGCTCCTCGAGGCCAAGCCCCGTCCGGGCGCTCACCTCGAGCACGGCCGCGAATCGCTCCGGATCCGGCACCGCCGAGGGCTCGGACCCATCGCGCTTCGTTCGCACGAGGATCGTGGGCCCGGGAAGTCCGGCCACGCGCTCCTCGGGCTCGTCCCAGATCGCCCCGCTCTCGAAGAGGAGCAGGCGCAGGTCGGCATCCTCGGCCGCCGCGAGCGCGCAGTGCGTGAGCGCCAGGTTGAACTTCGACTGGCCGCGATTCACGCCGGGCGTGTCGTGGAACAGGATCTGTGCGCACGGCCGCGTGAGCACGCCGAGCAGATTGCTGCGCGTGGTCTGTGCGCGCGACGCGATGATCGAGATCTTCTCGCCGAGCAGGGCGTTGAGCAGCGTGGACTTGCCCGCGTTCGGCCGCCCCAGGAGTGCGACGACGCCACAGCGGTGCACCTTCCCATCCGTCGGATGCGCCTCGTTCACGACGGATCTTCCCGCGCGGCGGAGGGATCCGAGGCGATCCGCTCCAGCGCCGCGCGCGCCGCCTCCTGCTCCGCGCTGCGCTTGCTGCGGCCCACGCCTTCGCCGAGCACGAGATCGCCCTGGCTCACCCGCACGCGGAACTCGCGCGCATGCGGCGGGCCGCTCTGCTCCGCGATCGCGTAGGTCGGCGGTGCACCGCCCTGCGCCTGCAGCAGCTCCTGGAGCCGGGTCTTCGCGTCCGAGAGCCCGCTCGCCGGATCTGCGAGAACGTCCGCGAGCTCGCGATCCACGAGGGCACGCGCGACCTCGAGCCCCCCGTCGAGATAGAGCGCACCGAGCACCGCCTCGAACACGTTTGCCAGGATCGACTCCTTCGCTCGTCCCGCCGTGCGCTCCTCGCCCCGCCCGAGGAGCACCCTTCGATCGAGACCGAGCGCGAGCGCCCGTCCGGCGAGAGCGGTGGTATTCACCGCCGCTGCTCGAGCGCGGGAGAGCACGCCCTCGGGCGCAGCGGGCAAGCGCTCCATGAGCCGCTCGGAGACGAGCAGGTCGAGCACGGCATCGCCGAGGAACTCGAGCCGCTCGTTGCTGCCGCCTTCGTCGCCGTTCTCGTGTGCCCGAGAGCGATGCGTGAGGGCACGCGCAAGAAGATCCGGCCGGTCGAAGCGATGCCCGAGCCGCCGCTCGAGCGCCACCATCGAACGCTTCGAGAGACCTCTAGGCGCGGCACTCCTACTCCGAGGCAACGATCCACCCCCCTCCGAGGAGCCGCTCGTCGTCCTGTGTGTACACGACGGCAGCCTGCCCGGGAGCCGGCGCCCAGACGGGCTCCTCGCACTCGACGCGAAACCGGCCGTCCGCGAGCGCGCATACGCGGCCCGTCACCGAACGGTGTCGGTGACGGATCTGCACGCGCACCGGCTCCGACGGTGGCGTGCCCTCGTGCCAGACCGCCCCACGCACCTCGACGGACCGCCGCCAGAGCGCGGCCTCGCGCGCCACCGACAGACGTCGCTCTGTGGGACGAACCTCGCTCACGTACCATGGACCCGCCCCGAGCCCGAGCCCCTTGCGCTGCCCGAGCGTGAAGCCGAGCGCACCGTCGTGCCGGCCCAGCACGTTCCCTTCGGAATCGACGATCTCGCCGGACGGCGGCACGGCCGTCGGGCGCAGCCGACCGATCGCCGCGCGCACGTCGCCATCGGGAACGAAGCAGATGCCCTGGCTCTCGGGCTTCTCCGCGGTGGCGAGGCCGAGCGCGGCCGCCAGCTGCCGCACCTCGCGCTTCTCGCGGTCCCCCAGCGGGAACGCCACCTCGGCGAGAGCCGTCCGCGGCAGATCGAACAGGAAGTACGTCTGGTCCTTCTCGCGATCCCGCGGCCGGAAGAGCGACGGTTCACCGTCGGGACCGGGGGCAATGCGCGCGTAGTGGCCCGTGGCAACGCCGCGCGCGCCGAGCGCACGGGCGCGCTCCACGAGGCGGTCGAACTTCAGCACGCGATTGCACGCGATGCACGGGATCGGCGTGCGGCCCGCGAGGTACTCGTCGACGAAGGGATCGACCACCTCCTGCAGGAACGCCTCGCGGTAATTGGCGACGTAGTGCCGGATGCCGAGCGTGCGTGCGACCGCCTTCGCATCGTCCGCATCGCGCAGGCCGCAGCAGCGCTTCGACGTGGCCTGCCCTTCGACCGTGCCCGCGAGCGCACCTTCGCCGAGATCCATCGTGACGCCCACGACCTCGACCCCGCGCGCGAGCATCAACGCCGCCGCCACCGACGAGTCCACGCCCCCGCTCATCGCCACGAGCCAGCGCTCGCTCATCGCGCGCGCGCTCCCCGTGCCTCGCGATCGCCCGTGGCGGCCCTCACCCGCGCGACCACACGGGGGAGCACCTCGAGCACGCGATCGATCTCGGCGTCTCTCGTATCTGGGCCCACGCTCATCCGCAGCGCACCAAGAGCGAGCTCGCGCGAACACCCCATCGCGAGCAGCACGCGCGAGGGCTCGATGGATCCCGAATGACAGGCCGCTCCGGAGGAGACGGCGATCTCCTCGAGGTCGAGCGCCGCGACGAGTGCCTCGCCCGACGCACCCGGAAACGACACGTGGAGCGTCCCCGGCAGCGAGTTCTGGAGACATCCGTGACGGACGACGCCGGGGACGCGCGCCGCGATTGCGTCCCACAGCCGCTCGCGCAGACGCTCCATGCGGGAAGCGCTCTCGGCCATCGTGACGAGCGCCTCGGCGCACGCCGCACCGAAGCCCGCGATCCCCGGCACGTTCTCGGTGCCCGCGCGCCGGCCGTGCTCCTGCGAGCCCCCGCGAAGGAGCGGATCGATCGCGAGCCCGGGGCGCACGTAGAGCGCGCCCACGCCCTTGGGGCCACCGAGCTTGTGCGACGAGAACGAGGCGAGATCGACGCCGAGCGCCGCGAGATCCGTGGGGATCTTTCCGAAGGCCTGTGCCGCGTCCGTGTGGAACAGGGCTCCGCAGGAGTGGGCGACGGCTGCGAGCCCGGCGATCGGTTGCACGGCACCCGTCTCGTTGTTCGCCCACTGGATCGAGACGAGTACCGTCTCCTCCTCGAGGCACGCGCGCAGCTGCTCCGGATCGACCCGTCCATCTCCTCCGACACCGACGAGCGTCACGCGAAGCCCCGCCTCGCGAAGCCAGGCGAGCGGCTCGAGAACGGAAGGGTGCTCGATCGCGCTCGCCACCCTATGGTTTCCACGCCCTTTGCGAGACACGCGCCACCCCTGCCACAGGGCGGTGTTGTTCGACTCGGTCGCGCCCGAGGTGAAGACGATCCCCTCGGGATCGACGCCCGCGAGCGCCGCCACCTGCCGGCGCGCGGACTCCACGACCTCGCGCGCCTCGACACCCGCCGCATGCACGCTCGAGGGGTTGCCGCCGCACTCGCGCAGTGCGCGCACGGCCGCCTCGAACGCAGATGGGCGCAGCGGAGCGGTGGAAGCGTGATCCAGGTAGATTCGATCCATCTCGCGGATAGGTTAGCCCGCTGCCGGAAACGCCGCGCTCGCCTCGCAGGCGGGATCGCGCGACCCCACGAACAACAGCGACCGCAGCCGCTCGATCGTCGCCGCCCCGATGCCCGGCACCTCGCGCAACGCATCGATCTGCCCGAGACCACCGCGCGCCTCGCGCAGGGCGACGATCGCACCGGCGCGCGCCGGACCGATGCCGGGCAACGCCTCGAGCTCCGCCGAGCTCGCGTGCTCGAGCGGAAGTGCTACGCCCAGCGCGAGCCGGACCTCGGCCGGCATCTCCTTGCACGCGCAGGGCTCGCGATCCGCATCCGCCGAAAACCGACACCTGCCACCATCACGCACCAGGTGCACATCTGCGGACGGCGCCGGCGCGACGACCGGAGCCAGCGCTGCGCATCCGATCACCCCCCAGAGCAGCGCCCTCGCGCGGCCGGTCCCCGGAACTCGCATCGATCCCGACCTAGGCCTCCTCGGACGGTTGGATCTTGTCGAGCTCGAACGCGTCGTGGAGCGCGCGGCATGCGAGCTCGGTGTACTTCTGCGCGATCACCACGGAGATCTTGATCTCGGAGGTGCTGATCATCTCGATGTTGATGCCCTCGTTGCGCAGGGTCTCGAACATCTTCCCCGCGACCCCCGCATGATCCTTCATGCCCAGGCCCACGACGGAGACCTTCGCGATCGATTCGTCCGCGGTCACGCCGCTCGCCTCGAGCTCGGGGGCGAGCTTCTCCACGATCGCCAGCGCCTTCGTCAAGTCGCCCCGCGGCACGGTGAACGTCACATCCGTGTGTCCCTGGTGCGAGACGTTCTGCACGATCATGTCGACGACGATCCCGGCCTCGGACAGCGGGCCGAAGATTCGCGCGGCCACGCCCGGCTTGTCGGGCACACCGAAGATCGTGACCTTGGCCTCGTTTCGGTTGTACGTCACGCCCGAAACGACCAGTCGCTCCATCACATCGGACTCCGGCACCACCCAGGTTCCCTCCTCGTCACTGAAGCTGCTCCGCACGTGGATCGGCACCGCATACTGGCGGCCGAGCTTCACGCTGCGGATCTGCAACACCTTGGCCCCCAGGCTCGCCATCTCGAGCATCTCGTCGTAGGAGATGCGTGGAAGCTTGCGCGCGTTGGGAACGATGTTCGGGTCGCTCGTGAAGACTCCATCCACGTCGGTGTAGATCTCGCACGCATCGGCCCCCAGTGCAGCGGCCAAGGCGACGGCGCTGGTGTCCGATCCACCGCGACCGAGCGTCGTGATGTCGCCCGCCTCCGTGACGCCCTGGAAGCCCGGAACGACCGCGATCCCCCCCCGGCGGAACAGCTCGCGGATCGCGTCCGTGCCGATGGAGTGGATCCGCGCCCGCGTGTGATCCGCATCCGTGCGCACGGGAAGCTGCGCGGCCGTAAAGGAGCGCGCCGGTACGCCGAGCTCCTGGATCGCCATCGCGAGGAGCGCAATCGTCTTCTGCTCACCGGTCGAAACGAGCACGTCGTACTCGCGCGGGTCGGGCCGTGGGCTCGTCGCATCGGCCAGCGCGACCAGTGCATTCGTCTCCCCTGCCATCGCCGACACGACCACCGCCACATCGTGTCCGGCCCGGCGCGTCGCCACGGCGCGGCGTGCGACGTTGCGGATGCGCTCGACGTCCGCCACGGACGTCCCGCCGAACTTCTGGACGATCAGCGCCATGTCTCGAGAAGCCTCCTTGCGAGTGCACGCGCGCGCTCACCCACACCGGATACGTGGATCCGCCTCGACGACTCCGAGACGACCTCGATGCGCACGTCGAGGCGATCGCGAGGAATCGCGTCCGGGAAGCGCTGGGGCCACTCCACGACCAGGACGCCGCGCGGATCGACGAGGTCATCGAAGCCTGCGTCGTCGAGGCGCGCGTAGCTTTCTACCCGATAGAAGTCCGCGTGTCGAAGGGCGAGGCGGCCCGGATACTCCCCCACCAACGTGAAGGTGGGACTGGTGACGGGGACCGAGGGATCGACCCCCAACCCCAGCGCCAGCCCTTGCACGAAGCAGGTCTTGCCCGCGCCGAGGTCGCCCTCGAGCGCGATGACTTCGCCGCCTTCGAGCCAGCGTCCGAGCTGCTCGCCGATCCGGCGCGTGTCCCCGGGGTCATGGGAATCGAGCCAGTCGTTCGCGCGGCGCACCATGGACATCCACCTCCGCCAGCTCGGCCCACGCGAGCGGAATCCGCGCCGCCACCTCGCTCGCGAGCCCGCCGACGGCGGGACCGAGATCCCCGGCGCGCCCGTGGAGGTAGACGCCCAGCCGCGCGGCGTCCAGGGGCTCGAGCCCCTGCGCCAGCAGGCCACCGATCACACCGGCGAGCACGTCACCGGTTCCTCCGGTGGCCAGCCCCGGGCCACCGGTCGGGTTGACCCAGACCGCTCCGTCCGGGCTGACACAAAGCGTGCGCGCCCCCTTGGCCACCACCACCGCGTGGGCCCGACGCGCGAGCTCCCTGGCCGACGGCAGGCGATCCGCCAGGACCTGTGCGGTCGAACGCGCGAGCAGCCGGCCGAGCTCGCCGGGGTGAGGAGTGAGCACGCGCGGCCCGGGACCACGGAGCCGCTCCGGGCGGCCTGCAAACGCGTTGAGGCCATCGGCGTCCACCACGGCTGGGACACGCGCCTCGGAGAGGATCCGCTCCACGGCGCGGGCCGTGCTGGGAACCGTCCCGGCACCAGGGCCGATCACGAGCACATCGCGGCCCTCGAGCTCGCGGAGGATCTCCTTCCCGGCGGCGTCCGCGAACGATCCCTCGGGAGTATCCGCCACGGGCACGGTCATGGCCTCCGTGAGCTTCTGCTCGAAGATCGCATGGAGCCGTGCGGGAATCGCGGCCGTCACCAGACCCGCGCCCGCGCGAAGCGCCCCCAGGGCGGCGAGAGTTGGCGCCCCCGTCTTCCCGACCGAGCCCCCGGCCACGAGCACGTGACCGAAGGTCCCCTTGTGTCCGTCCAGCGGCCGGGGCGGCAGCAGCCTGGCTGCCACACGAGCGGTGAGCATGTGCTGGTGAACGGGAACGGAGGCGATCGACTCGGCGGGCAGGCCGATGTCTGCCACGAGGATCTCCGCACGCAGCGGCCGCAGCGCGAGCCCGAGCTTCGGCAGACCGAGCGTGACGACGAGATCCGCTTCGATGGCGATCCCGAGCTCGGCGCCGGTCTCGCTCGAGATCCCGCTCGGCAGGTCCACCGCCACCACCGGCAAGCCGGATGCGCGAATGGCGCGGATCGTGTCGGCCGCCGCCCCCCCGACGGCGCGCGACAAGCCCACGCCGAAGATCGCATCGACAGCGAGATCGCAGCTGCGGGCGAGCTCGACGAGATCCTTCTCCGACGGGCTCTGCGCGATCTCGAAGCCCGCCGCGACCAGCAGATCCAGGTTCGCCCGCGATTCCGGGCTCTGGCGGTTCGGATCCGCGAGCGAGACCACCAGGGGCCGGCACCCGGAATCGAGCTCGTGGAGCACGCGCGCGACCACGAATCCGTCACCACCGTTGTTGCCACCGCCGCACACGATGAGGGGGCGACGCGTGTCGGGGAAGCGGAGACGGACGGCCTCGGCGACGGCGCGACCGGCGGTCTCCATCAGCACGCGGCCCGGGATTCCCCGCCGGTCGATCGCGTCCGCATCGATCCGCCCCATCTCTGCGCCCGCGGGACAGGACCAGCCGTGGATGTCGAAGGGTTCGGGACACGTCATGCGCGAAGCCTAGCAGGAGTCCCGGGGGGACGGACGACGCGCGACGCGCGCGAGCCAGACGCTCGCCAAGGCGATTTGCTCGTCATGGGTGAGCGACACGCACATCGACCACGCCGAAGGGTCGAGCCCCTGCACCGCCAGCGTGGGCTCGCCGCTCGGCCGCCGGACGATCTCCAGGGCGAGAAGCGGAACGCGGCGGCCGAAGCCGCGCCAGACGAGCTCGCGCCCGGCGCACTTGGCCGCGAAACGCACGGCGAGATTCGGCGCGCCGTCGCGCTTCTTCGCACCGTAGGCGATCTCGGCGGCGGTGAACACACGCCCGAGCAGATGCTGGCCGTAACGCTCGACCGCGCGCCGGAAGCGCGGCACGTCGACGAGCCGCACCGCGACGCCGCCGAGCACCGGGATTTCAGGCACCGCGCACGAGACGCTCGCGCATCTCGCGCACGGCTCGCTCCATTCCCACGAACACGGCCCGCGACACGATGGAGTGTCCGATCGAGAGCTCGTCGACGACGTCGATCTCGAGGAGCGATGCGACGTTGCGGAAGTCCAGACCGTGCCCCGCACCCACTTCGAGCTTGAGCTTGGCGGCCAGGCGGGCCGCGTCCCGGATCCGCTGCAGCTCCTCCTCGCGGTCCGGCCCCCCCTCCGCATAGCGGCCCGTGTGGATCTCGATCGCACGCGCACCCACGCGGTGTGCGGCCTTTACCTGATCGATGTCGGGCGCGACGAACAGACAGGTGCGGACACGCGATTCGGCGAGCGCACGGACCATCTCCCCGATCTCACCGATCGAGGAGAGCACGTCGAGCCCACCCTCGGTCGTGAGCTCCTCGCGTCGCTCGGGTACCAGCGTGACCGAATCGGGACGGACCTCGAGGGCCATCTTCAGCAGGTCCTGCGTGGGAGCCATCTCCAGGCAGAACCGATGGTGCACGACCTCGCGCAGGACGCGCACATCGCGGTCCTGCACGTGCCGGCGATCCTCGCGCAGATGACACACGATTCCGTCGGCTCCGCCGAGCAGCGCGAGCTGGGCCGCCACGACGGGATCGGGATCGAGACCCCGGCGCGCCTGGCGCACGGTCGCCACGTGATCCACGTTCACCACGAGACGCGGCACGCGCATCACGACTGCGTCCCGATGGCCGCATGGATCGCCGCCGTGATCTCGTCGGCGAAGGCGCCGATCGTCTCCTCGTCCTCGCCTTCGAGCATCACGCGGGCCACCGGCTCGGTACCCGAGTAGCGCACGAGCACCCGGCCGCTCGTGCCCAGGCGATCCGCGATGCGCTCGATCGTCGCCTGCACGTTCGCGAGCTCCGCGAGCGGCGGCTTCTCGCGCACGGATACCTTGCGTAGGATCTGCGGCATCCGCTCCATCACCCTCGCCAGCTCGGACAACGGACGATCCTCCCGGCAGCACAGCGCCAACACCTGCAGGGCGGAGAGGATTCCATCGCCCGTCGTGTTGTGCTCGAGGAACACGATGTGCCCCGACTGCTCGCCGCCGAGGTTGAGCTTCTCGCGCCGCATCGCTTCGACGACGTAACGATCTCCCACGTCCGTTCGCAGCAGCTTCACACCCATACCGACGAGAGCCCGCTCGAGGCCGAGGTTCGCCATCACCGTACCCACGACCGTGTTGCGTTCGAGGCGGCCCTGACGCACCAGCTCTCTCGCACACATGGCCAGGATCTGGTCGCCATCGACGATCGAGCCGTTCTCGTCGGAGAGGATCACGCGATCGGCATCGCCATCGATGGCGATGCCGAGATCTGCCCGATAGCGACGAACCGCCTGTACCATCCGATCCGTATCCGTCGCACCGCAGCCATCGTTGATGTTCGTGCCGTTGGGCTCGATTCCGATCGGGATCACCTCGGCACCGAGCTCCGCGAGCACCGTCGGCGCAACCTTGTATCCCGCACCGTTCGCGCAGTCCATGACGATGCGCAGGCCGTCGAGCGTACACTCACGAGGGAACGTCTTCTTCAGGAAGACGATGTAGCGGCCGGTCGCGTCGTCGATCCGCGAGGCCCGGCCGATCTCCGCGCCCACGGGCCGATGCTCGCGCAGCTCCTCCGTGAACACGAGCTTCTCGATGCGCTCCTCGAGCTCGTCGGGGAGCTTGAATCCATCCCTCGAGAAGAACTTCACCCCGTTGTCGTCGAACGGGTTGTGCGAGGCCGAGATCATGGCTCCCGCGTCGCAGCGCATGTCGGCGGTGAGGAAGGCGAGCCCGGGCGTCGGAATCGGACCCACCTGGAGCACGTCCACACCCATCGAGCACAGCCCCGAGGCAAGCGCATCCTCGAGCATGTATCCCGAGCGACGGGTGTCCTTTCCGATCAACACGCGGCGTGCGCCGGAAGCGGTGGGGGTGAGCCGGAACACGAGGGCCATCGCCCGCCCGACCTCCATCATCACCTCACCGGTCATCGGGTACACGTTCGCGCGCCCGCGAATTCCATCCGTCCCGAACAGCTTGCGTCGGCCTGCCATGGTATCCCTTCCGCTGCCTCCTACTCGCCCGATGGGGACGACGCCCCTTCGCCCTCTCCATCGGAGGGCTCCGGCAGCTTCTCCACGACGAGGCGGACCTTCACCGTGCCCGGCTCCGACCCGGCTCGCCACACGTGCGGATAGCCGTAGACGATCGCGCTCTCCACCGTCGCAGACTCCCGCAGGCGCGACAGATCGATGCGCTCCGTCGATACCTCAGAGATGCGACGCACGCTCGAACGCGCCCCCTGGATCTCGATCTCGGCGGGGTCGATCTGCGTTCCCGCAAGCACGGTACCTTCGGGGAGGCTCCCCGTGAACGCAGCACGAACGCGCACCCGCTTGTGCTCGACCGGCTCGGCGGTGAACTGGATCGAGGAGGGCGACCGGGCGGCGATGATCGCGCCGCGCGGGATCGTGAGACGATCCGTCGTCACCGAGATCCGCGACTGCCCCGCCTTCAGTCCCTCGAGCGACAGCGGATATCGCAGCAGATTGCGCTCCGCTTGGCGAATCGCCGCGCGGCTTCCGCTCAAACGCAGGTTGATCTCCTGTGCGGACTGCTCGGTGATCACGAGATTCTCGGGCCTTTCCTCCAACGCCACGGGAAGATCGAATCCGCGCTCGATCGAGCGGAATCCCTGCGCCGTGGCCCACAGCACGCACGCGACCAGGAAGGCGGCGATCTTGTACAGAAAATCGTCGAAGAACCGCATCACGAGCCCATGGCCCGGGAGGAGCGGGCCGGCGGCTCCTCCCGCGGAGGGGTCTCGGCGATCGCCTCGGCGGCCTCGAGGCTCGCATCCCCCGACAAGTGCAGCAGCAGCTGCCGTAGCCTGGGCGCATCGAGATCCGGATGGATCTCTCCCCCCGCGACCAGGGAGACCTTTCCGGTCTCCTCCGAGACCACCACGACCACCGCATCCGTCTCCTCGGTGATGCCGAATGCCGCGCGATGCCGGGTGCCGAGCGAGCTCGGGATGTCGGTGCGAATGGCGAGCGGCAGGATGCAGCCTGCAGAGGCGATGCGGTTGCGGCGGATCACCACGGCACCGTCGTGGATCGGAGAGTACGGCAGGAAGATCGATACGAGCAGATCACGCGTGAGCTCCGAGTCGATCTTCGTTCCGGCTTGCGTGAACTCGTCGAGCTCGATGTCGCGCTCCATCACGATCAGCGCACCGATGCGCCGCTGCGCCAGCACCTGGCACGCACGGACGATCTCTTCGATCGAGTGCGCATCCTCGCGCCGCGACGGTGAGAACAGTCCCCGTCCCACGCGGGAGAGTGCCCGCCGGATGTCGTGCTGGAAGATCACGATCAGGATCAGCAGACCGGAGGAGAGGAACTTGTCGAGCAGGAACGAGACGGTCGCGAGCTCGAACAGATCCGCCAGCCGCCACACGAACACCAGGATCAGCAGACCGAGCGTCATCTGCGCGGCGCGCGTGCCGCGGATGCGTAGCAGCAGCCAGTACACCGCGACGGTCACGACGAGGATGTCGAGGGAATCCCAGATCGGGTGGAAGTTGTCGGTGAGCGTGGTCCACAGATCGGTCAGCCAGCCGTGAATGGCGCGGATCACGGCCGTGCCCTCCCGCGCGGCCCGGCATCGCGAATCGCTGCGGCGACGTCCACCGCTTGGCGCGCCTCGGCCACGTCGTGGACCCGGACCCCGCGCGCTCCAGCGAGCACACAGGCAGCGACCACCGCCAAGGTGCCAGGGAGTCGATCCTGCGGCGCGGCACCGGTCAAGGCGCCGAGGAAGCTCTTGCGCGACGGGCCGACGAGGACCGGATATCCAAGAGCGACGAGCTCGCCGAGCCGCGCGAGCAGCGGCAGGTTGTGCTCGATCGGGTGCTTGCCGAAGCCGATGCCCGGATCGAGCCAGATGCGATCGCGCGCCACGCCCGCTTGCTCGGCACGGCAGGCATCGCGCACGAGATCGTCCGCCACCTCCACGACCACGTCCTCGTAGCGCGGCTGCTGCTGCATGGTGCGCGGGTCGCCCCGCATGTGATTCAGCACGAGCGCCGCCCCGTGCTTCGCACAGACACGAGCGAGATCCGGATCGCGCAGCGAAGCCACCGCGTTCACCATGGAAACCCCGCGGGAGAGCGCCTCATCGGCGATCGCCGCGCGCCGGGTATCGATGGAGAGGGAAACCGCGAGATCGCCCGCGAGGCGATCGATCACGGGCATCACGCGCGCACGCTCCTCGTCCTGCGAGACCGGATCCGCCCCCGGTCGCGTGGACTCGCCGCCCACGTCGATCACGTCCGCGCCCTGACGCACGAGCTCGTGGGCCCGGGCCACCGCCGACTCCACGGTGGCATGAGCGCCGCCGTCGAAGAACGAGTCAGGGGTGACGTTGAGCACGCCCATCACCATCACGCGCGCCGGATCGACCCATCGGCGCGTGACGATTGGCTTCGGCTCGCCCCCGTGCGCGAACACGCACGCCCCCTAGCCCGGCATCGGTTCGGGGGTCGGGAGAGACTCGTCGGAAAAGGAAGGAGCGCTCCGCGGCGAAGCCTTCTTCGCCCCCGATCGCCCCTTCACCCGGCCCTGCTCCGCATCGACGGGCTCCGGTCCGGGAAGCGGAGGCAGGGGCTCGCCTTCGCGAAGGAGCTCGAGCTCCAGCTCGCCGAGCGTCTCGCGCTCGAGAAGACCCTCTGCGATCGAATCGAGGAGCTCACGCCGCTCGCGAACCAGATCGACCGCGCGCTGGTAGGCCCCGCGAAGGATCTCGTCCACCTCGGAATCGACCTGACGCGCGCGATCCTCGCTGTACTCGCGCGCCGTGCCGAGCTCTCGGCCGAGGAAGACCGTCCCTCCCTCCTCCGTCAGGTGGACGGGCCCGATCTTCTCGCTCATTCCGTAGCTACACACCATCTCGCGGGCGATGCGCGTGGCCTGCTGGATGTCGTTCGAGGCCCCGGTGGAGAGGTGCCCGAACACGATCTCCTCTGCGGCCCGGCCACCCATCGCGTGTGCGATCCGCGCGAGCAGCTGGCCCTTCGTCACCAGGTAGCGGTCCTCGGCAGGCATCGTCTGCGTTACGCCGAGCGCCATGCCGCGCGGGATGATCGTCACCTTGTGTACGGGGTCGGAGTGATCCTCGAGCAGAGCGACGAGCGCGTGACCGGCCTCGTGATAGGCGGTGATGCGACGTTCCTCTTCGGACAGGATGATGCTGCGCCGCTCCGCGCCCATCAGCACCTTGTCCTTGGCCTGCTCGAAGTCCCGCATCTCGACGGCCTCGGCCTCGCGCCGCGCCGCCAGGAGCGCCGCCTCGTTGCACAGGTTCTCGAGATCGGCTCCAGAGAAGCCCGGGGTGCCCCGTGCGATCACGGCCAGTTCGACGTCGGGCGCCAACAGGATGCGTCGCGAGTGCACCCGCAGGATGGCCTCTCGTCCGCGCAGGTCGGGACGGTTCACGACGACGTGCCGGTCGAAGCGTCCCGGACGCAGCATGGCGGGATCGAGCACGTCCGGCCGGTTCGTCGCCGCAATGATGATCACGCCCTCACTCGACTCGAAGCCGTCCATCTCGACGAGCATCTGGTTGAGCGTCTGCTCCCGCTCGTCGTGTCCGCCTCCGAGCCCTGCGCCACGATGTCGCCCCACCGCGTCGATCTCGTCGATGAAGATGATGCACGGCGCGTTCTTCTTGCCCTGCGTGAACAGATCGCGTACGCGGCTGGCACCCACGCCGACGAACATCTCCACGAAGTCGGAGCCCGAGATCGAGAAGAACGGCACCCCGGCCTCTCCCGCGATCGCGCGCGCGAGCAGCGTCTTGCCCGTGCCCGGAGGGCCCACGAGCAGCACGCCCTTCGGGATGCGCCCCCCCAGACGCGTAAACTTCTTCGGGTCGCGCAGGAAGGAGACGATCTCCTCGAGCTCTGCCTTCGCCTCCTCGATTCCCGCGACGTCGGCGAACGTGACGCGCTGCTGGTTCTCGTTCAGGAGCCGCGCGCGCGACTTGCCGAAGCTCATCGCCTTGCCGCCACCGGACTGGAGCTGACGGAACAGGAAGAACCACAGGCCGATGAAGAGCAGCATCGGCAGCCAGCTGATGAGCAGCGTCTGCCAGAAGCTCGAGTCGTCCCGCGGCTGGTAACGAACGGTGGTTCCCTTCGAGCGGATCAGCTCCTGCAGGTACGGATCCTGCGTGGGCCCGAAGGTGGTGAAGGGAGACCCATCCTTGAACGAACCCTCGATGCGATCCTCCTGGATGCGCAGCTCGGCGACCTCGTCCGCTTCGATTCGCGCGAGGAGATCCGAGTAGCCGAGCTCGGTCATCTCTCGCGGCTGTCCACCCCACAGGCTGAAGATGGCCAGCAGCACGAACATGGCCATCGCGAGGGTCAGCAGGTTCTTGTAGAGCTGGTTCAACGAAACTCCAGGGTCTCTGCACCCATGACGACTACGAGCGCGAGATCCGTCCGAAGCCTAACAACTCGCCCGATCCCTCGAAAGCGGCCGGGCAACCAATTGCCACGCCGAAGCCCCCTCCCCCAGCGGATCCCGCGCCTTCGCGAGGCCGGGAACCCAGACCAATTCGCCCTCGAGCTCGACGACGATTGCGCGAGCCCTCTGCCGTCGAGACCATCGGGCCGCAGCGAACACGTCCTTGAGCCTGCGCTCGCGCATCGATGCGCCGACTCGCACGCGATCCTGCGGGCGAGCACTGCGGACCCAGAGCGCGCGCGCCGCGTGCTCCGTCAGCTGGAGCACATCGGGACCACCCACGTCCATCCGCGACGGGGCATGCCACTCGAGACGTAGATCCCGCTCGGGGAATTCGATCGGGGCGAGCGGCACGAGCGGTTGGCGCACGACATGGGGTAGATGGGGACCCTTCTCGGGACCGACCCACAAGCGGTCACGATCACATAGAAGTGTCATCCCGGACGGCAGGGAGAGGGACCGGCCGACGGGCATCGAGCCCAGCATCGCGTCCATCCGCTCGAGATGGCCGCGGGTCGGCTGGATTTCGCGGCCCAGCCGCGCGAGGATCGCAGCGAGCGCCCGCCGGCGAAGATCCTGCGGCAGGCGCACGAGCCCCGCGGGGTCGATCCACAGGCCGCCCTCGCCCGCCTCCGTGCAGGCTTCGACGATCGGGACGATCTCGAGGTGCGCAGCCTCGGTCGCGACCCGCGCCAGGTCGGCCAGGCTCGCCAACCGCTCGACGGCCCCGGGGTGGATCCGCTCGAGCTGCGGCAGCACCTCGTGACGCAGGCAGTTGCGCGGAACCGCGCGGTCCTCGTTCGTCGCATCCTCGCACCAAGCGTGACCGCGCGTCTCGAGATAGCCGCGCACGGCCGCGCGGCGAATGCCCAGCAGGGGACGAATCACCCGTCGATCGAGCAGGATCGGCCGGATCCCCGAGAGTCCGCCGAGCCCGGTCCCGCGGACGGCTCGCAGCAGGACGGTCTCCGCCTGGTCTTCGAGCGAATGCGCCGTCGCGACCCAGTCGTACCCGCCGCCGCTTCTCATCCTCTCGAGCGCGGGATAGCGAAGCGAACGGGCACGAGCCTCGGGCGAGGAGCCATCGGCCGTGCGGGCGTCGACGTGCTCGACGTGGAAGGGCACGCCGAGCGCCCGCGCAAGGGCGCGCACGAACGCGAGGTCGCGATCGGCCTCGGCGCCGCGGAGGCCGTGATGGACATGTCCGACTCCGACGCGCTGTCCGAGCGAGATCAGCACGCGGAGCAATGCCACCGAGTCGGCACCACCAGAAACGGCAACGAGCACGGGCGCAGCACGCCCGACGCCCACCGAGAGAAGCCAGCGGGAGACCTCTCGATGCAGTTCATCCATCGCCACGAGAGTAGCCGTAGACGCCTTCGATCCACACCCGCGCCAGACTCCGCCTGCGCCGGGATTCCACCTAAACGGATCTGCGATGGGCGCCGAAACTGCCGTGGGCGACGTGTGCGATGGGGCGATTCGCGCGCACGCGTCAGCGATGCCCGGGAGGCGCTCGCGTTGAGCACGGACAGTCAGGACCGCATGGCGGAATCGCGGGTGCCGAGTGATCCACTCGGCGCGACCGGATCCGTCACGGGCTTGGAGGCCGCGTGGTTGGCGAGCGGAATCGCGGCCCTCCTCGCCGTCGCCGCGATCGGCGGATGGTGGTGGCGTCGACGAACACACCCGCCTGCGCCCGAGTCCGGCGAGAGGACGCCACCCGGACCCGACGCCCGCCCTCCCCTCGACCGCGAAGAGCTCGAACGCACCGCAGACCGGCGGATGAAGGAGGGCCAGGTGGAGGGCGCACTCGCGCTCTACTACAACGCAGGGAACCTGCGGAAGGTGGCGCAGTGCTACCTCAAGCTGCGTCAGCCCGTGAAGGCCGCGGAGACCTACCGCGAGCTCGGACGCCTGGCGGAGGCCGCACACTACTTCCAGGTCGCGGGCGACTGGGTGCGCGCCGCGCAGTGCCTGTATTCACTCGATCACCAGCGCGAAGCCGCCGAGCTGTACGAGCGAGCCGGTGAGCTCGCCAAGGCGGCCGAGATCCTCGAGTCGCTCGGCGACCACGAAAGTGCGAGTCGGCTCTACGTCCGCGGCGGCCTCGGCGCCCGTGCGGCGGATGCCCTGCTGCAGGCAAGGGGCCGGAGCCCGGCCGTACTGAAGCGCGCAGCAGAGCTCTACGAGAGGGCGGGCTGCTCGGATCGCGCCGCCGCCTGCTGGACGGACGCAGGAGAGCTCGGCCGCGCCGCCGCCTTGCTCGAAGACGCAGGCGCACACGAACGAGCGGGCCAGCTCTTTGCCCGGATGGGAAGCTGGGCGAAGGCGGGGAACGCCTACGCGCGGGCGCGCTGCTTCGCCGAGGCCCGCAGCAGCTACGAGCGCGCCGGCCATCCATTGAACGCCGCGAAGATGGCGCTCGAGCTCGGCGAGCACCTCGACGCCGCACGCGGCTTCTATGCGGTCGGATCGTACGAACGCGCCATCGAGGCGTTGCAGGCCATCCCTTCGTCCGGAACGGATGCACGGGAGGCGAATCTGCTCGCGGGCCGGATCTTCCTGGAGAAGGGACTCTTCGAACGGGCACGCGAGCGCCTCGAAGCGATCGCGCCCGATGCCCCCCGCAGCAAGGACGATCTCGAGATCCTCGCCATGCTCGCCGAGGCCACCGAACGCAACAACGATCCCATGAGCGCAATCGCAATCCTCGAGAAGATCCTCGACGTCGACGAGGACTACGGCGACTGCGCCGGCCGTCTGCGCCGCCTGCAGGAGCAGATGTGGGGCGGCTCGCTGATGCCCAGCATGAGCGGAGGCAGCGAGCGGTACGAGCTGCGCGACGAGATCGGCCGCGGGGGAATGGGCATCGTGCACCTCGCTTGGGACAAGGAGCTCGAACGCCCCGTCGCCATCAAGTTCCTTCCCGCCGAGCTCGCACACACTCCGGAGGCACTGAAGATGTTCCGGCAGGAAGCGCGCGCAGCGGCCGCGATGAATCACCCCCACATCGTCCACATCTACGATGTCGCCGTGATCTCGATGCAGCCATGCATCGTGATGGAATACGTGCGCGGCCGAACGGTGCGCGAGCTGATGCGACCGTCGAGATCGAAGGAGCGTCAGCCGCTCTCCGCACGGCGCGTGGCCGAGATCGCGCGAGAGATCTGCCACGCGCTCGCCTATGCGCACTCGCAAAACGTCGTGCACCGCGACATCAAGCCGGGAAACCTGATCGTCGACGGCGAGGGACGCGCGAAGCTCATGGATTTCGGAATCAGCAAGGTGCTCGAGGCCGGCGGCGAGGGGCGCACCGACGCCAAGGGAACCCCGCAATACATGCCTCCCGAGCAGATCCTCGGCGACGAGATCGACGGCAGGACCGATCTGTACGCACTCGGCATCTCGATGTTCGAGATGGCGACGGGACAGCGGCCCTTCCGGGGCGACAAGGTCGTCGATCAACAGCTCCACGCGGAGCTTCCGGATCCCCGCTCGATTCGATCCTCCCTTCCCGAGGAGCTGGTCGAGATCATCCGCACCGCTTGCCAGAAGCAGCCCGCGGATCGATTCCCCTCGGCCAACGAGATGGCGGCGGCCCTGTCGCGCTTCCTCGAGAGCTACGAGGGCACGCGATAAGCGCCGGCTGCGCCCGACTCCCGCCGACGCCTTCGAACCACTTGCACGCCCCTCCGGGGTCGCCTACTCATGAGTGTGTCACGGCGATCGACGTCGCGGACCCGGAGCTCATGGCGACACACGATTCCACGCGTTCGCATTCGCCCGCCGGCATCGCGGTGAGCGGAAGCTGCCAACGCTGCCACGGTCCTCTCGGTGCCCACTCCCCCTCGATCGATGGCGAGTGGTTCTGCTGCGGTCCGTGCGCGAACGGCGCTGGCTGCGCCTGCGGAAGCAACGCTGCGGTGGCGACGCGCCTGCCCTCCCATTTCTATATTCCCGTGCGCCGGATGTTCGCCGCGCGTCCGCCCGACGAGCTTCGTGGTCGCAACCAGAGCCGCACGAGCCGCGCGCGCGCCTTTCCGTTTCCGGACGTCGGCGTGCGGCCCTGAGGCAGCCGGACGCGACCTCGGCTCAGGCGCGCCCCGGCGGCGCCACCCGGGGGCCGGTCTCGAGCAGCCCCCGAACGAACCGGCCCAGCAGCTCTCGCCGACCCGACACTCCCACGCGCTCGTAGATCGCATGCAGGTGATTGCGCACGGTGAGCTCGCTGATGAAGAGACCTCGCGCGATCTCCGCACCGGTCTCTCCGAGCAAGGCACGGCGCAGGACCTCGATCTGGCGCTCGGACAACCCGTAGGGTTCGAACGTCCGTTGCACCGGGTCGGATCCGCCACTCAGCACCGGCTCGGGACTCCATCGCAGAGCGGCGCGCAGCGCATCCGGATCGCGCAGCGCCCGATCGACGATCCGCGCGCGCGGAAGCGACATCCGGTACACCGCGGCCGCTCCCGGCTCTCCGATCGGAGCCAGCAGCAGCAGGCGGTCGGTCTCGTCCCCAAGGTCGAGTCCCACGAGATCCTCCGGCGAGGACACACCCACGACGAAGAGGCCGAAAGAAAGCGTCGCTCGAAGCCGGTGGAAGAGCGCGGTCGAATCCACCGCGCAGCTCGACATTCCCTCGCGCCGCATCATCTGTCGAACGCGCTCGCAGACCAGACCGTCGGTCTCGAACAGGAGCGCGGAGGGGTCCTCTTCTCGTAGCAACGGGATCCGCCCGTCTCCATCGGGACGTACGGATGGGGTCCGCTCCGGACGAGGCCCCCTCGCGCCCGGCCCCCTCCGCCGCCCTCGCTCGCCATGGTTCGAATTCATTAGATGGAAACTAACCCTTCGACCCATCAAGCGCACGCAACTCCTGACGAAGAAGGGTACGGGGGGCGCGGATGACGACCGATGGGCCGCGCACGAACCAGACCGACCGAGCCGGCGCAAAGGGGGCCGGACCGGAACGCAAACGACGAAGCATGTGGGGAGGTTGGCAATGAGGGAGAACCTGGTCACCGTTCGCGAGGCTGCGAGCTATCTGCGCATCTCTTCGCGCACCGTCTACCGCCTGATCGAGAGCGGCCAGATCGGCGCCGTGCGCATCGGCAAGCAGTGGCGCATTCCGACGAACGATCTTCCGGGGCGCGAGCAGCTCGCGAAGAGCATCGGAGTCGAGAGCCAGGCGAGCGCCTGACGAACGGGTCGCACGACCCAAGGGGCCGCTTCTCCCTCGGGGGAAGCGGCCTCTTGCGTCTCCGGGACATGCTCTCGATCCGCAGGCGACCTGTCCATGCGCACGTTCGCGCACGTTCGGTCCCGGCGAACGCTAGGCGTCGTCGTACCTCTCGAAGGCTCCCGTCCGAAGCTTCTCCAGGTAGGCATCGAGATCCGCCTTCACCCGCCCCGACATCAGCAGCAAGCCCACGAGATTCGGAAAGGCCATGCCCAGGATCATGAGGTCCGCGAAGTCGAGCACCGCCTCGGGCCGGAACACGGCACCCGCCCACACGAACACGAGGAAGAGCAGCTTGTACACGAGGATGGAGCGCACCCCGAACAGCTCCGCCCAGCACTGCTCCCCGTAGTAGCTCCACGAGATCATCGTGCTGTACGCGAACAGGATCGCCGTGAAGGACAGCAGCACGGGGAACCAAGGGAACACGGTCGCGAAGGCGTGCGATGCCATCGTGATTCCCGTCCCCGCCTCCGGGTGCTCGTACGCTCCCGTCACCACGATCACCAGGCCGGTCATCGTGCAGACGATGATCGTGTCGATGAACGGCTCGAGCAGGGCCACCAGACCCTCGCGAATCGGCTCTCCGGTCGTCGCCGCCGAGTGCGCGATCGACGCGGACCCGATTCCGGCCTCGTTGCTGAAGGCCGCCCGCCGAAAGCCGTGCACGATCGATCCTACGAGCCCACCCCACCCGGCATCGAGCGAAAAGGCGTCTTCCAGGATGACGAGGAAGGCGCCGGGTACCGCCTTCGCGTGAACGAACAGGATGACCGCACCGCAGGCGACGTAGAGCCCGCACATGGACGGCACGAGGAAGGCCGCGACCTCGCCGATGCGCCGGATCCCACCGATGATCACGAGCCCGACCAGGAAGGCGAGAACGAGACCGAAGACGACCGCTCCGACCTCCGAATCCACCCCCGGGAGCACGCGGCCGAAGACGTTGGCGAACTGCAGGTAGGACTGGTTCGCCTGGAACATGTTGCCGCCGCCGAAGCTTCCTCCGATGCACATGACGGCGAAGACGGCGGCCATGACGCGACCGATCCGGGGCAGTCCGATCTCGGCGAGTCCGAGGGCCAGGTAGTGCATGGGGCCGCCCGAGACGTGCCCATCGACCCGCAGGATCCGATACCGCTGGCCGAGCGTGCACTCGGTGAACTTCGAGGTCATCCCGAAGAATCCCGCCACGACCATCCAGAAGACGGCGCCCGGTCCGCCCAGACCCACCGCGATCGCCACGCCGGCAATGTTCCCGAGCCCCACCGTCGCCGAGAGCGCCGCGGACAGCGCCTGGAAGTGGGAGATCTCGCCGAGATCTCCTGGCCGCGTATAGGCGCCCCGCAAGCAGTCGACCGCGTGACGGAAGCCTCGCAGGTTCACGAACTGGAATCGAAGGGTGAAGAACAACGCCCCCAGCGCGAGCCAGAGCACCACGATGGGGATCTGCAGCTCGCCGGGCGTGCCGTCGTCCCAGAACGCGACGTCCCAGAACAGAAGCTTCGCCACCGGAGCCACGAGGTACTGGGCGAACCAGCGATCGAGCTGTTGAAAGATTCCGATCGACTCCCCCACTGCCTCGTCGTCTCCCTCCGGCGAATGGCTGGGCGCGACCATAGCAGGAGAGGGGCGCACCCGTTAGGATTGTCGGCCCTCGGATCCTCGGGTTTGCAGGTCCGTACGGCGTCCGTGGCGGTGTAGCTCAGCCGGTTAGAGCAGACGGCTCATATCCGTCGTGTCGGGGGTTCGAGTCCCTCCACCGCCACCATCGCGTGCCCGTGCACGGCGCCGACCTCCGGGCTTCGGCCGCCTCGCACCACCGGCCTCTCTTCGGCGCGCGTGCGGAGCGATTCCGCCGCGCTGCGCCCGGACGCACGGGACGGTACTGTAAGGGTCCTTCCGTCGACGCAGCGAGGAGATCGTTCGCATGAGCCACGACCCCGACTTCCCGCGCTCGAAGCGCATCTACGTCGTAGGCTCCCGCCCGGACATCCAGGTTCCGATGCGCGAGATCTCCCTGAGCCCCGCGCCCGGAACCGGGCGTGCCGCAGATCCGCCCGTGCGCGTCTACGACACACGCGGTGCCCACGGGGATGCCGCCACCCCGGTCGACGTCGAATCGGGCCTGCCGGCGATCCGGGAGAAGTGGATCCTCGAGCGGGGCGACACCGAGCGCTACGAGGGCCGCCCACTTCGCCCCGAGGACAACGGCCGCCGGGAAGGCGAAACCGGCTCGCCGGTCGCGCGCCGGCGCCCGCTGCGTGCACGCCCGGGCCACGCGGTCACGCAGCTTCACTATGCGCGCAAGGGCATCGTCACGCCGGAGATGGAGTTCGTCGCCCTGCGCGAGCACCTCGATCCCGAATTCGTGCGCAGCGAGATCGCGCGCGGCCGCGCCATCCTGCCCTGCAACGTGAACCACCCGGAGAGCGAGCCGATGTGCATCGGCCGGAACTTCCTGGTGAAGATCAACGCGAACATCGGCAACTCGGCGGTGAGCTCGTCCATCCAGGAAGAGGTCGACAAGCTGCTCTGGGCCATCCGCTGGGGCGCGGACACCGTGATGGACCTCTCCACGGGGAAGGACATCCATACGACGCGCGAGTGGATCCTACGCAGCTCCCCGGTTCCCGTTGGAACGGTTCCGCTCTACCAGGCCGTCGAGAAGGTCGGCGGGCGGCCCGAGGACCTCACGCCCGAAATCTTCCTCGACACGCTCGTGGAACAGGCGGAACAGGGCGTGGACTACTTCACGATCCACGCGGGCGTGCTGCTGCGGTACGTCCCGCTCACGGCTCGGCGCGTGACGGGGATCGTCTCGCGCGGCGGCTCGATCATGGCGAAGTGGTGCCTGGCGCATCATCGCGAGAGCTTCCTGTACACGCACTTCCACGAGATCTGCGAGATCATGAAGGCCTACGACATCGCCTTCTCGCTGGGGGATGGACTGCGTCCGGGCTCCATCGCGGATGCGAACGACGCCGCGCAGTTCGCGGAGCTCGAGACGCTGGGCGAGCTCACGAAGGTCGCCTGGGGGCACGACGTACAGGTCATGATCGAAGGGCCGGGCCACGTGCCCATGCACAAGATCAAGGAGAACGTCGACCGGCAGCTTGAGGTCTGCCACGAGGCGCCGTTCTACACGCTCGGCCCCCTCACGACGGACATCGCGCCCGGCTACGACCACATCACATCCGCGATCGGTGCAGCGATGATCGGCGCGCATGGAACCGCGATGCTGTGCTACGTGACTCCGAAGGAGCACCTGGGGCTGCCGAATCGCGACGACGTGCGCACGGGCGTGGTCACCTACAAGATCGCGGCCCACGCGGCCGACCTCGCGAAGGGGCATCCCGCAGCGCAGATTCGCGACGATGCGATCTCGAAGGCGCGATTCGAGTTCCGCTGGGAGGACCAGTTCGCGCTGTCGCTCGATCCCGACCTCGCACGCAGCTACCACGACGAGACGCTGCCCGCACAGAACGCCAAGGCCGCGCACTTCTGCTCGATGTGCGGCCCGAAGTTCTGCAGCATGGAGATCACGCAGCAGGTGCGAGACTACGCCGCGAAGCACGGGGTGGATGCGAGCGACGCGCTCTCCCACGGAATGGAGGAGAAATCCGAGGAGTTCCGGCAGGCGGGCTTCGAGATCTATCCGTAGCGCGCTCGCACGCCGCGCTCAGACGCTCCTGGCCTCCGTACCCCACACGATCTTGTGGAGCTGGAGGTTCAGGCGCACTCGCAAGCCATCCTCGAGGATCCAGGCCGCAAGCTCGCGCGGATCGAGACCCGGATGCACCGGTGAAAGGTTCACGACCGTGCGCCGCTCGAGGTCGTGCTCGCGAATCAACGCGCGCGCCCACTCGTAGTCCGCGCGGTCGCACAGCACGAGCTTCACCTCGTCACCCGCACGCAGCCGCCCGAGATTCGCCAGATCTGCTCGCTCCGCCATGCCACTGCCCGGCGTCTTCACGTCGACGATGGCATGCGCGCGCGGATCGAGGATCGAGATGTCGTGATGACCGCCCGTCTCGACGAGCACTTCGTAGCCCTCCTCGACGAGTCGCCGCACGAGCTCGGGCGTGGCGCGCTGCAGAAGCGGCTCCCCTCCCGTCAGCTCGACGAGTCGCGCACCGAGCGCCTGCACTCGCTCGAGGATCTCGTCGAGCGAGTGCAGCACGCCCCCGGATGCGTCCAGGGAGACCAGCTCGTCGCAGTAGCGGCAGCGGAGATCGCAACCGGCGGTGCGCACGAATACGCACGGCCAACCGGCCCGAGTCGACTCGCCCTGGATCGAGCGGTAGATCTCGCTCACCCGCAGGCGCGTGGCACCCGCGGCTGCGGGCCTAGCCATAAAGAACGGAGCGGTGCTTCGCGATCTCGCTGATCACCGCATCGAGCCGCGCGGGTTGCTCGCCGAGCCCCTCGATCCGAAGTCTCCCCAAACGATCTCCGCCCGACATCGCACGAACCCAAGGAAGGGCCTGCGCGACCTGCTCCGCGAGACCGACCACATGGATCGAGCGCTTCTCCTCGTTGCAGCCCAGGAGCACCACTTCGTCTCCTTCCCGCACCGCGAGCGACAATCGCACCCCCGTACGCAAGCGCAGCTTTCGGCCGATTTCGCCCGCATCGAGCTCCGATGGAACCGAAACCACCGCCATCTGGTATTCGCCGAAGTGGACGACGCGAGGATCGTTCTGCTCCAGCCATTCGTCCTCGGCCGCGAAGACCGCACCTGCATCGGGTAGATCGGCGGGCTTCGCGGAGAGCACGGGATTGATGTGGTTGCGATGCTCCCCCGGGCTCGCAGCGATCCGCTTCACCAAGCCCATCAGACGGTAGCCGAACTTGCGCATGTCGGGCTCGGAGAGCCGGCGACCCGCAAGGTCCACGATCTTGTCCGTGAGCCGGCTGCGCCGTTCCGTGCTCGCCACGATCGCGGGAAGCGCGCTCGACCCATCCTCGACCAGCAGGAATGCGTCGCGGCCGATGGCCTGACGCAATCGTTCTGCATCCTCGACCGGCCACTCGTGATGGTCGTACCACTCGAGACGGCCGCGGAAGAGCTCCGCCGCATCGATGATCTCGCGCGGGGTCGGCTGTGCGGAGAAGCCGACGAGCAACAGGTCCGTGTTGTCCGGGATATCGGTCGCGGGACCACGGAAGAAGTCCATCAGAGCATCCTGGGCAATCACGCGGAACGACACGATATTGCGTCGATCACGAGCCAGGACGAGGGCGGCCAGGATGGAATCCGGGGCGTTGCGCACGACGATCGCGGCTCGCGATCGTCTGCGGCGCGCGGGCTCCGCCTCCGGAACCGCCTCGGCGCCCAACTCGGGGCCCATGGCGATCTCGCGATCGCCCCCCGTCTCTTCCACGGAACCCTCGGCCTCCGCCCCTGCGCTCTCGGCGGCTCGATCTACGGACGACGTTCCGGGCTCGGGCTCACCGTACTCGCCGGCTCCATACACGGCCTCGCCGGCATCGCGGCTCTCCCCGTCCTCGCCGGCATCGCGACTCTCCCCGTCCGGGCGCCTTCGGTTGCGATCCCGACCGCGGTCCCGCCCTCGAGAGCGCCCCGCACGGCCCTCGCGCCGATCCACCCGCTCGGCGTCGCGATCCGGATCCCGAGGAGCCGCTGCCTCTTCGGCTCCCTCGTCGGCTCCGTAGGTGCCGTACTCACCGTACACCGCGCCGTCGCTCGGCTCGAAGCTCCGATCCGGCTCGGCGTGGGCA
The DNA here is from genome assembly GCA_964582775.1 of uncultured Myxococcales bacterium. Taxonomy (GTDB): domain Bacteria; phylum Myxococcota_A; class UBA9160; order SZUA-336; family SZUA-336; genus CAZOTO01. The sequence continues at coordinate 26,294 of CAZOTO010000019.1, forward strand.
CGCTCACGTACGTCCTCCGCCACTTCCGCGATCTCCTCGTCCGCACCCAAGAGATCGTCCTGGAGCGTCGTCTCGCCGCGAGCGCGCTCGTCGGTGCGTGGACGCACGCGGCGCCGACGTCCGCGTCGACGCCCGCGTCGCTCCGAGGGCTCCTCGCGCGAGGCCGTTGTGACCTCCGACGGTGCCGTACCTTCTACGACCACGGCACTCGATGTCCCCGTATACACCGGAGCGGATCGCCTCGATTCGATGGGGCGCTCGGCGACCCGACCGACGATCGCCTCGATGAGACGCTCGGCGTCTCCATCGATCTGCTCGCACGTGAGCTCGAGGCGCGGCGTCCCGACGGATCCCGGCACCCAGCGCTCGCGCTCCATCTCGAGCAGACGTAGGCCAGCGAAGACCCGAGGCACATCGGAAAGGCCCACGCGAGCGCGTACGATCCCCAGAACCGGGCGTCCACCGCGATCGATGCCCGCCCAATCGAGCGGATCGACTCCACCCGGATGCCACGGAATCCAACGCGAGAGTACGCGCGCGCCCGTATCGAGCGCGGCGTTCTCGGCTGCGCGGCTGCGCGCTGCCGCCTCCCCTTCCGTGATGCGGGGATCTCTCGCCAGCGCCACGATGTCCTCGTGGATCTGCGGGCTCCAGCGCGGGAAGCTCGCATCCGTCACATGGAGCTGACGCCGATCCGGCACCAGGAAGTCCACCGCGACGCCTTCGCCGTCGAGCGAGATCGAAACCGCTCGCTCACCGTGTACGTAGACGAGGAACCCCGAGGCCGCCTGCCGCACCGCACCCGCGGACGTCATCGCCACTGCGCCTTCGGCGATCCGTGCGATGCGGTCGAGCAGCGATGTGCACAGAGGCGCACAGCCCGCCGCCGGCTCGAGCTCGAGGACATCCTCTCCGGCAGCAGCCAATTGGGGAACACTCGCGAGGTACAGGATGGGTCCTTCGCCCACCTCCTCCGCGGCCGCCCGCCGCGTGCGGGACGAGATCACGGGCGCTCCGACGATCGCCTCGTGCGCGCCGCCCTGCTCTCCGGCAAGCCAGAGCGCCACTCGAGCCCAACCGGGCAGATCGGCTCCATCCCTACGACTCGCAACGAGTGCGACGGTGCGCTCCCCGCCCATCTGTCCGATCCCGATCTCGATCTCGTCCGGAGTGCCCATGGGTCGGTCCAGCGCCCGGACGTCTCGCAATCCGAGCCCCTTCACGTCCCGCAGCATGTCCAGCGGACCGCGGCTTCCCCCGCCATTTCCTCGATTCCGCCAGGAGCCTCGTCGTCTCAATTCATCCTCCGTGCGCCCCCTGGAGGCGCGTCTTCCGGGTCCCCGAGAGGACCGCAATGCCCTACGGTTGCAAACTGGGCAGCGATTCTCACCGCGGAGCCCGCCGGCCGGCCTCAGGGATCCCCGAGCGGGTCGAAGAGCTTGCGGTATTCCTGCCAGGCGAACCGATCCGTCATCCCCGCGACGTAGTCGGCGATGGCCCGCTCCCGGGGCTCCCGGGAGCCCCGCTCGAAGACCCGTGCGGGAAGCTGCGCCGGGTTCTCGAGATAAGCACCCCACAGGCCTCGCAGAATGCGCTCCGCTCGTTCGACCATGCGCACCACGACGGGATTCCGATAGAAGTGCTCGAGCAGGTACGCGGCGACCTCGCGCTTCTGTTGCCGGATCTCATCGGAGAACCCGACCAAGGGCAGCGGCGCACTCACCACGTCCTCCGGCGTTCGCACATCGGATTCGAGCAATCGCTTGGTCGAGCTCTCGATGAGATCCGACGCAAGGGTGTCGATCACCGTCGAGATGGTGCGTGCCTGCCGGGTCCGTAGATCGAACTCGTGGACGCGAACGACACACTCCGTGGCCTCGTGGAACAGATCGAGCCGCTCGAGCTCGTTCCAGTCGAGGAGCTCCGAGCGCAGGCCATCGTCGAGATCGTGGCTGTGGTACGCGATCTCGTCGGCGAGATTTGCGATCTGCGCCTCGACACAGAGCTGCGGCGTCGATGCCGGCAGCTCGACCGGATGCGCGAATCGCGGGAAGTGATCGCCGTGCTTGAGCAGGCCTGCACGGGTCTCGTGGGTCAGATTGAGCCCCCGGTATCGGCTCGAGCGCTCCTCGAGCCAGTCCACGATCCGCAGGCTCTGGCGATTGTGCTCGAAGCCCCCGTGCTCGGCGAGAAGCTCGTGCAGGATGCGCTCGCCGGCGTGCCCGAACGGGGGATGACCGAGGTCATGCGCGAGGACGATCGCCTCCGTGAGGTCCTCGTTCGCTCCGAGCGCACGGGAAACGGTGCGAGCGATCTGGGCCACCTCGAGCGTATGCGTGAGACGATTCCGAACATGATCGGCGCCACCGAAGGGGAGCACCTGGGTCTTGAACTGCAGGCGGCGGAAGGCCCGGGAATGGAGCACCCGATCGCGATCGCGCTGGAATTCGGTGCGATAGGGATGCGGTGGATCCGGGTGTAGCCGGCCTCGCGTGTCTCCCGAGCGGAGCGCCCAGGGCGCGAGCTGCGCCTGCTCGCGCGCCTCGATCTCGATCCGGCCCCGCATGAGCTAGCGCCGATCCCTCGTCTTCTCCGCGATCAATCGATCGAGCCGCTCACGATCTTCCGCGGTGAGCTCGTCCTCCGGATCGCGAGCAGGCGGCGCAGCCGCCACCGATGGCTGCTTTCCGTTGCCGGACGCGATCGTCGACACGGCCTCCCCTCCGAGCTCGCGCGCCTTCGCGCGCACGAACGCCACGATCTCCGGTGTCGAGCGAAGTCGCAGGCTCAGCGATCGATCCGAACGGCTCCATGCAGGATCGATCCAGACGACGGCAGCCACCGAGGCACAGAGCAGAACGAAGAATCGGAACATCGGGCTCCCCCCCTTTCGGACCCGAGCAGAATACCCGGGCGCTCCAGCCGCGACCATCGGGTTCGGTCCCTCGACAGCCATGTACGGCCCAAGAGCGGAGAGGCAAGGAGTACACGCTGCCCACGCCGCGCGGCAGACGAGCAGCGCTCGCGTGGCGACGAATCCCCTAAGGCTGGATCCACTCCTCGGGAACCCCCGCCAACGAGGACTCCACCTCGAGATCGCGAAGCCGCCGGCGGGCCGCCTCGAGCGACTGACGGTCGCGTTTGAGCTCGGCGCGGCGCTTCAACACGTCGGGGTCCGTCGGGGCACCGCCTCCCGCCGGAGAAAAGCCCCATTCGCCGGTCGACGTCTCGCGCAGCACCACCTGCATGGCCTCCACGCGCTGCTCGAGCCGTGCGATCTCGGAGCGTGCCTCGCGAAAGGCGCGGTGCCACTCCTCCTGGTTCCGGCCGCCGTACCGCTCCTCTTCCGGGACATGCGGAGCCTCGCGAGGGATCAACAGGCGGTCGATGCCGAGAGTGGAACCCGTCGCGTCCGCAGAGGGCTCGACCAAGGGACCCTGCGACGGGACGACCGTATCCGGTTGCGACTGACCGTATGCGATCCGGTGGCCACCCGTGATTCCGAACGCCAGCAACGCCACGACCAGTCCGTACATGGAGATCGAGTATAGGACACGACCCATCCCCATCACCTTCCCGTCAAGCCTGGCCCCCCCTCCGCCGAAGGAAACTACCACCGGATATCCCCATCATTGCGAGAGAACGGGACGTCACCATGGATCGGGAGAGACTCCACCGCCTGCTACGCCTCGGCTTCGAGAAGGGCGCTTCGGACATCCATTTCCAGGTCGGATACCTGCCGCTCTACCGGTTCAACGGCGAGCTGGTCGAGCTGAAATACAAGGTCCTCACTCCCGCGGATACCGAGGCGATCGCACAGATTCTCGTCGAGGGAAGTGCTCTGCGATCCGACGATGGAAGGACCGAGATCGACCTCGCCTACGAGATTCCCGGCGAAGGCCGCTTCCGGGTGAACATCAGTCGCGAACGCCGAGCCGCGAACGTCGTGTTGCGAGTGATCCCGCTCGGCATCAAGACCTTCGAGGAGCTCAACCTCCCCTCCGTGCTGCGTGAGATCGCCGCAACGCAGCGCGGTCTCGTTCTGGTGACGGGCGCGACCGGGATGGGGAAATCCACGACACTGGCCGCACTCCTGCAGGAGATCAACCATCAGAGAAAGTGCAAGATCATCACGATCGAGGATCCGGTCGAGTTCATCTTCACTCACGACAAAGCCATCATCACCCAGCGCGAGATCGGTACGGACACGGAGAGCTTCCCCGCAGCTCTCCATGCAGCCCTACGACAGGATCCCGATGTCATCATGGTTGGGGAGATCCGAAACGCCGAGACCGTGGATACCGCGCTGAAGGCAGCCGAAACCGGACACGCCGTCTTCTCTTCGATCCACACAGCGGACGTCGCAACGACGCTGCGCCGGGTCCTGAGCTTCTTCCCCGCCGAAGAAGAGATGCAGGTTCGTGAGCGATTGGCGGAGAACGTGCAGGCCATCGTATCCCTGCGGCTTCTGCCGAACAAGAAGGGAACCGGACGCGTGCCGGCCGTCGAGATCATGCGAACGACCCGCTCCATTCGAGAATGCATCCGGGATCCCGCACGCACCATGGAGATCTCCGATCACATCGCGAAGGGTCAGGCCGACCTCGGGATGCAGACCTTCGATCAGCATCTCCTTTCCCTCTATCAAGCCAACAAGATCCGACTCGAGACCGCAAGCGACGCGGCATCGAACCCTCGAGACTTCGCCACGCGACTCGCGCTCGAGGGCGACACGTCCTACACCCAAGCCCCAGGAGAGCCTCCCGTCTCCCTCGGCGACGAATCTCGGTTCTAGGATCGGAGGGTCCCTCGGGCGATGGAAATCCTCGCACTCTATACATCACCGGAGAACCTGAGCACCGCGCTCGCAGCAGGTGCACGCCATCTGGCAGCCACCCTCCAGGGGTTGGCGCTGGTCTATCGAATGGAGTCGTCCGGAGACGAACCCGATGGATGGGCGGGATTCGCTGCGGCACAGGATGCGGGGGCCGCAGGGCGAACCCTCGGCGACTTCCTCGCGCAGGTCAAGCAGTCCGAGCGCCCCCTGCGAAGCGCGCCTCCCCGGGAGCCCGAGCGCATCTGGGCTCGCGCATCCGGAGGGATCTTCGGCTTTCCACTCCGACAGAGCGGCCGCACCCGGGGGGTGGCGATCGTAGGAAGCCCCGGCCCTTGGCCCCGCATGCGCAATGCGGAGATCGAGTCGATCTTGCGTCAAATCACGCTCGTTCTCGATCACCACGCGGTGACAGAGGAGAGGATCGACGCCGATCCCGCGGACGATCTGCTGCGGATGAGCGAGCAGATCCTCGCACAGGATATCGCTCTCATCGAGAAGGATCGCCGCTTGGGCCAGATCGAGCGGCTCAAGAGCGATCTGATCGAGAAGATGACCTACGAGCTACGCACTCCCCTCAACAGCATCATCGAGCGCGTGATCTCGGTTCTGGCAAACGAGCACGAGAATCTCTCCGATTCGGGGCGCATGTCGTTGCGAGGCGCGCTCGACGATGGGAATGCGTTGCTCCGCACGCTCCAGAACATCCTCGATCTCTGGCGCCTGAAGCAGAACGAGGTGAGCATCCAGAATCAGACAGTGAACCTCGCGGAGGTGGTAGAAGAGGCGTTCTTCAACGTGCGCGACTCGCTCCAGCCCGGCGTAGTCCTCGAGAAGCGAATCCCCTCGGCCCTACCGAAGATCCGTACGGATCTCGGAAAGCTCAACCAGATCCTCTTCCATATCCTCGACAATGCGGCGAAGTTCACGCGCCTGGGGAAGATCGAGCTCGAGGTCGCGATCGACAACGGCCAGCTCCATTGCACGGTAAGCGACTCGGGAATCGGCATCGCGCAGGACGATCAGGCCCAGATCTTCGAGGAGTTCTTCCAGGTCGACGGCTCGACCGACAGCGCGCATCGAGGAGCTGGTCTGGGGCTCACCCTGGCGCGCGGTCTCGTCGATCTCCTCGGCGGGACGGTGAGCCTCAGCAGTGAGATCGGCAGAGGCTCTCGCTTCGCATTCTCGATCCCCGTATCGATCTGCTGACGCAGCAACGCACTTCGCAGCAGGGACTGCGCGGTCGGGATCCCGCTACCTGCCCGCCCTCTTCGAGGATGGCCGGTCCAGGACCTCGACATCCGGGCAAATCTTTCCTTGCGCGATCTCCCGCAGAGACGTGACGACGAACTTGTTCTCTCCGGGCTTGACGAGGGATCGCGCACCCCGCATCAGCTGCTTGGTCCTCACTCCGGCAGTAAGAACCAGAGCGAACCGGTTCGGGATCTTCTCCGTGCAGTCCTCGATCGTGATCCGCGCCATGTGCCCTCTCCATCCGAAGGGTCGCGATCCTAGGCC
>CAZOTO010000020.1:0-32438 GCA_964582775.1 uncultured Myxococcales bacterium
AGTTGTGCGTCATCGCACCGCCGAGCTGCTCCTTGGTCACCTCTTCGTGCGTCACCGTCTTGATCACGTCCGGGCCGGTGATGAACATGTTGCCGCTGCCCTTGGCCATCAGGATGAAGTCCGTGATGGCCGGCGAGTACACCGCGCCGCCGGCACACGGGCCGAGGATCGCCGAGATCTGCGGCACCACCCCCGACGCCATCACGTTGCGCAGGAAGATGTCCGCGTAGCCGGCGAGCGAGACGACGCCCTCCTGGATGCGCGCGCCGCCGGAGTCGTTGAGCCCGATCACGGGAGCGCCCACGCGCATCGCGTGATCCATGATCTTGCACACCTTCTCGGCAAACGCGCCGGAGAGCGATCCACCGAAGACGGTGAAGTCCTGTGAGAACACGAACACCTGTCGACCGTCGATACGGCCCGAGCCGGTGACGACGCCGTCGCCCGGAATCCGGTTCTCCTGCATTCCGAAGTCCGTGCAGCGATGGGTCTTGAAGCGGTCGTACTCGCGAAACGTCCCCGGGTCGAGCAGCAGCTCGATCCGCTCCCGTGCGGTGAGCTTTCCTTGGGCGTGCTGGCGCTCGATGCGCGCCTGCCCACCCCCGAGGAGCGCGCGGCTCGCGCGCTCCTCGAGATCCTTGATCTTCTCCTCGATCGACAGGGCTAGTACTCCTTCTGCGCTTGCAGCACCGTGATCGCGGTGAGGTTCACGACGTCCTCGACCGTCGCCGTCGGCTGTACCGAGTTCACCGGACGGCGCATTCCCATCAGGATCGGACCGACCACGCTCGCTTCGCCGACGGTGGACATGAGGCGCACGGCGATGTGCGCGGCATCGAGGCTCGGGAAGATCAGCACGTTCGCCTCGTCCTTCAGCTCGCAGAAGGGGAAGCGCTTCACCCGCTTTGCCGGCTCGAGCGCGATGTCTGCCTGCATCTCGCCATCGATCTGCAGATCGGGCCACCGGCGGCGCGCGATCTCCACCGCCTGCGACAGGCGATCGGTGTCCGGATTGCGCACGCTTCCGAAGTTCGAGAACGACAGCACCGCAACGACGGGTTCGAATCCGAACCAGCGAGCGGTCTCCGCGCCGAGCCCCGCGATGTCCGCGAGCTGCTCGGCAGAGGGCTTCACGTTCACCGAGCCATCTGCGAAGAAGAGCACGCGCTCCTTCTGGATCACGAGGTACACGCCCGCAGCGCGCGCGTGGCCCTCGGCCAAGCCCACGACCTCGAGCGCGGGCCGAACCGACTCCGGATAGCTCTTGCTGAGCCCCGCCACGAGCCCGTGCGCGTCGCCCATGCGCACCATCATCACGCCGAAGTAGGAGCGGCGCGACAGCAGCCGCTCCGCGTCCGTCTCGGTGACGCCCTTGCGCCGGCGCAGATTGGCGAGCTCCTTGCGGTAGTACACGCGGCGATCGCTCGTGCGCGGATCGACGATGGACACGCCATCGAGGCTCACACCGAGCTCCTCTGCCTTCGCGCGCGTCTCCTCGATTCCGCCGAGCAGGACCGGCTCGCAGATTCCCTCCTCGCACAGGATCTGCACGGCGCGCAGCACGCGCTCCTCGCCACCCTCCGGGAAGACGATGCGCCGCGGCTGGGCCTTCGCCTTCGTCACCACGGAGCGCATCACCAGCTTGGTCCGCCCGAGATAGCGCTCGAGGCTCTCGCGGTACTCGTCGATGTCGATCTGCACGCGCGCAACGCCCGTCTCCATGGCGGCCTGCGCGACGGCGCTCGACTCCCAGATCAGCACGCGCGGATCGAAGGGCTTGGGGATAATGTACTTCGGCCCGAAGTCGAAGCGCTCGCCCGGATACGCGTGGCGCACCTCCTCCGGAAGTCCCTGCTCGCCCTGACGCGCCAGCTCCGCGAGTGCGTGCACGGCGGCGAGCTTCATCTCGGGGTTGATCTTGCGCGCACGCACGTCGAGAGCGCCGCGGAAGATGAACGGGAAGCCGAGCACGTTGTTCACCTGGTTCGCATAGTCCGAGCGACCCGTGGCCATGATCGCGTCGTCGCGCACCTCGGCGACCTCGGGCGGGGTGATCTCGGGATCGGGATTCGCCATCGCGAAGATGATCGGGCGATCCGCCATCGTGCGGACCATGTCCTTCGTGACGAGGCCCGCTGCGCTCACGCCGACGAAGGCGTCCGCGCCGCGCAGCGCATCCGCGAGCGTGCGTGCGTCGGTCTCGACGGCGAAGCGCTCCTTGTACTTGTTCATGCCGTCGGTGCGGCCCTTGTAGACCACGCCGCGGCTGTCCGTCATGAGGATGTTCTCGCGGCGCACCCCGAGATCGAGGTAGAGCTGGGCGCAGGCGATGCCGGCAGCGCCCGCGCCCGCGAATACGACCTTCACGTCTTCGATCTTGCGGTGGGTGAGCTCGAGTGCGTTCAGGAACGCCGCTGCCGAGATGATCGCCGTACCGTGCTGGTCGTCGTGGAAGACGGGGATCTCGAGCTCCTCGATCAGCCGCTCCTCGATCTCGAAGCACTCGGGGGCGCGGATGTCCTCGAGATTGATGCCGCCGAACGTAGGCTCGAGCAGCTTGCAGGCGAGGATCACCTCTTCGGGATCCTCGGTGGCGAGCTCGATGTCGAACACGTCCACCCCGGCGAAGCGCTTGAAGAGGACGCCCTTGCCCTCCATCACCGGCTTGCCGGCGAGCGCACCGATGTTTCCGAGACCGAGCACCGCCGTACCGTTCGTCACGACCGCAACCAGGTTCGAGCGCGCGGTATACAGGTACGCGTCATCGGGACGCTTCTGAATGGCGCGACACGGCTCGGCCACGCCCGGCGTATACGCGAGCGAGAGGTCACGAGCGGTAATCACGCTCTTCGTGGGAACGACCTCGATCTTCCCCGGCCGTCCGACTCGGTGGTACTCGAGCGCATCATCCTTGGTAATCACGTGCGCATACCTCTCATCGCAGCGGCTCCGGTCGATCGCGGAACAGACTGCGCCATCGCGGGATTCTCCAGCTCCGCCCCCGGAAAGGCGGGGCCTGAGCGTATCAGAGCGGCGGGCTGGATGTCACAGACGAGGAGGCCCGGGGCACACCGGCGCGCCTACGCGGCAGTCCCGGGCATCGTCGTCGCGTCGCGGCTAGCGGTTGCGGACCTTCTCCCAGTCGGCGAGGAAGCGCTCGATCCCGATGTCCGTGAGCGGGTGCTTCGTGAGGCTCTGCAAGACGTTCCACGGAATCGTGCAGATGTCGGCACCGATGCGCGCGGCGTCGACGACGTGAAGCGGATTGCGGACGCTCGCGACGATCACCTCGGTGTCGATGTCGTAGTTCGCAAAGATGTGGCTGATCTGCTCGACCAGCTCCATTCCCACGGCTTGGATGTCGTCGAGGCGACCGACGAACGGCGAGACGAAAGAGGCGCCCGCCTTCGCCGCGAGCAGCGCCTGGATCGGCGTGAACACGAGCGTGACGTTCGTGCGGACCCCCTGCTGCGCGAGCGTGCGGACCGCCTTCAGTCCCTCCTCGGTCATGGGGATCTTCACGACGATGTTCGATGCGATCTTCGCCCACTCCACGCCCTCGCGGACCATGCCCTCGGCCTCGAGGCTCACGACCTCGGCGCTGATGGGGCCGTCGCAGATCTTGGTGATCTCGCGGACGATCTCGCGCGGGTTCCCGGATTCCTTCGCGAGCAGGGACGGATTCGTGGTGACGCCGTCGCACAGCCCGAGGGCCGCGGCTTCGCGGATATGGGGCACGTGAGCCGTATCGAGGAAGAATTTCATGGGAGCTGGGCCTCCGTGGGCGCGCGGCGCTCCGGGCACGTCTGTTCGTCCTCGGATGCGGCGAGCATGGGGGGTGCACAGAGTTTCTCAACGCGCAGGGGGTCGTCAAGATGCGCGAGCAGATCGCGGACCGTCCGGCCGCTGCGAGGATCGCGCAGGTCGGGGGCGATCTCGCACAGCGGCTCGAGGACGAAGCGCCGATGGGCGAGCTCCGGATGGGGAAGGACGAGCCGTGGGGTCGCCAGCTCGATGCCATCCACGAAGAGCAGATCGAGGTCGAGTCTGCGCGGCGCCCAGCGCACACCGTGAGGGGGACGTCCCGCGATGCGCTCGAGCTCCTGCAGCCGGTCGAGGAGCGCGAGCGGGAGAAGCCCGGTTTCGAGCTGCGCCACGGCGTTCACGTACCAGGGCTGATCGGGATCCCCGAGGGGCTCGGTCCGGTACAGCGACGAGGCGCGCAGCCGACCGAGCCTGGCCAGGTCCGCGAGCGCCGCGGTCACCTGCGCCGCGGGATCCCCGAGATTCGCGCCCAGACCGACATAGGCGACGTAGGTCCGCGGGCTCAGGGCTCGCGCTCCCCGTCCACGGGACGGCCCACGCTTTCCTCGGCCTCTTGGACGACCACGTCGAGCAGCAGCAGCGCCACCCCGATGCAGATCGCGCTGTCGGCCACGTTGAAGTCCGGGAAGATGAACAGACCGAGGTCGAACTGGAGGAAATCGACGACCTCGCCCCGGGTCACGCGGTCGATCAGGTTTCCGATCGCACCGGCCATGATCAGGCCGAGCGAGGTCGCCGATAGCCGATCGTCGGCGGCAATCTGGCGGAAGAACGACCCGATGAGCGCGAGTGCCAGGATCGTGAGCGCGACGAACACGCTCACGTGCATGCTCTGCGCGAGTCCGAAGGCCGCGCCGGGGTTGCGCGAGTGGGTGATCCGGAAGAATCCCTCGATCACCGTGATCGGCTCGAAGGGCGAGACGTAGTTCGCGATCCACCCCTTCGTGAGCTGGTCGAGGAGGACGACCGAGACCAACAGGGCGATCAGGGTGCGGACCTTCGGAGACATGCACGGTCTCTATCACAGGGGCTGGGGGGCTGCTACCGGCTCACCGCCACCCGCGTGGGGTGCACCTCATCGGCGCAGCCAGCGCAGCCAGCGCGGCCACGCCTCCTTCTCGCGCCCGTGGCAATCCAGGCGCGGCGCGGTCCCCTCGAGGAAGATCTCCGGGCGGCCCGGACAGCCGAAGGTCGCCCGCAGGCCGGTCTCGGGGTCGATCCGCACCGTCTCCAGGCCACTCGGCCGCGAGAACCCCTGCGAACCCTCGGATCCGCGGGCGGAGAGGAGGAGCTCGGCAAAGACAGGAACCGCGGCTGCCGCGCCGGAGAGCCCGAGCGACGTCCCGTCATCGAAGCCGATCCACACCCCGATCACGAGATCCGGGGTGAAGCCGACGAACCAGGCGTCGCGAAAGTCGTTCGAGGTCCCCGTCTTCCCTGCGACCTCGCCCCGGAATCCCGCCCGCCGCACACCGGCTCCCGTGCCGCGATCCACGACCCCGCGCAGCGCCGAGGAGACCAGGTACACCTCGGCGGGCGAGACGGCCCGCCGTGATTGCATCCGGTGCTGCTCGAGGACGACCCCGTGCGCATCCACGACCTCGCGGACACCGTGGACGGCGGCAACCTCCCCGCCCGAGGCGAGCACGGCATAGGCCCGCGCGGCCTCGAGCAGCGTGATCTCGAAGGAGCCGAGCGCGAGGCTCGGCACCGGCTCGAGCGGGCTCTCGATGCCCAGCGCGCGTGCGGTGTGCACGATGCGCTCGGCGCCAATCGCGAGCCCGAGCCGCGCCACGGGAACGTTGATCGACTGCTCGATGGCCTCGCGCACGGTCACGGCCCCTCGGAAGAGGCCGTCGTAGTTCACGGGGCTCCAGACCCGGCCGCGGTCCGCGACCCGGAGGGGCTGGTCCTCGAGGATCGAGGCAAGCGTGAACGAGGGAGGGCCGGCGTCCGCAGCGAGGGCGGCGAGGGCCACGACCGGCTTGAAGACGCTTCCGGGCTGGCGCCGGGCCCGGGTCGCGCGGTTGAACTGGCTCTGGTGCCAGTCACGTCCGCCCACCATGGCAAGGATCTCGCCGCTCTCCGGGGCGAGCACCACGATCGCGCCCTGGATCGGCTCCTCTGGACGGGCGAGCCGGGGGATACGGCCCTCCAGCCGCGCGAGCCCACGGCGAAGGGCCCCCTCCGCCTGCCACTGGAGCTGGGGATCGAGCGTGGTATGCACCTCGAGCCCCTCGCTCTCGAGGATCTCCTGCCCGAGGCGCTCCGCCAGCTCCTGCCGGACGTGCTCCACGAAGTAGGGGGCGATCGCGTCCTCGCGGGGTGACTCGCGCACGTCGAGCCCCTCGCTCACCGCGGAGGCATGCTCCTCGGGCGTGATGCGGCCGGCTTCGAGGAGGAGGCCCAGGACGAGGTCGCGTCGCTCGCGCGCCCGCTCGGGATGACGAAACGGCGAGTACAGGTTCGGGCCGCGGATCATCCCCGCGAGGAGCGTGCCCTGCGCGAGCGAGAGGTCGCGGACCTCGGACCCGAAGTAGAACCGCGCCGCCTCGCCCACGCCGTGCAGGGCGATTCCACCCTGCTGTCCCATGTAGACCTCGTTCAGATAGGCCTCGAGGATCTCCCGCTTGTCGTGGTTGCGTTCGAGCAGGATCGCCATTGTCGCTTCGGTGATCTTGCGCCCGAGGGTCCGCTCGCGCGTGAGGTAGAAGTTCTTCACGAGCTGCTGCGTGAGCGTGCTTCCGCCCTGCACGACGCGTCCCGCACGAAGATTCGCGAGCAGGGCGCCCAGGATCCGCCGCGGGTAGACGCCTTCGTGCTCGAAGAAGCGCTGGTCCTCGACGGCGAGGATGGCCTCGACGAGGGCCGCGGGGACCTCGTCGAGGGTCACGAGCACGCGATCCTCGCCCTCGGGGCCGCGAAAACGCGCGATGCGCTCCGGCTCGAGCCAGGCCGAATCGAGCCGGCGACCGTCGCCTTCGCTCAGGCTCGAGATTCGCCCCGCGGCATCGAGGCGCACCTCGATCCGGCCTCCGGGATCCTCGCTTCCGGCGTGGCGGAAGGACCGGCGCTCGATCGAGATCGTGCTTCCCTGTCTGCGGTACTCCCCCGGGCGCAGCTCCGCATCGCTGGCGATCCGATACCCCAGGCGCCCGAGGCGCTCCAGAAGACCCACACGCGTCGCATCGGCACCTCGGCGAAGCTCGAGTGGGGCCCCGAAGACCTGCGAGGGGATCGCGAACAGCCGGCCCTGGAACCGGGATTCGACGCGCTGCTCGAGCGCCTGCACCCAGCGCACGAGCCCCAGGCCCGACAGGGCCACGAACGCGAGAGCGACGGCGACGACGAGCTTGCGATTCACGCGCGAGATCCTAGCGAGGGCATCCACGACGGGAACGAGCGCGCGCACCTGCGCTCTCCCTTGCAGGGGCGAGCGCGCACGGGCATTCTCGGTCGCCTATCGCCCGGGTGGTGCTCATGTCGCAGGAAAAGACGAAGACCTGGGGCGGCCGCTTCGAGAAGGGCACCGACCCGGCCCTCGAGCGCTTCTCCGCCTCGGTCCACTTCGACCGCAAGCTCTGGCCCCACGACATCCGGGGAAGCATCGCACACGCGCGCATGCTCGGCGCCCAAGGGCTGCTCTGCGCGACCGAGGTGGAGTCGCTCGAGAAGGGCCTCGCCCAGATCGGCGAAGAGCTCGCCGCCGGCACGCTCGAGCTCGACCCGAAGCTCGAGGACATCCACACGAACATCGAGCGGCGGCTCTTCGATCTGGTCGGCCCCGTCGCAGGCAAGCTCCACACGGGACGCAGCCGCAACGACCAAGTGGCGACCGACCTCGCGCTGTGGATGCGCGAGGCGATCGGCGACGTGCGCCGGGCGCTCACCGGTCTTCGGCATGCGCTCGTCGAGCGGGCCTCGAGCGAGATCGACGTCGTGCTTCCCGGCTACACCCATCTGCAGCGCGCGCAGCCGGTGCGCCTCGCCCATCACTGGCTCGCGCACTTCGAGGCGCTCTCGCGCGACGACGGGCGGCTTCGCGATGCAGCGGCACGCCTCGGCCACTGCCCCCTCGGTGCGGGCGCGCTCGCGGGAAGCACGCTTCCCCTCGATCGAGAGCGGACCGCGCGCGAGCTCGACTTCACCGCTCCCACCCGCAACAGCCTCGACACCGTGAGCGCGCGCGACGGGGCGCTGGAGCTGCTCGCCGCGCTCTCCATCCTGATGATCCATCTCTCGCGCATCGGCGAGGAGCTCGTGCTGTGGAGCAGCTCCGAGTTCGGCTTCGTCGAGATGGACGACGCCTTCGCCACCGGCTCGAGCCTGATGCCGCAGAAGAAGAACCCGGACGTGCCCGAGCTGGTGCGCGGCAAGTCGGGGCGCGTGGTCGGCGATCTGGTGAGCCTGCTCGTCACCGTGAAGGGACTTCCGCTCGCGTACAACCGCGATCTGCAGGAGGACAAGGAGCGGATCTTCGACGGCGTCGAGACCGCCCGCGACTGCCTCGACATCCTCGCCGCCACCGTGCGCACGCTTCGTGTACGCGGCGATCGCATGGCTCGCGCGGCGGGGGACACGATGCTGCTCGCCACGGATCTGGCGGATCACCTCGTGCTCGAGGGCGTGCCCTTCCGCGAGGCGCACGGCATCGTCGGCCGCGTGGTCCGTCTCGCTCTCGAGCGGGGAGAGGAGCTGTCGCAGCTCAGCCGCGAGGAGCTCGTACACGTGCACCCCGCGCTCGACATCGAACCGCGTGCCTTCTTCTCGGTGGAGCGCTCGCTGGAGGCCCGCTGCGCCGTGGGTGGACCGTCGCGCGCGAACGTCGAGCGCGCGATCGCCGAGGCGAGCTCCCAGCTCGCCGCCTGCGAGCGCGAGCTCGAGGGAGGAGCCGCATGAGGGGTGCGACACATCTCGGCGTCGTCCTGGCGCTCGTCCTCGCATCCGCTGCGCTCAGCGGCTGCGGGCACTACGGATCGCCGCAGCGCGCATCCCAGACGCGCACCTCCGACCCCGCCTCTCCGGCGAAGCCGGACGGGGCGCAGCCCGGGAGCGGTGACGCCGCAGAGTGTGAGGATCCCGCCGCCTCCGCGGAGACCCAGCCGTGACCGGTTCACGGCGCACCCTACCCTTCACGAAGATGCACGGCGCGGGCAACGACTTCGTCGTCGTCGACTGCCGTGCGGGCGACCCCGTCGAGGACTGGAACGCGCTCGCGCGCTTCGCCCTCGACCGGCACTTCGGCATCGGCGGCGACCAGCTCCTGCTCGTGCAGCCCTCGCGCGAGGCGGACTTCTTCATGGGGATCCGAAACCCGGACGGAAGCACTGCGGAGATGTGCGCGAACGGAATCCGCGCCTTCTTCAAGTGGGTCTACGACCGCGGTCTGGTGCGGGGAGATCGCGCGCGCGTGGAGACGCTCGCCGGCATCGTCGCTCCGCGCTGGCTCGGCGACGATCGGGTGGAGATCGAGATGACCACCCCGATCCTCGCCCCGGAGAAGATCCCCACGACGATCGCCGGATCGGCTCCGCTCGTCGACGTCGCACTCGACGTGGCCGGACGCACGCTGCGGGTGTGCACGGTGTCCATGGGCAACCCACACTGCGTGGTGTTCGTCGACGACCCCGAACGCTTCCCGGTGGAGGAGCTCGGCCCGCGCATCGAGCACCACCCCGCCTTTCCGAACCGCACGAACGTGGAGTTCGTCGCCGTGCGCTCGCCGCGTGAGCTCGAGCAGCGCACCTGGGAGCGAGGCGCCGGCGAGACCCTCGCCTGCGGCAGCGGCGCCTGCGCGGCCGGGGTGGCGGCGGTGCTCTCGGGCCGCGCCGGGCGAGACGTCTCCATCCACCTGCGCGGTGGCGTCCTGCAGGTTCGCTGGCCCCGCGACGACGGGCCGGTCTGGCTCACCGGGCCCGCGGCCCAGGTGTTCGAAGGGGAGCTCGAACTGCCATGAAGCTCGAAGGGACGTACACGGCGCTCGTCACGCCCTTCCGCGCCGATGGCGAGCTCGATCTGCGTGCGCTCGCCGATCTGGTGGAGTGGCAGATCGCGTCGGGCATCGATGGACTCGTGCCCTGCGGGAGCACCGGCGAATCCGCCACGCTCACGCACGAGGAGCACCACCGGGTGGTGCGCCACGTCGTCGAGACGACACGCGGCCGTGTCGCCGTGATCGCCGGAACGGGATCGAACTCCACGCGCGAGGCGACCGATCTCACCGGTGCCGCGCGCGAGGCGGGTGCCGACGGCGCGCTGCTCATCTCTCCCTACTACAACAAGCCCACGCAGGAGGGCATCTACGAGCATTACCGCGCGATCGCCGAGGCCTCGGGTCTGCCACTCGTCCTGTACAACATCCCCGGCCGCACCGCGTCGCGGATCGATCCCGCCACGTCGGCCCGACTCTCCCGCGTGTCGGGTGTCGCCGGGCTGAAGGATGCGGGCGGCGACCTCGGCGCGACCTCCGAGACGATCGCGGCCGCCGCCGAGGGCTTTGCGGTGCTCTCCGGCGACGACGCGCTCACGCTGCCGATGCTCGCCATCGGCGCGCGCGGCGTGATCACGACGACAGGAAACGTCGCTCCGAGACAGATGGCGGAGATCACCCGGGCCTTCCTGGCGGGCGACCTCGCGCGAGCACGTGCGGCCCACTACGCGCTGCTTCCGCTCATGCAGGCGCTCTTCGTGGAGACGAATCCGATTCCGGTGAAGACGGCGGTGCACCTCATCGGGCGGATTCCCTGCCCGGCGCTGCGGCTTCCGCTCACTGCGCTCTCGAAGTCGAATCGGCCGCGGCTCGAGGCGGCGCTCGAGGGGATCGAGCGGCCATGATCCGCGTACTCGTGCTCGGCGCCCGTGGCCGCATGGGTCAGTCCGTCCTGCTCGGCGTCGAGGACCATCCCGCGCTGTGCGTCGGGGCGGCACTCGAGCGAGCAGATCACCCCGAGCTCGGCCGCGAGGTCTGCCCGGGGGTGAAGCTCGAAACGGACCTCGAGGCGGCGCTCGCGCGGTGCGACGTCGCCATCGACTTCACGCTTCCCGGCTCCACTCTTGCGTTGCTGGACGCGGCGACACCGCGTCGCGTACCCTGCGTGGTGGCCACCACCGGCTTCGACTCCGCCGGCGATGCGCGCATCGCGCAAGCGGCTCGCGAGATCCCGATCGTGAAGGCGGCGAGCTTCTCCGTCGCCGTGAACGTGCTCATGGACCTGGTAGCGGAGGCCGCACGACGACTCGAGGGCTACGAGATCGACGTGCTCGAGATGCACCACGACCAGAAGGTGGACGCTCCGAGCGGCACGGCGCTCGCCTTCGCGACACGCGCCGCCGAGGCGCGGGGGCTCGCGCTCGACGAGGTCGCGGTGTACCAGCGCGTGGGCCACACGGGGCCGCGGGATCCGCGTTCGATCGGGCTGCAGGTGCTGCGGCTCGGCGACAGCGTGGGCGAGCACACCGTGTACTTCGCAGGGCGCGGTGAACGCGTGGAGCTCGCGGTGCGGTCCCTCTCACGCGAGACCTATGCGGCGGGCGCGATCCGCGCCGCGCAGTGGGTGGTGGGGCGTCCGCCCGGCCTATACTCGATGCGCGACGTCGTTCGATAGGAGGCGCCGCCGGAGGAGCCGCCATGGGCGCGATCGAGACCCTGTCTCTGGCCTTGGGCGTGGGCTGGGCCAGCGGAATCAACCTGTACGCGGCCGTCCTCACGGTGGGACTGCTCGGCGCAACGGGAAACCTGGATCTGCCCCCGAACCTCGAGATCCTGCAGGATCCGCTCGTGATCGGCTCGGCGGCGCTCATGTACGCGGTCGAGTTCTTCGCGGACAAGGTTCCCGGCGTCGACACCGGTTGGGATGGGATCCATACCTTCATCCGCTTGCCCGCAGGGGCAGCGCTCGCGGCGGGCGCCGTCGGCGATGTCTCGCCCGCGGTCGAGATCGCAGCGGCGCTCGCGGGCGGAACGCTCGCCGCGGGCAGCCACGTCACCAAGGCCGGCTCGCGGGCGCTGATCAACACCTCTCCCGAGCCCTTCTCGAACTGGATCGCTTCGCTCTCCGAGGACGTGCTCGTGATCGGGGGGCTGTGGACGGCGCTGCATCACCCGTGGGTGTTCCTCGCGGGCCTCGCCGTCTTCGTCGCCCTCGTGGTCTGGCTGATGCCCCGGATCTGGCGCGGGCTGAAGCGCGTGTTCGCGATGCTACGCCGGCCCTTCCAGGCCGAGGCGCCGACAGCGAGCCCGCCACCGCCACCCGTTTTCTAGCTCGAAGCGGCTCTCGCGCGAATCTCGCCGCATCCACGAGAAAGGGCCCGGGCCTTGCGGCCCGGGCCCCGGTCTCATGCGCCGTGCGCGTTCTCACATGTCGAAGTACAGCTCGAACTCGTGCGGATGCGGGCGCAGCGCGACCTGCTGGCACTCGTGCTTGCGCTTGTACTCGATCCACGTCTCGATCGCGTCCTCGGTAAACACATCTCCCTTCAGCAGGAACTCGTGATCGGCCTGCAGGTTGTCGAGCGCCTCGTCGAGGCTTCCCGGCATGCAGGGGACGTTGGACAGCTCCTCGGGCGACAGCGCGTAGATGTCCTTGTCGAGCGGCTCGCCCGGATCGATCTTGTTCTCGATCCCGTCGAGGCCCGCCATGAGCATCGCGGCGAAGGCGAGGTACGGATTGCAGATCGGATCCGGGAACCGCACCTCGATGCGCTTCGCCTTCGGGCTCGCGGAGTACATCGGAATGCGGATCGATGCCGAGCGATTGCGGCTCGAGTACGCGAGATTCACCGGCGCCTCGAATCCGGGAACGAGCCGCTTGTACGAGTTCGTCGTCGGATTCGTGATCGCAGCGAGCGCCGGTGCGTGCTTGATGATGCCGCCGATGTAGTGCATGCACATCTTCGACAGCCCTGCGTACTCGTTGCCCGCGAACAGCGGCTTGCCGTCCTTCCACAGCGATTGGTGGCAGTGCATGCCCGATCCGTTGTCACCGAACAACGGCTTGGGCATGAACGTGACGGTGCGTCCCGCATTGCGCGCCACGTTCTTCACCACGTACTTGTAGAGCATGAGCGAGTCGCCCATCTCGACCAGCGGAGCGAAGCGCATGTCGATCTCGGCCTGGCCGGCGGTCGCCACCTCGTGGTGCTGCGCCTCGATCTCGAGGCCGAGCGCCTCCATCTGCACGACCATCTCGGCGCGCAGATTGTGCAGGGAGTCGGTGGGCGGAACCGGGAAGTAGCCGCCCTTGTAGCGCGGCTTGTAGCCGAGGTTCGGGTTCTCGTCGCGGGCGGTGTTCCAGTGGCCCTCGACCGAATCGACGCGGTAGTAGCCGATGTTCTCCGACGTCTCGAACTGAACGTCGTCGAAGATGAAGAACTCGGCCTCGGGACCGAAGAACGATGTGTCCGCGATGCCCGTGAGCCGCAGGTAGTTCACGGCCTTCCTCGCGATGTACCGCGGGTCGCGGGTATAGGGCTCGCGGGTGATCGGATCGAGCACGTTGCAGATCATCGACAACGTCGGGTGATCGCAGAACGGATCCATGAACGCGGTATCTGGATCCGGGACGATCACCATGTCGCTGCAGTGGATCGCCTGCCAGCCGCGGATGCTCGAGCCATCGAAGCCCTTGCCTTCTTCGAAGGTGTCCTCGGAGAGCTGGTGGAGCGGATAGCTCACGTGCTGCCAGACACCCGGCCAGTCGATGAACTTCATGTCGACAAACTTGGCGCCCTGGCCGCGGGCGAACTCGAGCACTTCCTTCGGGGTGCGCTTTGTATGCATTCTGTCCTCCGTACGCGACTAGATCGCGTCTTCTCCTCGGTCGCCCGTGCGGATCCGTACCGCTTCGAGTACGGGCAATACGAAGATCTTTCCGTCACCGATTCTCCCGGTATTCGCAGCGGTCTGGATCGTGTCCACGATCTTGGCGACGAGATCGTCGGGGGCGACGACCTCGACCTTGATCTTGGGTAGGAAGTCCACGACGTACTCCGCGCCGCGGTAGAGCTCGGTGTGGCCCTTCTGGCGCCCGAACCCCTTCACCTCGGATACGGTGATTCCCTGTACGCCGATCGAGTTCAGGGCTTCCTTGACCTCGTCGAGCTTGAACGGCTTGATGATGGCCTCGACTTTTTGCATGGGATCCTGCCTCCGACTCGCCGCAGGCTCGACTTCGAGCTCATTCCGTCGTGGTCGAGCTCTCGCGTCGCACCTGGCGATCTGTGGTTTAGCAAGGCTTGTACCATGGAAGCCGGAGCCTGCGGATGCGCTCAGCCTCGCGAGAACGCTCCTTCGGCCCGTCGACGCGGGCAGCCGTGCCCAGATCATGAGCACGGCTGCCCGTTCGTTGGGCACGGATCCGGGCTCTCCTCTCAGTCGAACAGATACGAGACCTCGGCCAACCCGAGAAGTGCCGACTTCTTGGTCTGCCCGCCCTCGTCGGCGAACAGACGATCGGCGGAGCGGCTCGCGCTCGCGCGGTCGTAGCGAAGCTCGAGTCGCCCGATCAGGTTGTCCGCGAAGCGATGACCGATCGTGCCGGTCAGGCTGTACAGATCGACCTCCTCGCCGGCGACAGCGCCGAAGCGCGTGCCGTCGCGGTCACCGAACCACTCGGTGCGCAGACCCGCGTAGGTGCGATCGGTGAGATCGAAGCGGGTGCCGAGCGCGACACCGACCCAGGAAGAGTCGTCGCCCCCGAGTGCGGCGTGGTCCTTCTGCTCGCCCCAATCGGCGTTCATCCACAGCTTCAGGCGATCCGTGAGCTGATAGCTCGCCACGAGATCGAGGATCCACTGCTCGTCGGTGGAGCTGGTCGCACCCACGTCCCCCCCGTCGGCACCGACGTACAGGCTCGCAGAGGCGAACAGATCGCCGCTCGTGTAGTGGAGCTGGGCGTGCGCCCCCTTGTTGTCGTTGGAGTCCCGGAAGTTGTTGAAGCCGTTCGTGAGACCGAGCGCCCAGCCGAGCTCTTCGGTGAGCTTGCCGCGGGCGAGGAGCCCCGTGTGCACGAGGGGAATGCCACCGAAGAACAGCAGGCCCTGGCTCACGTTCACGTTCGCGGGCGTATCGATGAGCTCCGCTCCGTGCATCGTCTCCCACTTTCCGAACAGCAGCTCGATGCCACGCCAGTCGTAGGAGACGTACGCCTCCTGCAGGTAGACTCCGAGCTCCCCGTCGTCGTCGGACAGGCTGCGCTCACCGGTGAGCAGCCGCCGATTCTCGCCGAGCAGCACGTCGATCTGGAAGCCCGCCGTGCCCGGGCCCGATGTCGGGCGGCCGATTTCGATCTTCGCCGCATCGAGCGAGAACGTGTTGTGGTTGCGATGGAACTGGGTGTGCGTCTGCGTGGGGACGATCGTCGCGCTCTCCGGGGGCGAGCTCGACGCCGCCCGGGGGTTGTTGAAGTTGTAGACGTACGAGCCCGTCACGTGCCCTCCCAGCACGAGCCCGCGCAGGAACGGGTCCGCTTCCCCGCTCGTTTCCGCGGCAGGCGTTGCCCGCGTCGTGAGCAGCACGCGCTGCTCCTCGATCGTGCGCTCGCTCGCCTCGAGCTTGTCCTCGAGGGCGAGGAGGCGCTGCTCGAGCGCTTGGATGCGCCGCTCGGTCGCGGACTCCGCATGTGCGCCGTACGGCGCGAAAAGCAAGGCCACTGCAAGAGTTGCAGCGGCGTTCCGCCTCGAATTCCCCATGGCCGATCCTCCCCGGTGATGACGCAGTGCTGTGACGATCGTGCGCAGCGGGCCGGCCCGAGGACCTCGGCTGCAACGGGCCACGCGACGCACGACGAGGCGTCAGTGCAACAGGGGTGCCCACGAGGGCACGACGCCCGCGGGGCGCAGGTGTCGATCGCGCGCTTCGCGCCGGGATGCGCCTCGCGGGGAAACGCGACGCTACAGGTAGGAGCCGATCGGTCGCACTTCCTCGCTCACCATGTCCTCCTCGGGGGCGCGGCCGGGGAAGTGCACGATCGCCTGGACGTTTCCCCAGGGGATGAGGATATGTGCGGTGTAGCTTCGCTTCGTCCGCTGCTCGGGACTCAGCAGGTTGCCCTGCTCGTCGCGGAGAGGCGTCTCTTCGTACGAGGGATTCTCGACCCACAATCCGATGCTGTCGTAGCCGACGATCCTGCAGTACTTGCTCGACGCGTCGATGCCGAGCGACTCGAGGCCCTTCGAGGAATGGAACTGGACCATTGCCTTGCGGCCCACGACGTCGCTGATGTTCATGACGGGGAATCTACCACGGCGATCGCACCCCCTCCGGCGAGCTCACCCCGGTGCGGATCCTTCCGTGGCGATCACCGCCGGAGCCCCGTCGACCTCGACCTCGCAGCCGGCGATCGCCTCTTCCGGCTTCACGTATCCGAGCGCGCGTGCCCCGAGCTCCTCGTGTACGGCCGCGCTCGTCACGTGGCCGATTCCTCGCCCGCCGACGCGGATCTCCGCGCCCGGGCGCAGCGGTTTCTCGGACGCGAGCTTCACGAGCAGGCGGTTCACGCCTCCGCGCGACTGGATGCGTGCGACGATCTCCTGACCCACGTAGCAGCCCTTGCGGAACGAGACGAACTGCCGTTCGAGGCGAGCCTCCTGGGGGAAGCTCCGCTCCGTGAGCTCGCGGCCGAAGGCGGGCCGCAGGGCATCGATGCGGAGCCACTCGGCCTGCTCGGGATCGAGGCGCGTGAGGCCGAGGGACGACTCGAGCTCGGCGATGGCATGCTGCGGACCGAGCGCCCGCACGCCCTCGGCGGTCACATGGCCGCCGGATCTCCACAGGATCCCCGTGGAACCCGAGACCTCGAAGCGCCCGGGCGCGGGGGTCACTCCCTGCGCGCGCCGCACCGCCGAGGGCGCATCCGGACCCTCGACCGCGATCGCGCGCCAGATCGCCGGATCCCGCCGCTCGAGGACCACGTCGTCGGCGATCCGATAGCGCTCGAGGGTGGCCACGAGAAGATCGCCGCGCTCGGAGGCGGCGTCGAGCAGCAGCTCGCCCTCATCCGCCAGCACCTCGAGATCCGCCAGCACGTGGCCCTTGCGATCGAGGAGCAGGGCCGAGCAATACGTACCGGGACCCAGCGCCCCCACGTCGTTCGAAAGCATCCCCTGGAGGAAGCGAACCCGGTCCGCCCCGGTCGCGCGTACGAGCGAGCGCGCTCCGATGTCGTACACGACGGCCCGCGCTCCGCTGATCTGCTCGATCTGCTCCGGCTTCGTCATCCGCGATGCCGTCCGGACTTCGACCGGGGTGCGGCGTTCATGCCGCCCGCCCGCGAGCCATTCGCGCCTGCAGGGCCTTCCACCGGCCGATCATCTTCTCGGCCACTGCGAGGTCCTCCGCATTGTCGATATCCATCGCCGCGCCGCCGAGCGCGGTCGTGACGGTGACGAACTCCGTGCGGAACATCGCCCCGATCGCGCGCTCCACCGTCCGCAGGGGAACCCACGATCGGATGCGATCGGCCGCCCGCCGCCATCCCCGCCGGTCGAGGACACCCGCCAGGTGCATTCCCAGATACGGGAACAGCGCCCACAGGTTCCGGTACTCCTTGCGGAGGATCCGCGAACCGAGGCGCAGCATGTTTCCCCATTCCTTCTGGTAGCGATTCTCGTACACCTCCTGCACGTAGTGCCGGTTGCCGATCCGCAGCGGCCGCACGAGATGCAGGTTGTTGTGGCGGAACCGGCCCTCGGCCAGGTTGAAGCACGCCATCGAGATCCCCGGCTCCGTGTCCCGCGGCGCGAAGGACTGCAACGAGATCTCGGGCGAGAGCCCCACCACGTGACCGGCCCGGCAGGCGAGCGCGCGCTCCACGAAGTCCGAGATCTCCTCGGGAACGACGAGGGGGATGTCCGTGGGAGCAACCAGGATCGGATGATCGGGATCGGGCTTCCCCGGCGGCAGCGTCCGCAGGAAGGTGTGCCAGATGTTCTCGTAGAGCGAATCGCGCTGGGGAACGATGTGGATGGGCTTGCCCCGGACGGCCGCGAGCTCGAGCGCCCCGTACTGCGCGACGGCACGCTCGAGTCGGCGCGCATCGCCCACGACGAAGACCTCGGACACTTCGGGCGTGTGGAGCAGCGCCTCGAGCACGTGCAGGACCATGGGCTTGCCGGCGATCTCCACGAACGCCTTGCTTCGGCCGCCGATGGCGCGCGCGGCACCGCGGTCTCCTGCCACCAGAACCGCCTGTACCCTCACCGCGATCGCTCCTCCTGGAACTCCGCTGGTCCGGACGGGTCGAGCATACCCGCGTGCGCCGAACGGGCCAATCGCACGGAGCCCCCTCCGGTGGGTAGGCGGCTCCGCGGGAAGGTGACGGGACGGCCGCTACCGTCGGTGGGCCGGCTCGCGGACGCGCCTTCGGGTCCTCTTCCCGCGGCACCGAAGGGCGTGGACGAGCGCAGGGGAACCCAGTGGTGGAGATGAGCGGGATCGAACCGCCGACCTCTGCGTTGCGAACGCAGCGCTCTCCCAGCTGAGCTACATCCCCAGGACCCGGCCCGTACTCTAACTCGACTTCCGGGTGTGGTCACGGGGGGTTGTAGGCTGTCCCCACTCGCCCTTCGAGGTCGCCAGCTTCGCGGCGGAGCTGCCGATAGTCCCCGCATGGGAAGTCGGGTCATCGGCATCGATCTCGGGACCTCGAACAGCTGTGTCGCCACCGTCCACGACGGCCGGGCGGTGGTGCTGAGCGACGATCAGCGCACGACGATCCCGTCCTGCGTCGCCTTCCATCGAGATCGGGAGCTCGTCGGCACCGCTGCCAAGCGACACGCGGTGACGTCTCCGCACAGCACGGTCCTCGCGGTGAAGCGGCTCATCGGCCACGCCTTCGACTCCCCCGAGGTGCAGACGGCGCGCGAGCGCCTGCCCTATCCGATCCAGCGCAGCCCCCTCGGCAGCGTGTCGATCGAGGTGGCGGGACAGAATCTGACGCCCGTCGACATCGCTTCGCGCATCCTGCGGCGCATCCGCGAGATCGCCGAGAACGCGATCGGCGAGCCCGTCCGCCGCGCCGTGATCTCGGTGCCCGCACACTTCAACGACGTGCAACGCAAGGCGACCAAGCTCGCGGCAGAGCACGCGGGCCTCGAAGTCCTGCGGCTCGTGAACGAGCCCACTGCCGCTGCCTTCGCCTACGGCTACAAGAAGGGCCGCAACTTCACCCTCGCGGTCTACGACCTCGGTGGCGGCACCTTCGATGTCACCCTCATGCGGGCCGTAGGCGACACCTTCGAGGTCATTGCCACCGATGGAGATCCCTTCCTCGGCGGCGAGGATCTCGACCAGGCGATCGTGGAGTGGCTCGCATCGGAGCTCGAGCACCAGCACGGCATCACCCTCGGCCGTGATCACGCGGCATGGCCGCGCCTGAAGGAGGCCGCGGAGAAGGCGAAGATCGAGCTCACCGACGTTCCTTCGACCCGCATCGAGCTGCCGTTCCTCGCCCAGCACGCCGACGGGCGTCACATCGACTTCGAAGTCGCGCTCCCTCGCGAGAGGCTCGACGATCTCGTCCGGCCGCTCCTGGAGCGAACGCTCTCGCTATGCCGCCGCTGCCTCGACCACGCCGGCGTTCGCACGGAGGGGATCGATGACGTCCTGCTCGTCGGGGGCCAGAGCCGCATGCCGAGCGTGCGACGTGCCGTTGCCGGCTTCTTCGGGCGCGAGCCGCGCCGCGACATCAACCCCGACGAGGTCGTCGCGATGGGGGCCGCGCTCTTCGGTTACTCGCTCGCGTCGGACACCCTGCGACGCGAGGCCGAGGATGCGGCAGGCGAAGCCTTCGCGTTGGCCTGGAAGCACACGGCCGTCGCGCGAAGAATGGTCGACGAGGTCGACCGGCTGTGCCACTCATCCGAGGCGAGCGATGCGCTCGCCTCGCGCCTCGAAGAGCTGCTCAAGGCCACGGGAGAGGACGAGGATCTTCCAGGGCCCGGTGGCCGCGCAGACCGGGACCTTCCGCAAGGCGTCGACGGCCTGCGCGAGGAGCTCCTGGAGCTCGACTACAAGGCGGCGGAGCTGATCGAGAAGCTCGCTCGGGAGATCGAGGCGGGCGGAGACGACACGCCGATCCCCCTCGCCGCGGCGCGCGAGCGGCTCGGCAGCCACATCGAGGAGGCACGCGAAGCCGAATGCCGGGCCCAGACGCACCTCCAGGAAGCCGAGCAGCATGCGCTGGCACGCAAGGTGAAGCTTCAGGACGTCACCTCACTTCCGCTCGGCATCGCCGCCGCCGCCGATGTCTTCACGCTGCTCATCGATCAGAACACGAAGGTGCCCGCGGAACACCGCCGCGTGTTCACCACCAGTCAGGACGGTCAGGCGGAGGTCGAGATCCGCGTGCACCAAGGGCGTGCGACACACGCGAGCGAGAACCAGCGGCTCGGCTCGTTCGTGCTCGAGGGAATCGTCCCCGCACCCCGGATGCAGCCGCGCATCGAGGTCGAGTTCCGCATCGACGAGGACGGCATCCTCTCCGTGCGCGCCCGCGACGTGGGCTCGGGCCAGGCACAGGCCATGCGCATCGAGGATCCCCTTGGGCTGCAGCAGGCCGCGCCCCTCGCCGACGACGCCGGGATCTCCGACGATGTCATCGCCGCTGCGGTCGAGGATTCGACCGGCTTCGATGATTCGACCGGTGCGCGGGAGATCGAGCTGCCGAGCTGAGAGCCAGCGCACCGCTCAGGCGCGGCTCTTCTCTCCCAACGCCCCTGCCGGATGACGCGCATGATAGTCGGCTCGCGTGAATCCGCGTTCGACCTGCAGCTCGACGGAGAGCGCTGCGAGCACGAGCACCTCGGCGAGCACGCTCGCACGCGGTGCGAAGCCGAGGGGATCGCCCTCTTCGCCCACCCGCGCCTCGAGCACGACGTCGGCGAGACGGGCCAGCGGGGAATCGAGTGCTCCCGTCACCGCGACGAGCCGCGTGCCGAAGCGACGCATCGCCTCCACCGCGGCAATCAGCTCCGGTGTCCGGCCGCTGTTCGAGATGGCGATCACGAGATCCCCCGATCGAAGCTGTCCGAGGCAGCCGTGCGTGACCTCGGTCCCGTGCAGGAAGGTGGCCGCGGTACCCGTGCTCGCGAGCAGCGACGCCGCGTAGTGCGCGACGTGCTCGGGCTTGCCGATGCCCGTGACATGCACGCGCCCGCCACGAGCCTCGACCTTCCGGATCAGGTTCGCTGCGTTCGCGAGCTGCGCCCGGTCCATTCGCGTGGCCACCGCGGAGAGCTCGTGCACCGCGACTTCGAGGAAACGCTCGACCGCAGCCATCGCCCGAGTCCCCGTCTCGATCGCACCCTCGCTCATCGGCCCCCTGCCTCCCCCGGATCCGAGATCCAGTGTACGGGCAACGTCTTCGCGATCTCCTCGCGCAACGCGGCGAATCCTTCATCGAAGCGCTGCTGCTGCTCGGCCGTCAATGCCTTCGTCCCCTTCGCGATCGCATCGCTCGAGATCACCCCCAATCGCGCGAGCGCACGCTTCTGCGCCGCGAGCCCGCGGTTCCCCTCGGGGAAGACGTACAGCTCGCGGAAGCGAAGGAAGATCCGGCGCATCTGCTCCATGCGTTCCTCGTCACCGGCGGTCGCAACCCGCCACGCGCGCTGCCACTCGCGCGGAAGCACGTTCGCGGGCCCGGACACGACGCCCGCCGGCAGCATGTCGTGGAGCAGGAAGCGATTCCAGTGCTCGACGAGCGCGCCCCACCACCCGCGGCGTGGACGCATCATGTCGAGGGTGTACAGCGCGTTGCCCACGTAGATGCCGAACTCGCCCAGATCGCGGAACTGTCGCGCCGCCTTCGTGTAGTGACCGAGCTTGCGCGGCGGCGCGGAGACCTTGATCCCGCGCACGAAGTCGAGGCGGCTCAATGCCTTCACCCAATGCGTGCGCAGGTACGGAACGGGACCCGCCGCGATGTCCCGGTTGTCGTACAGGTAGATCGGGATGCGCCGATCGCGGACATCGAGCAGATCGGAGACGTCGCGCGCGAGGAAGCGCACGGGATCGGAGACATCCACGATGGCGAGCGGAGCGATCACCGCCCCGTGCGCGCCCACATCGAGCGCGAGCTCCAGCGTCTCGAGCGTCTCGGCGGCGGTGCGGGCGGTGATTCCGACCCAGACCTCGACCGGGCGATGCCCCGCCCGCTCGAGCACGGATCCCCGCGCGAGCACCTCCTCCACCGTCACGCGGATCACGCGATGGCGATCGGCAGTCTCGAGCCGGTTCCACTCGCCATTCGTCCCCATGGCGAAGATCACGTCGGCCCCGCGGCCGGACTGGATCAGGAAGCGCACGAGACGCCGCTGATCCTCGTCGATGGGACGGCCATCCGGGTCCAGTGCCGTCATGGCCGGAATGGACAGGCCCCGGCGTGGCGCGAAGCTCTCGAGCGTGTTCACGGGGCCAGTCTACGACGCCGCACGCCCTCCGGCGAGGCGGCGGCCGCAACCGGGACCGCCTACTCCTCCTGGTGGCGCGGATCGAGCGCATCGCGCAATCCATCGCCGAGCAGATTGTATGCGGTCACGGTCGCGAAGATCGCGAAGCCGGGATAGATCGCGAGCCACCAGGCGAACGTGTTCGATCGCGCAACGGACAGGATCGACCCCCACGTCACCAGGTGCTGCGGAACGCCGATCCCGAGGAAGGACAGCCCCGACTCGGTGAGGATCGCGCTCGCCACCCCGAACGACATCGAGACCAGCACCGGTGCAATCGCATTGGGCAGGATGTGCCGCAGCATCACGCGCAGGTCGCCCGCACCGATGCTCTGCGCGGCGACGACGAAGTCCTGTGCGCGCACCTTCAGGAACTCGCTGCGTACGAAGCGCGCGATCCCCACCCAGCCCGTCAGCCCGAGGATCACCATGATCGTGTAGATCGACGGAGGAAAGATCGCCGCGACCGTGATGATGAGGAAGAAGGTCGGGATGCCGAGCATGAGCTCGAAGAGGCGCGACAGCACCAGATCGGTGACGCCCCCGTAGTAGCCCGCCAAGCCCCCGAGCAGGATGCCGATCGACGCCTGGATCGCCACGACCACGAGGCCGATCGTGAGCGAGACGCGGATGCCGTGGACCATCCCCGCGGCGACGTCGCGGCCGAGCTCGTCCGTGCCGAGCCAGTGCCGTGTGCTCGGCGGCTCGAACACGTCGCCGCTGATGTCCACGCGCGTGGGCGAATAGGGAATCGGCGCACGGATCACGCGATCCGCGCGCTCCACGAGCCGCGGCCAATCGGCGTTCGCCAGCTCGGGCGGCCACGCGGAGAGTCCGGTCCAGACCGCGTAGTCGAGCACGGCCGGCGCATGGACGCGCCCGTCGATCTCGAGGTAGAGCGGCTTCTCGTTGGCGACGAAATCGGCGAGGAGCGCGAGCACCGCGAGCACCGCCACCACGCGCAGGCCCCCCATCGCGCGGCGATTGCGTCGCAGTGCGGCCCACACCCGTACCCGATAGCTCTCGGCGGAGGAGGGGCGCACGAGGTCCGGTGCGCTCATGCGCGGGCCCTCCCGAACGTGATCCTCGGATCGACAAGGGCGAGGGCGAGATCCGCCAGCAGGATGCCCAGCAGCGTGAGGAACGAGCTCGCGGCGAACAACGCCAGCACGATCGGATAATCGCGCGCGAGCACCGCCTGGAATCCGAGATAGCCGATCCCCGGCAGGGAGAAGATCGTCTCGATGATCACCGAGCCGCCGATCAACGACGGCAGGATTCCCGCGAGCATCGTCACGATCGGGATCAGCGAGTTGCGCAGCATGTGCTTGAGCACCACGGTCCGCTCCGCGAGCCCCTTCGCGCGCGCCGTGCGGATGTAGTCCTGCCGTGCATTCTCGAGCATCGCGCTGCGCATGAAGCGCGACAGCGCGGCGAACGCACCGTAGGTCGTGCAGACCAGCGGCATCGCCAGGTGGTACAGATAGTCCGTCGCTCGCCTCCACCACGGCCACGTCGGCTCGTACGCGAGCGAGTGGAGCCCCGCCGGCGGAAACCAGTGCAGGAAGTCTCCACCGCACAGGAAGATGATGACGAGCGTCCCCACCCAGAACACGGGAAGGGAGTAGAGCATGAACACCACGAGCGTCTGGAAGCGATCGAAAGGGCTCTCCGGACGCACCGCCGAGTAGATCCCCAGGGGGATCGCGATCGCGTAGGTGATCAGGATCGCGAGCACGTTCAGCGTGATCGTGACCGGGAGCCGCTCCACGATTTTGTCCCATACGGGCTGACGATCCTTGAGGCTCAGGCCGAGATCGCCGCGTGCGAACCGGCCGAGCCACATCGCGTACTGAACCGCAATGGGTCGATCCAGCCCGAGCTCCGCGCGGAGCTGCGCCTTCTCCCTCTCCAGATTGGCCAACTTCTCGCTGCTGATGCCCTCGGTGCCCGCTGCGAGGCCTCCCGTGAGGAACAGATCCACCGGATCCCCCGGCGCCAGGTGCATGATCGAGAAGGCGAGGAACGTGACACCGACGAAGGTCGGCACGAGCAGGGCGAGGCGGTGAAGGATGTAGCGGAGCATCGAGCCCGTCCTCTACGGATACCGTTGGAGCGGCCGTGGAACCCACCACTCGTTGTACTCGGTGCCGAGCACGGGATACCAGCGCACGCCGCGGAAGCGCCGGTCCCAGGCGGTCACGCCCTTGGGCGCATAGAGGAAGGTGTAGGGCTGCTCCTCGTACAGGATCTCCTGGAAGCGGTCGTAGAGCCGCTTGCGGTGTGCCGGATCGAACTCGATCCGATAGCGCTCGAGGATCCGATCGACCTCACGATTGGAGTAGGCGATGAAGTTCGATCCCCCTGCGACGGCCTGCGAGGAGTGCCAGATCTGATAGACGTCCGGCGGGGTCGATCCGCCGCCGGCCCAGCCGAGGATCACGGCGTCGTAGTCGAAGTTGCGCACGCGATCGAGCAGGATCGACCAGTCCACCGCGCGGAAGCTCGCGTCGATGCCCGCGCGCTTGAGCTCGTCGATCACGACGAGGCCGACCTTCTTGCGCTCGTCGTTGCCCGCGTTGGAGAGGATCTCGATGCGCAGGGGCACGCGCTCACCCGCGATCTCGCGGTCGAGGATCCCGTCGCCGTTCGTGTCGCTCCAGCCCGCTTCGGCGAGCAGTGCGCGCGCGCGTGCGGGGTCGAAGGGAAAGGGTTCGAGCGCGCGATTGTACTCGGGACGCTCCCGGAAGATCGGCGACTCCACGGGCTCTGCGAGGCCGAGCATCACCTTGTCGACGATGTTGCGCTTGTCGACGAGCATGGAGAGCGCGCGGCGCACGCGGGTATCGCGGAAGACCGCCCGTTTCTGGTTCCATCCGATGTAGGTGTAGGTCGCATAGACATCGATGTGTTTGGCGAAGCGGCGCGTGAATCGGGGGCTCGTCGTCTGCTTCAGGTGCTGCAGCGGACGTAGGCCGAGAACGTCGAGCGAGCCCGCCTTCATCGCCACGAGCGCACCCTCGGAGTCGTTGATCACCCGGAACAGCACGCGGTCCACCCATCCGTCGCCGAGATCCGTGTCGCCGGGCGCCCAATGGTTCGCGCGGTGTCGCAGCACGATGCGCTCGCCCGTGACGAAGTCACGCTTCGGATCCTCGAGCGCGTACGCACCCGGACCGAGCGGCCTGCGCTGGAAGTCCTCGTTGAACGACTTGGCGAAGCGCAGCGCCCGATCCTTGCGCAGGGGATCCAGACCCTCCCAGTCGTCGAGCTCCGAGACGCGGATGCCCGCCAGCAGATCGTGCGGGTCGTAGTAATGGCGAGGGATCGGCTGGATCGCGCCGAGCACCCACTCGTTGCGGAAGTACACCTCGCGCAGCTCGATGCGGAGGGTGAGGTCGTCGAGCGCCACGACGTCGCGCACGGACTCGTAGTAGTTGCGCGCATGCGGGGCATTCACCCGCGGATGGCGGATCGCCTTCACGGTGAAGACGACATCGTGCGCGGTAAGCGGAGTCCCATCCGAGAACGTGATCCCCGGACGGAGGCGATAGGTATACGTGCGATGATCCGCCGAGATCTCCGGCAGCTCCGCCGCGAGCAGCGGCCGTTGCTCGAGCGTCTCCGCGTCCAGCGTCACGAGCGGAGGAAAGATCCAGGCGAGAACGGAGGAGGCACCCGCATCGTTGGAGGTGAGCGGGTTCAGGTTCTCCGGATCCGAGGCCAGGTGCAGCACGAGCCAGTCGCCGGGCTGCAGCGGGCCGGACGGCTCGTCGTGGAGGGCATCCTGGCTCTCCGTGGATGGCGGATCGGATCCCATGTCGCACGCGAGGCCGAGCAGGACCGCGAGCGCGCATGCGACCGCAGCGCTGCGCGCGATCGCTCGGCTACGTCGGTCTGCGTTCATGTCGCTCCTCACAACGCTTCGGGATCACGCTGCACATCTTGGCTGCTCGAACGCGGTCGAGCCAGCGGGCTTGTCTCGGATGTGCCACGAAGACGATCTCGTGCGCGAGATTCTTCGCTCGGACACGCTATCATCGGCTCGTTCTTCGCCCCCTCCCGCGGAGAGCAGCCCCCCGCTCGAGGATGGTTCATGAGTCGCGATGGCGTACACCGCGATCGGGGTCGGCCGATGGACTCCTTCGCTTCGACGGATCCCCCGCCGCATGGGCCGTCGCATGCGCTCTGATTCGCCACGGGATTTCGAGGAAGAGGGATCCGGATACATGGAGTGGATCTGGGCAGCGGGTGGGTTCGCAGCGGGGCTCGGCATCGCCATGCTTCGGCTGCTCGGCAGAAGGGAAGCCGCGGTGGAGGATTCGATGCGCGAGCCATGCCCCGAGCGAGACGTCGCACGGGAGACGGATCCGTGCTCCGCCCTGCTCTCCGCGTCCGGTATCGAAGACGTCCCGGAGCGCGATCCCGCGGCCGGTGCGCCGGCCCTCGCGCAGAGCGCGACCCTCGTCCCCGAACCCGAGGAGTCGCTCGCGGCCACGGAGCCGCATCCGGGGATGGTCGAGCCTGTGCACGAGGAGCCGGTGGCGCCGCATCTGCTCGGATTGATCTCGCAGGCGCTTCGCGATCCGCTGCGCATGTTGCGACGGGACGACCCGGGGATCGACGACGCCATCGAGAAGCTCGATCGGCTCTCGTGGCAGATCCGCATGCTCGTGTCGCGGCCGAGGCCCATGCAGGGCAAGACCACGGCGGCGATGACACTCCTCCAGGAAGCCGCACAGGAGGTTCCCGAGCTCGCCGAGGGCCGGGTGGCGGCATCGTGGAGCCTGCTGTGCCGCGAGCCCATCTACGGCGACCCGGAGCGCGTGCGCGGCGCCTTCCGTGAGCTGCTCGGCGCGGGAGCCGCCGTCGTCGGAACCGGCGGTCGCCTCGGCATCAAGATCACGGATGGACGAGCCCGCGGATTCCCCGTGCAGGTCGAGATCGAGATCGGCCGCCGCGGCACGGAGACGGATTCCCTGTCGCTACGCGTCGCACGTCACCTGATCGAGAGCCAAGGCGGACGCGTCGACGTGGATGGGAACGTCACGCGCGTGCTCCTACGCAACGCCGCCGTAGACGAGATCGCATCCGTCGCGTGACCGTCGACCCGCGTCGCACACCGCGAAGGAACCCGTCGCGCTAGATGCCCTCGAAGAGCTGCGACATCGTCACGCCCAGCGCGGCGGCGAGCTTGCGCAACGTGGACACCGACGCCGCGCTCTTCCCGAGCTCGATCTGCGAGATGAGGCTCACCGACAGCGTCGTCTTGTTCGCCAGCTGCTTCAAGGTGAGTGAACGATCCCGGCGGAGCTGGCGCACCTTCGCACCGATCAGCTGGTTCACGCGCTCCTCGGCGTCGACCATCAATCCCTTTTCGCGAATCGCTCGCTGGATGACGGCCCGGAGCTGCGTGACGTCGAAGGGCTTGCGCAAGTAGTCGAAGGCGTTCGCCTTCATCGTGTCGACCGCCGTCTCGACGGACGGATAGGCGGTCATCACGATCACGCACACGTCGGAGTCGATCGCGCGGATCTGCTGGAGCAGCTGGACTCCGTCGGTCTCCGGCATGCGCACGTCGAGGAGCACGATCTGGTGCTTGCCCTCCTTGATCTCGGGCAGGGCGTCCGCCGAGCGGTTCAACGTGGTGACGCGATACCCCTCGCGAGTCAGGAACTCTTTCAAGTATGCGCAGATGTCCTCGTCATCGTCGACGACGAGGATCCGGAGCTTCATCCGCTGCGCCATCCCCGATCCTCCCCGGCGAGGCCGCAGGGAGAGGAGTGCGGCCTCGATTCCGTTCCGAGCGGAACCTACCCCGCCACCGCCAGGACTTCAAGCCCCACTGCAATTCCGGAGCGCGATCCGGGCCCCTGCGGCGTGCGCCTGGTTTCGCTCAGGCCAGATGAGGCAAGGCGCAACGCCCCGCGAAGCGGGCCGATCCCCCCAGATCCTCCTCGATGCGGAGGAGCTGGTTGTACTTTGCGACCCGGTCCGAGCGGCAGAGGGATCCCGTCTTGATCTGGCCGGCGGCACTGCCGCAGGCGAGATCGGCGATCGTCGTGTCCTCGGTCTCCCCCGAACGATGGGAGATCACTGCGGTGTAACCCGCACGCCCAGCGAGGGCGATCGTCTCGAGAGTCTCCGAAAGGGTCCCGATCTGGTTCACCTTCACGAGGACCGAGTTGGCGATGCCCTGGTCGATGCCCTCGCGAAGAATGGCTGGATTCGTGACGAAGAGGTCGTCGCCGACGAGCTGGACGCGGCGCCCGAGCGCTTCGGTGAGCTGCTTCCACCCATCCCAGTCGCCCTCGGCAAGGCCGTCCTCGATCGTGACGATCGGATAGCGCGAGACCCAGCGCTCGTAGAGCGCGACGAGCTCCGACGAGTCGTACGCGACTCCCTCGCCCTCGAGGACGTAGCGGCCATCCCGATGGAACTCGCTCGCCGCGACATCGAGCCCCAGGTGCACGTCCTCGCCGGGGCGGTAGCCGGCCCGCTCGATGCCGCGCAGCAGCATCTCGACGGCGGCCTCGTTCGAGTCGAGATCGGGTGCAAAGCCCCCCTCGTCTCCGATGCCCACGCTCTGGCCGGACTCGACGAGCACCGCCCGCAGCGCGTGGAACACCTCGGCGCCGATGCGCAGTCCCTCGCCGAACGTGGAAGCGCCCGTCGGCAGGATCATGAACTCCTGGAAGTCGACGCGATTCACCGCGTGCTGGCCGCCATTCAACACGTTCATCATCGGGAGGGGCAGCAGCGCGGGCCTTCCATTCGCAATCCAGCGGTAGAGCGGCTGGCCTTCGGCCGCTGCCGCCGCATGTGCGGCCGCGAGCGATACACCGAGGATCGCGTTCGCACCGAGACGGGACTTCGCCTCGGTACCGTCGAGATCGATCATCACGCGGTCGATCGCGGCTTGCTCCTCGAGGCCACCGACCCGGCAACCCACCACGGCCTTCGCGATCTCCCCGCGAACGTGCTCCACCGCGCGAAGCACGCCCTTTCCGCGGTAGCGCTTGCCGCCATCGCGAAGCTCGAGCGCCTCGCGGCTTCCCGTCGACGCACCCGACGGAACCGCCGCACGGCCGGTTTCGCCGGAGTCGAGGATCACGTCCACCTCGACCGTCGGGTTGCCCCGCGAATCGAGGATCTCCCTCGCCTTGATCTTCGCAATCTTGGTCATGGCGCGCGGAGCATAGCCGATCCGCCCCGAGCGGGAAGGCGATTCGGGTCGGACGGGGTCGCGCCGGGGAATCGGGGGCCGCTGCGCGGAAACGGCAAGAAAAGGGGGCGCGGCGCTCGCGCACCGCGCCCCGGCTGGCCTTGTCTGCGCGGTCTACGCTACGGCTTGGGACGCGCGGTGGACTTCTCTCCCACCGTCACGTGCGGCCGCAAGCGAGCGAGCGCCTTCTCGCCGATTCCCGGCACCGCGACCAGATCGTCGACGGTGTGGAACCCGCCGCTCTTCTTGCGGTGCTCGATGATGGCCCGGGCCTTCGCGGGGCCCACGCCTGGCAGCCTCTCGAGCTCCGCCTCGCTCGCGGTGTTCACGTTCACGACGGCGGCGACCTTCGCATCGCCGCCGCGCGGGGCGGATTCCCCAGCCGCGCTCGCGCCCCCCGCGAGCACACAGAGTGCGACGACCAACCCGGCCGCCGCCATTCGCACGGTCCAACTTCGCATTCGCATGACGCATCCTCCTTCGAGTTCGGGGTGAGGATGTCTTGCGGGGTGAGGCGGGGAGACGAAGTCGCTAGCTGCGGCGGCGCACCACGAAGTCCGCGATCGCGAAGAGCGCGCGCTTCGCCTCGCCGTCGACGAAGGGCGCGATGCGCGCGCGCGCGTCGGCGGAGCGTTGCGCGGCCGCCTCGATCGTGCTCTCGACACCGCGATGGCGACGCACGGCATCGGCCACGAGGGCGAGCTCTTCGGGATCCGGCTCGCCGCCCGTGAGCGAGCCCATGCGGAAGCTCTTGAGCGCCGTCGCGATCGCATCGCGCTCGGCCACGGTGCAGCGTTTGAGCGCCAGCAGCAGCGGAAGCGTGATCTTGCCCTCGGCCAGGTCCGTGAGGGGCGCCTTGCCGATCTCCTCGCCGCTCGCGTCGTAGTCGAGCGCGTCGTCGACGAGCTGGAACGCGTGACCGAGGCCCATCCCGTACTCGCGCAGCGCGCGGCGTTCGGCCACGGTGACACCGCCGAGGATCGCCCCCGCCTCGCACGACGTGCCGAGCAGCGTGGCCGTCTTGCGGGCGATCACGTCCAGATAGATGGCCTCGGTCATGTCGAGATCGAAGCTGCGCGCGAGCTGCAGGACCTCGCCCTCGGCCATGGAGCGGATGCTCTCCGCGAAGATCCCCAGGATCGCGAGGTCGCCGTCGTCCACCAGCGTCTGGCAGGTGCGCGCGTAGAGGAAGTCGCCGACCAGCACGGCGAGCCTCGTGCCAAAGCGCGCGTTCACGCTCGGCTGCCCCCGCCGCACGTCGGCGCCATCGACCACGTCGTCGTGCATGAGCGAAGCGGTGTGCAGGTACTCGGAGGCCGCCGCGATCTGGATGGCCCGCGGCCCACGGTAGCCACAGAGCCGGGCGCAGAGCAGCACCAGCACCGGTCGGATGCGCTTGCCCCCGCTCGCGAAGCTGTGCTCACCGACCTGGGGGATCATCGGGGCCACCGAGCTCATCCCGTCGCGCAACGCACGCTCCACCTGCGCGAGGTCCTCGTGCAGGAAGGGGAGGATGGCGTCGAGGGATGTGGCGGTGGCGTTCAACTCGTTTGGATCCCGGCTTGCGCCCGCATCGAGGCTGGCCGAGTCTACCCCAGTCCCGGGTGGTTTCAAAGCACCCGATAGGAAGAATCCCCTGCGATCCCCGATAGTTGACGATCGTTCACGCGCCGGCGAAGCGGCGGAGCTCCCTGGGTCGGTCGCGGCCCAGCTCCGCGCCGAGCTCGGGCGGATCCACGAGGCGGGCCTGCACCGCCGGCTGCGGCGCGTAGAGGGCGCGATCGGCCCGCGCATGCGCGTCGACGGACGCGACGCGCTCATGCTGGCGGGGGCGAACTACCTGGACCTGGCGGGAGACCCACGCGTGGTCGAGGCCGCGACCGAAGCGGCGCGAGGATGTGGCACCGCGTCGGGCGGCGCGAGGCTCATCAGCGGCAACCTCGCCGTGCACGAGTTGCTCGAGGCGGAGCTCGCCGGCTTCCTGGGTGCGGAGTCCGCCCTTCTCTTCAGCACCGGTTACATGGCGAACCTGGGCGTGCTCACCGCGCTCGCGGGCCCCGAGGACGCGATCGTGAGCGATGCGCTCAACCATGCGAGCACGATCGATGCCTGTCGGCTCTCGCGCGCCGGGGTGCACGTGTTCCGCCACGCCGATCCGGAGGATCTCGCCCGCGTGGCCGGCGCCCTCGCAGGCCATCGCCGAAGGATCCTGGTGCTCGACGGCGTGTACGGCATGGACGGCGACACCGCGCCGCTCTCCGAGCTCCTCCCCATCGCCCGCGCCCACGACATGCTCGTGGTGCTCGACGACACCCACGGCATCGGCGTGCTCGGTGCGCAGGGGCGTGGCAGCGCCGAGCTCGCGGGCGTCGCGGCCGACGTGGTGATCGGCAACCTCGGCAAGGCGCTCGGCAGCTTCGGCGCCTTCGTCGCGACGAGCGCGCTCGTACGCGAGTGGCTGGTGAACACGTCGCGGCCCTTCATCTTCACCTGCGCGCTGCCTCCTGCCGCCGCCGCCGCCGCCCGCGCCGCACTTCGCGTCGCCATCGCCGAGCCCGAGCGGCGCGATCGCGTGCTCGCCCGCGCCGAGGAGCTGCGCCGCGGCCTTCGCGCGCACGGCTTCGACACCGGCACGAGCTCGACACACATCGTGCCGCTCGTCGTGGGCGACAACGCGCGCGCGATGGAGCTCTGCGAGCGGGCGCTCGAGCGCGGCGTCTACGCGCAGGGCATCCGCTATCCGTCCGTTCCCGAAGGCACGGCGCGCCTTCGCCTCACGCCGACCGCAGGACACACGCCCGAGGACATCGCCCGCGTCATCGCGCTGTTCGCGAGCCTGCGCTAGAGCGCGGGGGTACCGCGCGCGAGGATTCCATGCCCAGCCCCGAAGACATCGATCGCCGCCACGTCTGGCACCCATTCACGCAGATGAGCGACTGGA
>CAZOTO010000021.1:0-2382 GCA_964582775.1 uncultured Myxococcales bacterium
GTAACAAGACTGATATTTCTCTTCGTGATTTCTCCCGTATAAATAATGTCTACTATGGAGGACGCCGCATGAACACGACCTGCGCCAACCCCCGTGTGCGCTCTCCGGGCTGCGACGGAAACTCGGTGTTGGGGTAGGGCAGCGATTCGCAGACCAGGTACCCGGCGTGGCGCGACGTGGCGGCCCGCACGATCTCGTCCACGGGCTTCAGCAGCTCGCGCACCGCGCTGTCGACCCATACGTGGCACACCGCGTCCATGAGCGGGCGCGTGGCTTCGAGGTCGCTCCCCGTCGCGGGGGCGATCGCCTCGTCCCGCAGATTCAACTGCAGGCCACGCACGCCGCGCGCCAGCAGCTCGGGTGCCAGCTTCTCGCGCAGGCGCGTGCAGAAGGCCTCGCGGCTCTCGCCGGCCGGACGCCACAGGCTGTAGATCACCTTTTCCATCTCGTTCCCCCGGAGTCGTGGTGGATCATCGCGTCGTTCAGGCCGCTGGGGGCGATTCCTCGACCAGGCGTCGCACCCGCTCCTGCATCGCCGGTTTGAATTCCGGATGCGGGAGGATCCAGAACCTCTCTTCGCGCAGGGCCTCGAACGTCATTGCGGCGAGCGTCTCGGGCGGCATGCCGAAGGTCTCGATCAACTGGTGGATCGAGGCCTGGCGAGCGCCGTCGTTGCCGTGCCGTCGCGGCGCCGCAATCGATGTCTTCACTCCCGCCGGAGCCAGCAGCGAGACTCCGACCGCGGCCCCTCGCTCGTGCAGCTCCAGCGCCATCGCTTCGGCCAGACCCCAGAGCGCATGCTTGCTGCACGAGTAGGCGCTGAGATGGGGACGGGGCAGGAATGCCGAGGTGGAGCCGGTGAAGACGACGCGCGCGGGGCGGCCCTGACGCAGCAGCCCGGGCATGAACGCCGCCGCCGTGTGGGCTGCGCCTTTCAGGTTCACGTCCAGGCTCAGATCCCAGTCCTCGGCGCGGAGCTCCCACGACGTTCCCACCCGCATGACGCCGGCATTCGCGAACACCAGCGCGATGTCGTGGTCCCGAGCGAACAGGGTCCGTGCGAAGGTGTCGAGCGCCTCGCGCTTGCGCACATCGACGGTTGCGGTGGTGCACGCGAAGCCGTGATCGGCGCATTCCGTACCGAGACGCTGCACGGCCTCGGCATCCACATCCGCCAGGGCCAGGGTCATGCCGCAGGCGCCGGCCTGCCGCGCCAGGGCTCGACCGATGCCGCCGGCCGCGCCGGTGATGACCGCGGTTCGTCCCCGCAGGTGCAGAGCCATGGTTCCCCCTCCGTGTCTCGGCTGCCATCGTCCGCGGCTCGCAGTGTACCCCGAACGCTGCGTCCCGAGGTTCGGGCGGCTTCGGGAACCCCCGACCGCTCCAGCATGCCGGAGAGGCGGGCTCCCCGTAGTATCGTCACGTGTCCATGACCGCACTGCCCCGACGATCGTGGCGGATCATCGCTACGCGATCGCTTCCGCTCGTGCTCCTACCGCTTCTCCTGCTCGCGCCCGAGATGGTGCATGCCCAGGAGCGGGTGCCGCCGGTGACGGTGGGTCGGGCCGAACAGATGCCGGTGGTGCAGGAGGTCCCCGTCACGGGAACGGTGATCTCGCCCCAGGTCTCGCGCGTCTCCGCCGAGGTGAGCGCTCGGGTGGATGCGGTGCGGGTGGACGTGGGCGACCGCGTGGAAGCGGGCGATCTGCTCGCCACGTTGGACGCGGAGCTCGCCCGCATCGATCTCGATCGCGCCCGCGCAGCCACGCGCGAGGCCGTCGCGGGGCTGGCCGACGCGCGCCGGCTGCTCGACGAGGCCGAGCGCCTGTTGGAGCAGAAGGCGATCGAGGCCACGGCGCTGCGCTCGCTGCGGGCCGAGGTCGAGATGGACGAGGCGGTGCTGGCCCGCGTCCGGGCGGACGAAGCGCGCCAGCGCGCGCTCGTGGAGCGCCACGAGGTGAAGGCTCCGTTCGCGGGAGCCGTCAGTCGCAAGCTCGCCTACGCCGGTGAGTGGATCGAGCCCGGCACTCCCGTCGTGGAGATCGTCTCCACCGACGACCTGAGCCTCGACTTCCCGGTGCCCCAGGAGTACTTCCCGCGGGTCGGTCCCGACACCGAGGTCGAGGTGACCCTGGATGCAGAGCCCGGGCGGCGGCTGGTGGGACGCGTGGACTCCACGGTCCCCCAGAGCGATCCGTCGGCGCGCACCTTCCTGGTGCGGGTGCGTCTGCAAGAGGATGGCGTGGCCATGATTCCCGGCATGTCCGCGCGGGCGCGCCTGCGGCTGGGCACCGGCGTCCAGGGAGTGGTGGTGCCGCGCGACGCACTTCTGCGTCATCCGGATGGGCGCGTGACGGTGTGGGTGGTGAACGGCGCGGCCGC
>CAZOTO010000021.1:2482-32212 GCA_964582775.1 uncultured Myxococcales bacterium
GCGGACGGACACGATACGGTGTCGGAGCGGCGCGTCCTCACGGGCCGGACGTTCGACGGGCGCGTGGAGATCCTCGAGGGGATCGAGGCCGGAACCCCCGTGGTGCTGCGCGGCAACGAGGGGCTGCGGGAAGGGCAGCGCGTGCGGGTGCAGGGCGGCCCCGGCGATGTTTGAGGGCCTGGTCCGGCACGGCATCCTGGTCGCGGTGGCCGTGCTCATCGTCGCAGTGCTGGGCGTGGTCGCCGCGTTGCGCATCCCCGTGCAGATGATCCCGGACCTCGAGGTGCGCACCATCTTCGTGCTCACCGACTGGCCGGGCGCCACGCCGCAGGACATCGAGCAGGAGATCCTCGTCGAGCAGGAGGAGTATCTTCGCAACCTGCCCAGCCTGACGCGCATCACGTCGACGGCGACGAGCGGCGAGGCGCGGATCGAGCTCGAGTTCCCGTTCGGCGTCGACGTGAACGAGACGCTGATCCGCGTGAACAACGCGCTGTCGCAGGTGCCGTCCTACCCCGAGAACGTGGACCAGCCGCGCATCTATGCGTCTTCGTTCTCGGAAACCCCGTTCATGTTCTTCCGGGTGTCGCCGCTTCCGGGCAACCCGCGTCAGCTCGACATGGACATGATGCGCGACTTCATCGACGACCACGTGCGGGTGCGCATGGAGACGGTACCCGGTGTCTCGCAGGTGCAGGTGTGGGGCGGGGCGGACCGGCAGGTGCGCGTCCTGCTCGACGCGGCGCGGCTGGCCGAGCGCGGGCTCACGGTGGTCGACGTGCGCAACGCGCTGCGGCAGCGAAACCGCGACGTCTCCGGCGGCGAGGTGGAGAGCGGAAAGCGCCGCTATCTGCTGCGCACGGTGGGTCGCTTCCGGGACGTCGCGGAGCTGGAGCGGCTGATCCTGGCGCGGCGAGGAGACGGGGTGATCCGTCTGGGCCAGGTGGCACACGTGGAGCTCGACCACTTCGAGATCCGCGCGGAAGCCTCGATGAACGGCGCGCCGGTGATCAGCCTCGCGGTGCAGCGCGAGCAGGGCTCCAACGTGCTGGACATCAAGGACGCCATGGAGGGGGAGGTCGAGGCGATCGATCGCGAGGTCCTGCACCCCGCGGGCATGGACATCGCCCTCATCTCCGACGACGTGCGCTACGTGCGCGCGTCCATCGCCAATGTCTGGACCAATCTGGGCATCGGCGCCGTACTGGCCACCGGCGTCATGTTCCTGTTCCTGCGTTCGGTGCGGGCGACGGCAGTGGGCGTGGTGGGCATTCCGATCTGCACGATCGCGGCCTTCCTGGGGCTGCTCCTGGCGGGCCGCACCGTGAACGTGATCTCGCTGGCGGGCGTGGCCTTCGCCATCGGCATGACGCTGGACAACAGCATCGTGGTGCTCGAGAGCATCGAGCTTGCGCGCCGTCGCGGACTGGATCGCGTGCGCTCCGCGGTCGAGGGTGTGAAGCAGGTCTGGCCGGCGGTGCTCGCCTCGACGCTCACGACGATCCTCGTCTTCGTTCCCATCGTCTTCATCCAGGAGGAAGCGGGGCAGCTCTACTCGGACATCGCCATCGCGGTGTCGGCCTCGATCCTGATGTCGATGCTGGTGGCGATCGCCGTCATTCCGACGGCCAGCGCCCGGCTCACCTTCGATGCGAACGCGATGGTGCCGTGGGGCGGCGGGCAGGATCTGCGCGCGCGCATCCTTTCGTTCGTCGCATGGCTCACGGCGACGCACGCGCGGCGGGTGGGTTGCGTCGCGGGCACCGTCGCGGTGAGCGGGGCGATCCTTCTCGTGCTCACCCCACCCGCGGAGTATCTGCCCGAAGGCGAGGAGCCCAAGGTGTTCGCCCGGCTGAACGCTCCGCCTGGCTACAACCTGGCGGCCATGCGCGAGGTGGCCAAGGACGTGGAGGCCTACTTCCTGCCCTTGGTGGACGATGCGCCCGAGCGCTTCGATCGCGGTGAGGCCAAGGTACCCGCTCTCGCGTACCTGACGCTGCGCGTGGATCCCGAAGGGCTGATCATCGTGACCGAGCCCAAGGATCCCGCCCACATCTTCCCGCTCATGGAGGCCATGGAGGCGAAGTACGCGGAGTACTCGGGCATGCGCGCGTTCGTGTCGCGGGGCTCGATCATCACCAGCAACGACGCCGGCACCCGCAGCATCGACCTCGACATCGCGGGACCGCGTCTCGAGGCCGTCTACGAGGTGGCGCGCGCGGTCTACGATCGGTCCCTGCAGGTGTTCGATGGTCCGCGCATCCAGGCGGATCCGCCGACGCTGTCGCTGGCGCAGCCGCTCCTCGAGGTGCGGCCGCTGTGGGATCGCGTCGCGGAGCTCGGCATGACGGCCGAGGATCTCGGTCTCACCGTGGCGGCGCTCACGGACGGCGCGTACGTGGACGAGTTCTTCTTCGCCGACGACAAGGTGGACATCTTCCTCTACAGCCGCGAGGGGACCGAGGCGACCGTGGACGATCTGGAGTGGCTGCTCATCCACACGCCGCAGGGAGCCACGGTGCCGCTGTCATCGGTGGCCGCCGTGGTGGAGAGCGTCGATACGAGC
Source organism: uncultured Myxococcales bacterium (assembly GCA_964582775.1). Taxonomy (GTDB): domain Bacteria; phylum Myxococcota_A; class UBA9160; order SZUA-336; family SZUA-336; genus CAZOTO01. Next base: position 5,049 of record CAZOTO010000021.1, read on the forward strand.
ACGGTGCGCCGCGTGAACGGACGCCGCACGGTGACGCTGCGGGTGGTGCCGCCCCGAGACGTGGCCCTCGAAACCGGCGTGGGTGTGGTGCGCCAGGAAGTGGTGGCGCATCTGCGCGGCGCGGGCCTCGTTCCCGTCGACGTCTCCATCGATGTCTCCGGAGCCAGCGATCAGCTCGACGCCACGCGCCGCGCCCTCACGGGGAACTACGTCGTCGCGCTCGTCATCGTGTACCTGCTGATGGTGGCGGTGTTCGGGCACTGGGGGCACCCGCTGCTCATCATGACCACCATTCCGCTCGGCATCGCCAGCGGCATTGCGGGGCTGTGGCTGCTGAACTTCGTGGGCGGTCTGCTGCCGTACCTGGGTTTCCCCGAGATGCGCCAGTCCTTCGACATGATCTCGATGCTGGGCTTCCTGATCCTGATGGGCACCGTCGTGAACAACCCCATCCTGATCGTGCACCGCGCCCTGGAGAACGCGCGCGCAGGTGCGAGCGTCACCGACGCGGTGCGCGAGGCCGTGGAGTCGCGCCTGCGCCCCATCGCCATGACCACGGTGACGACGGTGTTCGGTCTGGCGCCTCTGGTCTTCCTGCCCGGCGAGGGCACCGAGCTCTACCGCGGCGTGGGGGCGATCGTGCTGTTCGGCCTGATGGGCACCGCGGTGGTGACGCTCACCTTCCTTCCCGCGCTCACCATTGCGGCCCAGCGCCTGCTCGGCCAGCGGCCCGCGGTGACGCGCGAATCCCGGTCGATCTCCGAGGCAGACACACCCGTGTGTCGATGAGGCCCGTATGTCGATGCGACGCCAGGGGGGCGCCGCTGCTGCGATCCCTTTCATCATCGAGGTGGACACGAAATGACGTTGCGTGAACGAGTTGCCATCGTGACCGGTGCCGCGAGTGGAATCGGCCTGGGCATCGCCACTGCGCTGGGGCGCGAGGGGGCCCACGTGGTGATCGCAGACGTGAACGAGGCTGGCGCCCGGCAGGCGGCTCTCCAGCTCGGCAGCTCCGGCGTCCAGTGCTCTTCGCTGGGGATGGATGTCTCGAGCTCTGCCGACGTGAATCGCGCCGTGGAATGGGTCATCGCGCAGTACGGAAGGATCGACATCCTCGTGAACAACGCGGCGTATCTCGGTTTCTCCGCGGAGCACCTGCCCTTCGTCGATACGGACGAGGAGGAGTGGGACCGACACATCGACGTGACGCTCAAGGGAACACTTCATTGTTGCAAGGCGGTCGTTCCCCGCATGCTGTCCCGTGGCGGCGGAAGCATCGTGAACGTCACGTCCGACGCCTCGAAGGTCGGGCCACCGTCGGGCGAGGCGCTCTACGCAGCGACCAAGTCCGCCGTGGCGGGCTTCACCCGGGGCTTGGCGGTCGAGCTGGCTCCGCGGGACATCCGGGTGAACTCCGTCTCGCCCGGATTCATCATGACCCCTTCCGTGCTCGCCACGCGCTCCGAGGAGTGGTGCCGGAAGGTCGCCGCCCACATTCCGCTGGGTCACCCGGGCAAGCCGGGGGACATCGGCGAGATGGTGGCCTTCCTGGCTTCGGACCGGGCCGGATTCATCACGGGCCAGCACTACAGCGTGAACGGTGGCCGCAACATGCTGGCCTGCTGAATGCGGACCGCGATGAGCCGTCGCGTCGTTCCCCGGCGCCTCGGCGCCCCCCTGCCGGTCCCGGAGACAGGAGCCGCGCCGGCGGGCAATTCGTTGCAAAATGGTGGATCATTTCCGCATCTCCAACGGGACGATTTGGACGAGGAGGATGCCGTGGCCTACGAAAAGCCGCTCAGTGAGCTAGAGAAGCCCGATTGGATCTCGGAGGAAGCCTGGCAGGCGACGCTCGCGAAGGTCGAGTCCATGGACCGCATCCGCTCCGATGCCAAGGCGCACGTCGAGACCTATCTCGCGACGAACGGCCGCGAGGGATACCAGCAGGAGCTCGCACCGCTGCCCTGCCTGCTCATCACCACGATCGGCCACAAGAGCGGCAAGCAGGTCATCACGGCGCTCAACTTCGTGCAGAGGGGCGAGAAGTACATCGTCGTCGGATCGCTCGCCGGCAAGGGGGACGATCCCGCGTGGGCCAAGAACCTGAAGAAGACCCCGCAGGCCTGGGTGCAGGTGAAGGACAAGAAGTGGGAGGCCCATGTGCAGCTGCTCACCCCGGAGGAGCGCGCCGAGATCTGGCCCGAGCTGGTGCGGGTGATGCCGCTGTGGGAGGTCTTCCAGCAGCGGACGGACCGCCTGTTCCCGGTGTTCGTCCTCACGCCGAAGTAGGCACGGGCGTGCCGGCTCTCCTGCCGGCGCGTGGATCCCTGCGCGCCTTCGTGCGGACCACGAAGAAGCGACGCGCAGATGTGTCGAGCGGCGACTTGGAGATGTGTCGGTAGGGGGGCATCCTTGTTCGCGGAGACTGCGTGTGCCGAAACCCCGCGAAAGGAGACCCCCGTGGACAAGCAGAAGGTCATCGACGCCCTCAACCACATCCTCGAGCTCGAGCTGGCGGGCGTCGTGCGGTACAGCCACTACTCGTTGATGATCTTCGGGTACAACCGGATCCCCATCATCAAGTGGTTCCGCGGCGTGGCGGCGGAATCCCTCGAACACGCGCACGAAGCCGGTGAGTACGTCACCGCGCTCGGCGGTCATCCGAGCCTGAAGATCGGGAAGCTGCTGGAGACCCAGAAGCACAGCATCGAGGACATCCTCTCCGAGAGCCTCGAGCACGAGAAGATCGGCGTGCAGGCCTACCGGGATCTGCTCGCGCTGGTGAAGGACCAGGACGTGCGGCTCGAGGAGTACGCCCGCACGATGATCCACGATGAAGAGAACCACGTGAGCGAGATCGAGAAGATGCTGCGAAAGCCCGGCGACCTGCGCCCCGCGACGTAAGAAGAAGGTCGCTTCAGCCGACGTTGCTGGCCATGGCGCCGGCCGCTACGGCGAGGGCTTCGCCGGTGAGGTGCCGCCCGCCCTCCGAGAGCAGGAACAGGACCAGCCGGGTCACGTCCTCGCACTCCACCCACGGCACCCGTTGCGGAAGAGAGGTCCAGTGCTCCTTCGCGTAGGCGATGAAGTCCTCGCGCGTGGGGTTCTCCCGGTCGGGAAAGGTGCGGCGATAGGTCGCCTCGTTGAGGAGGATGTCGGTGGGCACCGACGTGGGACAGACCGCGTTCACGGTGATGCCCTGCGTGGCGACTTCCAGCGCGACGCTCTTCACCAGACCGATGACGGCCCACTTGCTGGCGCTGTAGTGGGCCAGGTTCGCGAGTCCCTTGCGCCCGGCTACCGAGGACGTCACGACGATGCGCCCGAATTTGCGCTCCACCATCGGGGGCAGCACGGCGCGGATGGAATGGAACACGCCGTAGAGATTGGTCTGGATGACGTCGTCCCATGTCTGGTCGTTCAACTGCTGCAGCGGCGCCATGCTCATGATCCCCGCATTGGCGAGGAGGTAATCCAGACGGCCGAAGCGCTGGAGCGTTTGCGCGACGAGATCCGTCATCGCGGCGGGATCGCGCACATCGGCCTGCACCGCCAGGCAGTGTCGCCCCAGGGCTTCGACCTGGCGCGCGGTCTCTCGTAGATCCTCCTGGCTCGCCATCGGATAGTGCACGCTGGCGATCGGTGCGGCGATGTCGCAGATCACGATGTCGGCGCCCCGTCGAGCGAGCTCGACGGCATGGAAGCGCCCTTGGCCGCGCGCGCCTCCGGTGATCAAGGCCACCCTTCCGCTGTGCTCTCCGGATGGCTCCGGCGCGCCGCCTTCGGCGGATCCCTCGGCTCCCACGGTTCCCGCCAGCAGTCCCCCGCCGGTGACGTACAGGAAGCTGCGTCGCGATAAACCCGTTTCGTTCTCGTCACGGTCGTCGGGCGTCGGTTCGGCTCTCGATCCGGATCGTGCATCGCTCTTCGTCATCGCTCTTCCCCTCTATCGCACGAAGCCGTAGCCACCGTCGAGGGCGAGGGTGGCGCCGGTGATAAAGCGGGCGTCCTCGCTGGCGAGGAACGCGCAGGGCCGGCCGATGTCGAGCTCGGGATCGCCCATGCGGTGCATGGGCAGCGCCTGCACGAAGGCCGCGGCGGCCGTGGAGTGGCTCCGGACGAAGGTCTCCCACGCGGGCGAGATCACCATGGGAAGGATCACGTTCACGCGGATGCGATCGTCCGCCCATTCCAGCGCGGCGCCGCGGCTCATGGCTTGGACGGCGGCCTTCACCCCTGCATAGACGGAGAATCCCTTGGGGATGTGCTGGTTGATGCTGCCGACGTTGAGGATGCAGCCGCCACCCGCGGCCTTCATATGGGGATGACACAGGCGCATGAGCTCGGTCATCGCGACGAAGCCGGACTCCCACAGCTCGGCGGTGTGCTCGCGGCTCGTCTCGAGAAGGAATCCCTCGCGCGCTTCCGGCGAGATCGCGGCGTTCACCAGGATGTGGATCCGGCCGAACCGCTCGAGCGTCCCGGCGACGCATCGCTCGCGATCGGCTTCCGATGTGACGTCGCCCGCGACGACGAGCGCCCGTGCGCCGCGCGCTTCGATGTCGCTCGCGACGCGCTCGAGCTTCGAAGCCGTCCGCCCGAACAGCGCGACGGATGCGCCCTCGGCCGCGAAGGCGAGGGCAGCGCCGCGGCCGGTTCCCTGCGCGGCGCCGGTGACGATCGCCACCTTCCCGGCGAGTCGCTTCGCACGATCCTCCGTCATCGGATCCTCCCGGCGGGCGTCGACGAACCCCGCTCCTCGTCCCTCACGCCCTCGGTTCGAGCTTGAGCTCCCATCGACAGGCGAATCCGCTCTTGCACGAGTGGGGAGGCGTCTCGATGGCCGTCACGGTGATGTCGGGATTCACGGTGTTGGCGTACTCGACGATCGTCTTCTCCTCGGTGCCGCCGGGAGAGCAGCACACGCGGATCGACTCGTTGTCGTTGCGCCGCTCCCAGTAGGCGAGCGTCGGGCAGCGCCGGATGGTGAGGATCACGTGGTTGTTGTCGATCACCGCGTAGTCGGACTCGTACTTGTCGCTCCGAGTGCCGTCGGGAATCGTCTGCATGAGCTTCAGCAGCGTGATGACGTCGTTGCCCTCGATGTTGAGCGCCTTGGCGATTCCGGGTGCCGCGAAGGTCCGGGCGGTCTGGCAGTAGATCTGCTCGTCGATGGCAAGCGCCGCTTCGGGATCGAGCTTGCCGAGCTTGCGGTTGAGCGTGTTCACCACGCCCATGTAGCCGAGATAGATCCGCGCATACTGGTCGCAGAGCTTGACGAGTGCCTCCTTGGAGAAGCTCTCGAAGGTGAGCTTTGGCTGGAATTCGCCACTGTAGTCGTTCAGCTCTCCCATGCTCGTCTCCTCGCTGGGCATCGGCCCGATCGTTTCGGCCGGCCCGATGCGTCGCTGCGTCGTTCGGTACGATCGTGCGGCATTATAGACGAAGGATCGGAGTTCGCCGTTCGGGTCGCGGCGCAATTTCGTCCTGGAGGGGGGACGAAATGATCCATTCCGGAGGTCCAGACATGCCCCGTCTCGAGTTCTTCTTCGACTGCTCCTCGCCGTGGACGTATCTGGCCTTCGATGCGGTGCAGCCGATGTGCGAGCGCTTGGGGGTCGGGATCGAGTGGCGGCCGATCCTCGTGGGCGGCGTGTTCAACGCGGTGAACCCGGGGCTCTACAGCGCACGCGAGGCCATGTTCCAGAACGAGCGGCGCATGACGCACTTCATGAAGGATCTTCGCGACTGGGCGGAGTTCCGGGGCCTCGAGATCGGCTGGCCGCGCATGCATCCCGCTAATGCGGTGAAGGCGATGCGCGGCTGTCTGGTCGCAGGGGACGAGGGCGAGGCGTCGATGCTGCGTTTCGCACGCGCGGTGTTCGAGGCCTATTGGGGCGAGCAGCGGGACATCGGAGACGATGCGGTCCTGCGTGACATCGTCGCGTGCTGCGGGATGGATGCCGAGCGCTTCTTCGCCGCGATCCAGACGCCCGGGATCAAGCAGCGCCTTCGCGCCAACACCGACGAGCTCATTGCGCGCGGCGGCTACGGCACGCCCACGATGTTCGTCGATGGGGACGACATGTACTTCGGAAACGACCGCTTGATCCTGGTCGAGCATGCGTTGCAGCGCAGAACCGGCGCGGCCTGACGCGATTCAGCTCCGGTACCGCTCCGAGGTCTGGTGGAAGAGCACGGCGCGTGCAGCGGCGTCCATCTCGCCCAGGGGGCGCAGTCCCTTGCCCACGTCGACGCCGCGGCGCAGGGCCGGGCGTTGCTTGAGCGTGTCGAACCAGCGTCGCAGATGCGGAAACGAATCGAGCGTGAAGCCGTAGCGCTTGTAGGGAAGCAGCCAGGGGAAGGCCGCCATGTCGGCGATGGAGTAGCCGCCCGCCAGGTACTCGTTTCGTGCGAGCTGGAAATCCATCACGCCGAGCAGGCGGTCGTACTCGTCGAGGAAGCGCTTGCGCGAGTAGTCGTGGCCTTCGCCCGCGTAGTTCACGTAGTGGCTCGCCTGGCCGCCCGCGGGGCCCAGGTTCGCCATCTGCCAGAACACCCACTGCGTGACGCGGTAGAAGCCGTGCAGATCGGTCGGAAGGAAGCGCCCGGTCTTCTGGGCCAGATACATCAGGATCGCTCCCGATTCGAATACGGTGAGCGGCCCGCCTTCGGCCTCGGGATCCACGAGCACGGGAATGCGCGCGTTGGGGTTCATCGCGAGGAACTCCGGCTGGAGCTGCTCGCCGGCGGACAGGTTCACGAGCTTCACCTGGTAGGGAAGGCCGCACTCCTCGAGCAGGATGGTGACCTTCCAGCCGTTGGGCGTCGGAGCGAAGTACAGATCGAGCATCGGCTCAGTCCGTCGCCGTGCGCGCCGCGGTGCGCGCGAGCTCGGGGTCGAGCTGGGCGATCGCGTCGCGAAGCTCGTCCTCGCTGCGAATCGCGCCGCTCGTGAGCCCAGCGGCGATGGCGTCGCGAAGCTCGGCGGGCCACACCCGGTCGTCGCGACCCCGGAAGACCGCGGCGCGTCTGGGGCGCGCATCGACGCGAAGCTCGAAGACGTCGGGCCGCGTGTAGTGTCCCGCGTGATCCGAGATCATGCGCAGGAACGCGACCTGTCCCAGGTTCCCCTTCGTGGTGAGGATGCCCTCCTCGTCGAGGAGCGGCCCCGCGAGGATGTCGCCGCCCGGTCCGAGGATCGCCGAGTGTCCGTTCATCGGGCGCACGAGGTCGCGAAGCTCTGCGGGAATGTCCTGCTCGCGCAGCACCGAGCCGGTCATCACCACGAACGCGCAGGCCTGCATCGCGAAGGCGCGCGAGAGGATTTCCTGGCGCGTCTCGGACCAGCCGGGCCAGAGCGCGGCGTGCACCTGCAATCCCTGCGCGAGCAGGGCGTAGCCGGGGAGCATCATCTGGTGCTCCCAGCAGTTGAGCCCGCCGAGCTTTCCGTACGGGCGATCGTAGAGGCGAAGGGTGCTGCCGTCGCCCTCGCCCCAGACGCTGCGCTCGAAGAAGGTGGGCTTGAGCTTGCGGTGGGTGCCGAGGATGCGCCCCTCGCGCCCGATGAAGAGGATCGTGCAGTAGATCGAGCCGTGCGTGACGGCATCGCGCTCGGCGACGCCGATCACCACGTCGATCCCTGCGCGGCGGGCCGCAGCGCACAGCGCATCCGTTGCGGGCGAGGGGATCTCGACACCGTTGCGGATCAGGCGCTGGAGCGCTCCGAGGAACGCGGGATGTGCGGACGACGATGCGAAGCTCGGATAACCGCAGAGCCACGTCTCTCCGAAGACGGCGAGCTCTGCTCCCTGCGCGGCGGCCTGCTCGATCAGGCCGCAGGCCTTCTCGACGCTGGCGTCCCGATCCAGGTAGACGGGTGCGGCCTGCACCGCCGCCAGCGTGAAGTCCCGATACTCGTCGCCCATCGCGTGCTCCTCCCTCGTCGCGATCCTACTCGATCGCCGCTTTGCTGCGAAGCCGGGGCGCGACGGCTCGAACGCTTCGCGGCGATCGCATCATCGGCCGATGAACTCGGCCTTTCGTCTCTCCAGGAAGGCGGCACAGCCTTCTTTGAAATCCTCGCTCCGAAGGATGGGCAGCACCTGGAGATAGACGCGCTGGATATGATCATCGAAGGATTCGCGCATCCCGACGCGCATCATTCGCTTCGCAGTCTGGACCGCCAGGGGCGCACAGTCGGAGATCTCCCGGGCCATCGCCATCGATGCGCTCATCAGCTCGTCATCGTCCACGACGCGATTGACGAGACCCAGCTCGAGGCACTCCTCGGCGAGCAAGGTCTTTCCCGTGAACACGATCTCGGCGGCCTTCGCCCAACCCAGGAATCGCGGCAAGTGCCACGTTCCACCGCTGTCGGGCACGATGCCCTGCTTCGCGTAGCCAGCCGACAGCTTGGCGCTCCGAGCGGCAATGCGAAGGTCACAGGCCAGGGCCAGGTCCATGCCAAACCCTGCGGCGCCGCCATTCAGCGCACAGATCGTGGGCGTGTCCATGTGATAGAGAACGTTGGGCGGAAACTCCCGTAGATCGAGCGTGAGCCCCAGATCGAAGCCGCCTTTGGAGACTCCCTCTTCACTGGCCGCATCTCTCAGATCGAGACCACCCGAGAATACCCGCCCCTCGGCCGTCAAGATGATCGCCCTCACCGAGGGATCATCCTCACCATTCGACAGTGCTGCCGACAGCTCGGAAAGCATCTCCTTCGTAATGGTGTTCGCCCGTTCGGGGCGCGCGAGTGCGATCGTCACCACATGTTCATCGCACGTGATTTTGAGGTCGCTCATTCCTGCCTCCGCTGTCGTCTGGAAGATCGAACGTACCGCATTGTGACTCCGCCCAGAGGTTCCAGTAGACCCTCGATGGAGTCCGGACACCCTGGAGGAACCCGCTTGGGACTCATCGTACATCGCATCGAGCTCCGCCATGGGAGCCGCGTGTATGCGTTGACTGGAGCTTTCGGTTCATGGTAGAGGTCGGAGCGGCACATTCGCGGATATGGAATCGAGTCCTCAGGGGGGAGCATGATGGAGTCGATTGCGACGAATCGAGGTCGATGGCTGCTGCGCGAGGTCGTCTCGGTATGGGCCTCCGCAGTTCTGTGTGGGAGTCTTGGACCGATCGGATGGGCTGGGGCTGCTTCTGCGCAGGACGCCGCTGCGAAGGAGGATGCCGCGGAGAGCTCCGCGCCCGCGCCGCGGGTGGGTCCGACCATCGAGGAAGTCGTGGTGACCGCGCAGAAGCGCGAGGAGCTGCTGGAAGACATCCCGATCGCCATCACCGCGTTCACCGCGGACGATCTCGCGACGCAACGGGTCACCAACGTGATGGATCTGTTGAACCAGGTTCCATCGCTGAACTTGGCCCCGTTCGCGGGCACACGCAACGCGCCGAATCTGTTCATTCGCGGAATGGGCAACCTGAATGCGCAGTCGACCAATGACATGGCGACCGGGATCTACCTCGACGGTGTTCCCATCGGGAGGCCGATCGGCCTTGCGGTGGATCTCGCGGATCTGGAGCGCGTCGAGGTCTTGCGCGGACCACAGGGCACGCTCTATGGGCGCAATACGACGGCAGGCGCCATCAACTTCATCACCCGCAGGCCCGACGACCAGCTGGCCGGTGGGGTGCAGCTGACGAGGGGCAGCTTCGGTCTGCTCTCCGGGAAGGCAAAGGTCAATGTTCCCCTGATGGAGAACCTGTTCCTGCGGGTCGTCTACGGGCGGACCACGAACGACGGCTGGGTGGAGAATCACTCGAACCGTCCCAATCAGATCAACTTCAACGAGGACAAGAAGAAGGAAGCGTGGAAGGCGGCGCTTCGCATCCAGCCGCTCGAGAACCTGACCATCGACTACTCGTACGACGAATCGGAGATGGTGTTCGGGAATCAGTTCTATCAGATCGTGGCGGGACCGAATGCAGTTTCCGGACGCCAGGAGGACGCGACGCCGACGAGGGGGCAGACCCCAAGCGACACCGAGGTGAGCGGACACACGTTGACGGCCGAGTGGGATCTCGGTCCGGTACTGGTTCGCTCGATCACCGCGTACCGCGACCTGGACAGCTACGTGGACATGAACTTCATCGACGTGTTCACGCAGGATCGACGGATGGAGCAGGACCAGTGGAGCCAGGAGATCCAGCTGGTCGGGGGCGCCTTGGACGGACGGATCAACTACGTCGCGGGAGTGTTCTACTTCGACGAGGAGACGGAGGAGTCCCTGAGCAGCTCGTTCGCCGGTGGGGCCGTGGTCGACTATTGGGTGGTGGACGGAGAGAACCGTTCCGGGGCCGTGTACGGGCAATTCACGTGGACTCCACCCATTCTCGAGGATCGTTTCGATCTGACATTAGGCGTGCGCCATACCGAGGATTCGCGCGAGGCGGTAAAGACGTACGTCAACCCGGGCTTCACCCCGGCGATCACCGGGACGGTGGTACGGGGAAACGCGAGGTTCGATTCGTTCAATCCCTCGGTGATGTTGGAGTACAAGATCACGGACGACATCAACGGCTATGCGAAGCTCGCGACCGGATACCGGGCGGGGGGCTTCAATCCGCAGAGCACCGTGGCGTTCTTCGGGCCGGGTTTCAGCGAGGAACGAGTGACTTCCTACGAGGTGGGCCTGAAATCGATCCTCTTCGACCGCCGCCTACGTCTCGACGTCGCGCTGTTCAAGAACCGGTACAAGGATCTGCAAGTCGATCAGGCGCGCGTACCTCCCGCTTTCGTCGATACGTTGAATGCGGGTAGCGTGGATATCAAAGGAGCCGAGATCGAAGGAAGGGCCGCGCTCACGGAGGGGCTCAGCCTCCGGTTCTTCTACTCCTACCTCGACGCGGAATACAACTCGTATGTCGATGGGGGCGTGGATTACGCAGCGCAGAGAAGGGTGCCGAACTCGCCCGATTGGCAGGTCGGCGCAGGGGTGGAGTACCAGCGGCCCATCGAGGGAATCGGGGATCTGATCCTCAACGTCGACTTCCGCGCCCAGGACGATTTCTATGCAGGGCCGAAGCTCGATACGTTCAGCAAGGGCTACTCGGTCTGGGATGCCCGGCTGAAGCTGGCCAACATTCCGACGGGGATGCGCGGAAGCGTGGACGTGGCGCTCTGGATCGAGAACATGTTCGACAAGAAGTATCGCCTGTCCACGACGAACCTGGGCCAGATCTCGGCCCAGTTCGGTCGGCCCCGAGTCGTAGGCGTCGATCTGACCTACGAGTTCTGAGGCGACCCGCCGCCGCCATCACGCGTCGATCGCATCGCACGTCTCCGGGTGTGGCGGAGTCGAATCCGCGGTAGATTCTCGGCGCACGCGAAGGGGCGGCGGGAGAGACGGGCGAGCGCATGAAGTCCCAAGGGTCGTACTTCCATGGCTCGTTCGCGTTTTGTGTGCTCGCGGTCGTGGGCGCGTACTTCGTGGGCGGATGGCCGGCCGCGGCTACCGTCGCGTTCCTCACCGTGCTCGAGACGTCCCTCTCGTTCGACAACGCGGTCGTGAACGCGGGGATCCTGGAGGGCTGGAACGAGGTCTGGCGCCGCCGCTTCCTCACATGGGGCATCGTGATCGCCGTCTTCGGGATGCGGCTCGTCTTCCCGCTGGTGATCGTCGGCGTCGTGGGGGACATGGGGCCGATGCGTGCCGTGCGCCTCGCGGTCTACGATCCCGACGAGTACAGCCGCATCCTTACCTCGGCCCATCATCAGATCGCGGCGTTCGGTGGAACGTTCCTCATGATGGTGTTCCTCAAGTTCTTCGTGGATCGCCACAAGAAGGAGCACTGGCTGCAGATCATCGAGGCGCCGATGACGCGGCTCGGGAAGATGGAGGCGATCGAGGCGGCGCTCACCCTCGTGGTGGTGATCGCGATCTCCCGGTGGCTCCCGCATCGCGAGGGCGACGAGTTCATCGTAGCGGGCGTGTGGGGGATCGTGACGTACATCCTGTCGAAGGGACTGGCGGCGCTGCTCGGCGGTGGCGAAGACGAAGCCGAGCACGCGATTCGACAGGGCGCGGGAGGCTTCCTGTACCTGGAGCTGCTCGATGCGAGCTTCTCGTTCGACGGCGTGGTGGGTGCGTTCGCGATGACGAAGAACCTGTTCGTGATCGCGCTCGGTCTGGGGGCGGGCGCGATGTTCGTGCGAAGCTTCACCCTGCTGCTCGTCGATCGCGGGACGCTCAACCGCTACCGCTATCTCGAGCACGGAGCGTTCTGGGCGATCGGTGTGCTCGCGTTCATCATGCTCGGGAGCGCGAAGCTCCACATCCCCGAGGCCGTCACCGGTCTGCTCGGTGCGGTGCTGATCGCGCTCTCGCTCGCAAGCTCGATCCGCTCGAACCGCCGGCAAGGCGGGCTCGGTGTCGGGTAGCGCGACCGTGGGAGGGCGCCGCTAGCGCGTCGGCGCGCCGAGCTGGATCGCGACGCCGGGCACGTCCGCGGGCGGATCGACGACGGACGGGGCGATGGCGAGCCTCGACTCGGCGATCGCGTGGTCGCGAACGAGCGATTCCCGCACCGCTTCGGCACGCGTGCTCGCGAGCGAGGTGAGCTCGGCGGCGTCGATCCCCTGGCCGGCGACGTGGGTCTCGAGCCAGTCCCGAGGCTCGGCATCGAGTGCCACGGGCGGTGCACCCGCGAGCTTCGCTGCGAGGTGATCGCGCACGGCGCGGCGCGTGCCGATCTCGCCCAGGTTGGCGAGCGCGCGTATACCGCTCGCGGCCTCGAGCTCGACGAGGAGCGCGCGCTCCCGCAGCACGCGAAGATCGCCCTCGGAGACGACACCGGCAAGTGTCAGGGCGATCCCGGGCGAGCCCGTGAGCAGCCCGGCGATCTGCTCGACGCGCTCCGCTCCCTCGGGCGCGAGCTGTGCCTCTCCGGGCACGAACGCGACCGGCTCGGGTGCCAGGCGTTCGACCTTGCCGTTCGAGGTGATCGCTCCGAGGAGCTTGAGCGGAGAGGCGAGTGCACCCATGAGCGCCTTGCGCAGCGCCTGCGCGACGATGCGGCCGATGCCGAGCTTCACGCCGCTTGCGTCGGCATCGACGGGAACCGAGAGCGTGATCTTCCCGTCGAGATCCTTCAGCAGACCGAGCGCCACCGACAGGGGAATGCCGAAGGCCTGCTGGAACAGCGCCTCGCCCTGGGATCCACCGACCTCGAGCTCGTGAACGACGACATCGGTCGAGGTTCGGTAGGAGTCCTTCTCGGCTGCGGCGCGCGTGGCGAAGGAGAGCGATCCTCTGGAGAGCCCGTATCCCGTCGGCGTGACGTACGGGTTGAACTGCGCGAGCGCGAGCTCGTCGAGCTTCGCGTCGAGCTTCGAGGCGCCGGGGTGGATGCTTCCGCGAACCTCGAGCTTCGCGCCGCCGAGCCCGTCCATCGTGAGCGCGAGATCGGCGACGCGCGTGTCCGGCCAGCGGATGCCGCGAGCACGGAGATCGAGCCGGTCGATGCGGGTGGAGTAGAACGGCTGCACGGTGCGGTCGTGGATCCGCGCGCGTGCGCGATCGATGCGGGTCTGCGCGACCTCGACCTGGATCGTCGTCGGTGGGGACGCAAGGGAATCGGACGCCGCCGGAGACGAGGCCTCGGGCGTTTCCTCGTTCGCGGGCAGAGCCCCTGCCGATCCAGCCTCGTCCGCCGGCGGTTCGGAAGCCGGCGCCTCGGCTCCGAAGGATGGCAGCACGATGCCGTCCGCGGTGCGGGTGACCCGCAGCGACGGGTCGGCGAGACGGATCGTATCGAGCTTCACGCCGATCGTTCGCGGGGCCGCGGGGATCTCGGTGCCGAGCAGATCGGGCACGGAGATCTCGCGCACTTCGATCTCGAGGTCCTTCCACCCGACACCGAACTGTTTCTCCGTTTCCGGCTCGCCGAGGTCGAGATCCGCGAGTGCGAGCGTTCCGCCGACGCGCAGATCCTTCGCGAGCGCGAGGGTGAGCTTTGCGCGCAGCGTGCCTTCGCGGAGCAGGCCGGTGGCGGGTGCGTCGATGCGCGAGAGCAGCGCAGGAAGCGCGAGATCGGCGATCGCGAGCGTTCCGTCGAAAGCGAGTGGATCGATCGCGAGCTCGCCGTCGAGCCCGAGCGATCCCGCGCCCTGCGTCCCCTGGAGCGCGAGCGGCCAACGGCTCGCGGGGGCGCTCGAGAGCGACCGCACCTCGGCATCGACGCCGACCGGGAGCGGCTCGCCTTCGCCTTCGAGCTCGACCACGGCGCCGTCGAGGCGCACCGTGCGCACGCTCCAGGTCCACGGCCGCGGGGATGGTGCGGATTCGGCAGGCGTGGCGGGCCCGGCGACGGTCCCCGGCTCGGCGGGAGCGGGGACGGCTTGCGCGGACCGGCTCTCGACGGAAGCGCCTTCGCCGGAGGCGAGTGCCGCGATCACCGGGAGCGGTGTCTTCGATCTGGCGTCGACCACGAGGCGCGCGCCCGCGAGCGAGACCTCGGCGACGGCTGCGCTCTGGCTCACGACGTCGACGCGGTCGAGCACGACGGCGAGCTTCTCGAAGCCGAGTGCCGGGCGGTCGAGGCCGGGCACGCGGATCGCGACACCGGAGAGCGACGCCGATCCGCCGATCTCGTGCGCGCCTTCGGGCTCGATGCGATGCTCGATCGTGGCGTCGAGCCGTCCGGTGAGATCGCTCCAACCGAGGCGTTGCAGGTATACACGCGCATCGTCAATGGGGAGATTCTCGATGGTGATCGTCGAGCTCGCGCTCACGCCCGCGATGGTGTGCGCGAAGCGGGAATCGAGCCCGACCGATCCGTCGCCGACGCGCGCGACGATCGCGACCCGTCCGGGCTCGCGACCGGTTGGATCGATGCGAAGTGCGATCTGCTTCGCGGAGAGATCCGTGATCTCGACGTCGAACTGCTTGGGCGACTCGCCGACGGTGTGATCGCGGAAGTGGATCGCGCCATCGCGAAGCGCGACATCGTTCGCCGCGAACGACCATCCGGTGGACTGCGGCGCGGCGGGAGCAGGCTCGGCCTGGGACGGGGTGTCCTTCGCGGGGGCGGCGCCGGGGGCAGCACCCTCGAGGGAATCGTCTCCGGCGAGCACGGCTTCGGGCGCGGGAGCCTCGGACGCAACGGGGCGGGGCAGCACGAGCCCGTCGTGCGTACGGTCGAGGCGCACTGCGAAGCCTTCGAGCTCGAGCTCCTCGATCTCGATCGTCTTCGCGAAGAGCGCGAGCCAGCGGATCTGCGTCCACAGCCGCTTGCACTCGAAGAGCGCGGGCTCCGTCGACGGCAGCCCGTCCGACGGTAGCTCGTCCGTGTGGACGCCGAGGCCGTGCAGCGTGACACCACCGCGGATCAGCGAGAGGTCGAGATCCTCGAGGCTCACGCGCCCCACGAGCGCGGCATCCGCCTGCGAGACGATGAGCGAGCGGAGCGCGTATGGGAGGGCGATGCGCGTCACCGCGAGCACGAGGAGCAGCGCCAAGACGATCCGGACGCGCCGCTTCCGCAGCGCGCCCGCGAGGAGCCTCCGCAGGTTCGTGACCATGTGGTGTAGGATACCCGCCATGAAAGCTCTTTCTCTCACCTGGGTGGTCATCGCCGGGATCGCCGCCGCGCCGCTCCCGGAGCGGACGACGGTCGCGGGACTCAAGGACGCCCTGCGCTTGGCGACGGAGCGCGCCGTCCGGAGCACCTCGAGGACGAACGGGTTCCTCGACAACCCGAAGATCCGTATCGGCTTGCCGGGCAAGCTCTCCTCGGTGGCGACGGCGCTGCGCGGAATCGGCATGGGCGCGCAGGTGGACGAGCTCGAGGTGGCGATGAACCGCGCTGCGGAGCGGGCTGCCTCCGAGGCGACGCCGGTCTTCGTGGACGCGATCGCGAAGATGAGCTTCGAGGATGCGACGGGAATCGTGCGCGGCGGGGACACGGCCGCGACGCAGTACTTCGAGCGGACGACCCGCGAGCCGCTGCGCGCCCGGTTCCGACCGATCGTCGCCTCGGCGATGCAGGGCGTCGGGGTCGGCCGGCTCTACGAGCAGTTGATCGGGCGGTACCGGTCGGCGGTTCCCTTCGCTCCCGTGCCCCGGCTCGACCTGAACGCCTACGTCACGGACGAGACCCTCGCGGGTCTGTTCCTCGTGGTGGGGGAAGAGGAGAAGCGGATCCGCACGAACCCGGCGGCACGTGCGACGGATCTCCTGAAGCAGGTCTTCGGTCGCTAGCGTCCTGCCCCAGGACGCCAGCCGTTCGCACTTCCCGGCGGCGGGAGCGATCGGCGTACTTTTCGATCTCGGTCCCGGTCCGGCCGTGGTAGGGTGACTGCGCGCTACCTCGGTTCGTCCAGCCTTCGATCTCGCGCGGACCCCTGCGGTCCGGGCCAGGAGGGATCTTCGCATGGACAACGGGACGAAGAAGGTCGTGATCCTCGGCTCCGTGGAGGGGCTGAACCCGGTGTCGACGCCGCCGGGGTGGCTCAACAAGGTGGCGCCGCCGCTCGCCACCGTGGCGGTGGGCTCGTATCTGCAGGCGAACGGCGTCCCCGTCGAGCTCGTCGACACCGAGATGGACTTCGGCCTCGGGCTTACGCGGGGCGCGCGCCTCGCGGTGAGCCGACGGATCGCCGCGTATCTGGCGGCGCAGGCCGAAGACATCGCGTGGGTCGGCGTGTCCCTTCACACGAATGTGTCGCTCGGCATGTCCGAGGACACCTCGCCCGTCGAGGCCATCCATGCCGCGATGCCGAAGACGCCCATCGTGCTCGGCGGCTATCTCGCTTCGATCGAGCACCACGTGCTGCTCCAGAAGTTCCCGTTCGTCACCGCCGTCGTTCGTGGTGACGGAGAGGCCGCGGCGCTCGCGGTGAGCCGCCGTCTCGCGAGCGGGCAGTCGGTTCCGTCCGACGAGATCCCGAACCTGGCGTGGCGCGAGCGGGGAGAGGTTCGCACCACGCCGATCCGCTCGCTGCCGCCGAGCGAGATGCCGATCTTCGACTTCTCGCTGCTGCGCCACCACCGCTTCTACGAGAAGACCGACCTGATGACGTCGCGCGGCTGTCCGTTCCATTGCGACTACTGTCTCGAGAACCTCATGCGCCCCTTCGGCGCGTATCCGCTGTCGTGGGTTGAGAAGCAGCTCGAGCACGCAGAGGCCGTGTCCCCGCAGCGTCGGGCCTTCGTCTTCGATCCCATCTTCGGTGTGCAGCGCGAACGGACGCTGGAGATCTGCAAGCGGATGTCCGCCCGGCCACGCGGGTTCTCGTGGGGTTTCCTGGGCCGGGTGGACGTGCTGCCGCCGGATCTGCTCGAACCGCTCCGCGCCGCCGGGGTGGAGAGCGTCTTCCTCGGCGTCGAGGCGATCAGCGAGTCGGCGCTGCGGCGGATGCAGAAGGTGCGATCGGCGGCGATGGCCGAGAAGTACGTGAAGAGCGCGCTCGCGGTCCTCGACGCGTGCTTCCAGAACGACATCACGCCGTTCATCGCCATGATGGTGGGCTATCCGGGTGACACGGAGGACGACTACCGGACGGCGCTCGGGTTCTTCGATCGCGTCGCGAAGCTGCACGCGCGCTCGCGCACCCAGCCAGGCGCATTGGTGTATCCGCAGATGACGAAGATCTACGACAACTCGCCGTTGGCCCAGCGCGTCGTCGAGGAGTTCCCCGATGCGATCCTCCAACCGGGATTCCTGATGGGCGAGACGTTCGCGACGTCTCCGCGGCTCGGGATGGAGACGATCCAGGCGTACTCCGCGGAGATGGCCGCCCGGAGCCTCTTGAGTCCGTGCGCCATCGAACGCCTGCAGGGGCTGTGGATGCGGCCTGCCGAATCGTTCGATGCGTTCTGCCGCACGCATCCCGACTTCGTCGATGCGGACGGCGTGTTCTCGGTCTCTCGTGCCACGCAGTGCGCGGACTTCGCATGCGACGGGATGGCGGCAAGCAGCCTGGCGGAGAGGCTCTCCCTGCGGCACGTGTGAGCCGTGCCGGCCGGATGGCTCAGCGCGCGACCTCGCGGGCGAGGTCGGACTCGAGATCGGTGAGGACGCGGGAAAGCGCATCGTTCCACGCGTGGGCGAGCGCCGCGGGCGAGGTGTCGTGCGCGGGGATCTCGGCGCGGTAGTGCCAACGAGACGCGGAGTCCTCCGTGTCCGTCCCCGCGCGCGCGTCCGCGCGCGCATCGACGAGCTCGAACGAGAGCTCGATCACGGCGAGCGGCGCGCTCGCGTTGCGAAGGTCGGCGTAGAGGCGCTCGACGCGTCCGCCGAGCCGCCACCGGGCCACGGAGCGGCGCCGCTCCTCGAGGCCCGATCGGAGCGCCGGCGATTCCCGTAGCCACTCGATCGTCGCTTGTCGCACCAGGACACCCGGCGAAACCCAGAGCTCGTGGTAGAAGTCGCGCTCGTACTCGTTCTCTCCGACGCGGTAGAGGAATCCCTTGTGGTCGAAGAGCGGATTCACGTGCACGGGATCGACGAAGATCGCGCCCCGCGCACGCCCGTCGCTTGCGGGTGTCGCCTCGGGCGCGATGGGGGCGCGCCGGGGCTCGAGCAGGTAGCGCGTCTTCTGCGGCAGGGGACGGGAGAGCGTGACGCAGCCGCTCGCGAGGATCGCGAGCGTGGCACACAGCGCGGCGGAGAGGGTGCGGTGCAGCGGCATCATGGCGGGGTCTCCCGGTCGGTGCGCTCGGGAGGCGCACCGAGGATCACGGCGGCAGGATACTCGCGTGCGGTCTCGCTCAGATCGCGCAGGTTCTCCGCGGTGCGGCGAAGATCGGTGAGGATCTGGCCCACGTCCGTCTCGCCGTCGTCGACGACCTCGCGCACGCGGACGAGCAGGCCGTCCATGCGTTCGAGCGTGCGCCGTGTCTGCTCCGTGACGGCCGCGATGTCGGTCTGACGCATCGCCGCACGGAACTCCTCGGTCGCCGTGCGCAGCTGCGTGAACGTGCCCGAGAGATCGGCCTGCAGTGCGGGCACGTCGATCTCTTCGAGCTTCTTCTTCGTGGTGAGGATCAGGCGATCGAGATCGGTGACGACCTTCTCCACCTGCACGGCCTCCAGGCGCGCGAACGTACGCTCCGCGGCGGACGAGAGCAGCGCGAAGGTGCTCGGCGCCGACGGGATGTACAGGATCTCGGGTGTCCACGCGATCTCCATCGGGGGATTCGCAGTGGGGTCGAGAAGATCGGCCTCGAGGTAGGCCGTGCCCATGAGCGGTTGGGTGACGAGCTGCATGCGAAGGCCCTCGGCGACCCACTCCTGCAGGCCGTTGCCGTCTTCCTCGGAGCGGGCACGCCGCTCGGCGGATGGCTGCGTGTTGAGCTTCATCCGTACGACGATCTTGGGACCGTGCCGCAGGCGCTCCTGCGTGCTGTCGAACGAGTAGTAGTTCTCGACGAAGCCGATCTCGGCGACGGTGCCGAGCTTCACGCCGCGCATCTTCACCGCGGAGCCGACCTCGAGGCCCTGTACGGACTCCTCGAAGTAGGTCTCGGCGAGCGTGTATTCCTGGAACAGCCCCCGGCCGCCGAGGACGACGGCGCACGACCCCGCGAGCAGCGTACCCGCGATCACGAACAGGCCGACGCGAAAGGAGTGTGTCTTCCGGCTCATCGCGCCTCCTCCCTGGGAACGCCCGCCGCGTCCATCGCGCGCCGGAAGAATCGCTGCACCCACTCGTCGTCGCACGAGTCGCGAAGCTCGAGCGGTGTTCCCGTGGCGATGATCCCCTTCACGCGCCGGTCGAGCATGATCACGCGATCCGCGATGCGATAGATGCTCGGAAGCTCGTGGGTCACGACCACGAAGGTGACGCCGAGGGTACGGGAGAGCTGCAGGATCAGCTCGTCGAGCTCGGCGCAGGTGACGGGATCGAGTCCGGCGCTCGGTTCGTCGAGGAAGAGGATCTCGGGGTCGAGCGCCATGGCGCGTGCGATGGCTCCGCGCTTCACCATGCCGCCGCTGATCGCCGCGGGCAGGTGATCCTCGAAGCCCTCGAGCCCCACCATGCGCAGCTTCGAGGCGGCGATCGCATTCTGCACCTCGAGCGGATAGCTCGTGAACTCCTCGAGCGGCAGGCGGACGTTTTCGAGGAGCGTCATGGATCCGAAGAGCGCACCGCTCTGGTACATGACACCGAAGCGGCGCACGATGCGATCGCGCGCGGGGCCTTCGGCATGCGTGAAGTCCTCGCCGCCGATCCACACCGCACCCTCGGCCGGCTCGTACAGGCCGATCATGTGCTTGAGCAGGGTGCTCTTGCCGCAGCCCGAGCCGCCGAGGATCACGAAGACCTCGCCGCGCCGGACCTCGAAGGAGACGCGCTCGAGCACGGTCGTCTCGCCGTAGCGAGCGGTGAGGTCGTCCACGCGGATGATCGCCTCGTCGGTCACAGCTCAGATCCCCATCACGTAGAAGGCCACCGCGAACAACCCGTCCACGATGGCGATGAGCACGATGCCGCTCACGACGGCGCTCGTGGTGGCGTCGCCGACCGCACTGGCACCGGCACCCGTCTGTGTACCGCGAAGGCTGCCGATCGCGGCCACGATCACGCCGAAGACGACGCCCTTCGACAGGCCCTGCACGAGATCGCCCACGGTCACGGCTTCGACGACGCGGTTCACGTACGTGACCGTGGGAAAGCCGAGCGACATCATCACGAGCGCGCCGCCGGCGAGTCCCGCCACGTTCATGATCATGGTGAGCGTGGGGATCACGAGGATGGCGGCGAGCACGCGCGGGACCACGAGGAAGCGCACGGGGTCGAGCCCCATCGTGGAGAGCGCATCGAGCTCCTCGTTCACCTTCATCGTGCCGATCTCGGCGGCGAAGGCACTCCCCGAGCGCGCGGTGAGCATCACCGCGGCCATGAGCGGACCGAGCTCGCGCAGCATGGAGATGCCGAGCAGATCGGCCACGAAGATCTGGGCGCCGAAGCGCTGCATGGGGATGGCGGACTGGAAGCTCAGGATGAGCCCGAGCAGGAAGCCGATGAGCGACACGATGCCGACGGCGCCGAGACCTGCCCGCTCGGCGACGGCGATCACGTCCTTCCCGCGCAGGCGGCGCGGATCGAGGGCGACCGCGACGAGCGTGACGCACAGCTCGCCCACGAACGCGACGAGTGCGCGGATGTCGGCGAGCTCGTCGAGCGCGGCGCGCCCCAGGCGCTCGATCCCGCCCTCGCGCGCAAGGCGTGGAGCGGCCTCGGGATCCGGAGTCACCAGATCCACGAGCGAGCGGATCTCCTCGCGCAAACCGCGCATCTCGACCTCGGCGCCCTGGTCGCGCTTGCGCTGCGCGAGCTCGACGAGGAGGACGGCGCCGACGGCATCGCAATACGCGAGGTTGCTCGCATCGATGGCGAGCGGCTTCGCGCCGGTGGACCCGACGAGCTCCACCGAGCGATCCCAGAGCTCTACCGTGGAGCCGGCGTCGAGCCGGCCCTCCACGATCAGCACCTCTCGGTCCGCCTCGCTCGGGCCTCGCCGGACCTCGGCCTCGGATTCACGGGGCAGTGTCATAAGGGAGTTCTGGGGGCGGTCGTCGGCATCGTAGCCCCGGGGCCGTGCGCGAGCCACGCTGTGGCACGGCGTCGTACGCGCGCCCGGCCCGTGGGCAGGCTCCGCTCAGGCGAAGACCGCCGCGATCTCCTTCGTGCGCTCGCCGAGCTCCTCGAGGACGTCGGCCACGTCGTCCGTGGTGAGCCCCAGGGCGGCCAGCGCGTCGCCGTCGACGGCGGAGGGGACGTGGTCCTTCCACTCGCGAACGGGGATCTCGATCAGGACGTGCGCGGCGTGGATGAGGGCGGCGATCGGCCGGGCCCGGGGATCGGCGTGCTCGGGTGCGTGATGGTGTCCCACGGACTGTTGGAGCAGGTCGGGGAATCCCCAGACGCGCGTGCGCTCGAGCAGTCGCTGCGCATGGTCCACTCCGAAGGTCTCGCGCTCCTGGGCGACGAGGTCGAGCGCCTGCTCGCGAACACGATCGACGAGGGCACCGTAGGGCGCTCCGTGCTCCTCGTGGAGCTCGAGGATGCCCAGATCGTGGAGGAGGCCGGCGAGATACGCCTCGCCCTCCAGCGGGAGATCGAGGCTGCGGGCGAGAAGCTGTGCGCACACGCCCGTCTCGAGGCTGTGCATCCACAGGGCGTCGCCGGAGAGGCCGCCGATCGAGGCAGCCTTGAGGCGTTCTCCCACGAGGATGGCCGAGGCGATGGACGACACGCTTCGGATGCCCAGGATCAGCACGGCCCGCTCCAGGCGATGGACCCGCCCCTCCATGCCGTAGAGCGCCGAGTTCGAGACACGAACCACTTCGGAAGCGAGATGGGGAGATGTCGCGACCTTCGCTCCGAACTCCTCGAGGCTCACATCGGGATCGCGCGCGAGGCTCAGGATCTCGCCGAGGAGGACGAGCTCCGCGCTCATCGCCGCAGGCTCCGCACAGGCATCGCGGACGGGCGAGCGGCCGCCACGATCACGATCGCAACACCCGCCGGCACGCATCGAGCGTGGCGTGGAAGGTCGGTCGATGGACGACGGCCTGCTCGAGCGCATGCCAGCTCGTCTGCGGCTCCGCGCAGAACCGCTCGACCAGGTCCGGATCGAGGCGGCGCCCCGCGGCGTTGCGCAGCATCTCGAGTGCTGCCTCGTGGGGCTGCGCGGTCTTGTACGGGCGCCGGGAGCGGATCGCGTCGTAGGAGTCGATCACCGCGAAGATCCGCGGGGAAAGCGGGATGTCCGTGCCGGCCAGCCCCGCGGGGTAGCCGCGTCCGTCCCAGGCCTCGTGATGGTAGAGGGGAATGTCGCGGGCGGTACGCAGGAAGGAGATGCCCTCGAGGATCTCGCCGCCCAGCGTCGGGTGGGTTCGCATGACCTCCCACTCCGGCTCGTCGAAGCTGCCGGGCTTGAGCAGGATGGAGTCGGGAATCCCGATCTTTCCGATGTCGTGGAGCAACGCGCCGCGATACAGATCCTCGAGCAGGCTCTCGTCCACACCCGTTCGCAGCGCGAGCAGGAGCGCGTACGCGGCTACGCGCTGGGAGTGGCACGCGGTCTCCTTCTCGCGCAGATCGAGCGCGCTCACGAGCGCCGTCAGCGTGGCGTCGTAGGAGTGGCGAAGCGCTTCCACCGTCGATTCGAGCTCGCGCGCGCGCTTGCCCAGCTCTGCCGCCATCGTGGCCTCTTCGGTGGCGACCGAGCGGCGGGCGGCCTCTTGCAGCAGGATCCGATCGAGCGTGGGGCCGAGCTCGGTCGCGATCTCGTCGACGCGGAGCACGTCCCCCGCGCCCTCGCGGAAGCAGCCGCGCACGTCCGAGGCCTCTGCGGCCGCGTCCACGATGACGACGATGGGCACATGAGGGGTGCGCAGGCGGTGGCGGCGCAGGATGCGCGGTCCGCCCTCCGAGAGCTCGCCGGGCGCGACCAGCCGCACATCGCAGGCGGAGACCTGTCCTTCCAGCAGCTCCGGCTCGTCGCCGAGGATCGCCCGTAGATCAGAGGGAGCGAATGCCCCTCGTGCGAATCCGATTCGTGCCGGCCTCATTCCGATCGCGCGCCCCCGCTTCTCGTGCCGATCGAAATCGACCACCTACACGGGAAGCTGAAGGCGCGTGATTGCGGATCGTCGAGGCCTCGTGTAGATATCCAGCCGCGCGGGGCGGTAGTTCAACCGGTTAGAGCACCGGCCTGTCACGTCGGAAGTTGCGGGTTCGAGTCCCGTCCGCCCCGCCACGCTGGTTTCGGCCCGTGGATCGCACGCGATCCGCCCGATGTGGATCCCGCTGGACGCGATTTCCGCGACCGAGGACGGCGAGGGGGGAAGCGCCGTGTACTCGAGGCGTGGGCTGCGTCGCGCGTTCGCGCTGGTGATCCTGATCGCCGCGGGCTGCCAGTCGGCGCCCCCTGCGGATTCCCGGAAGCCGGTGCTGCCAGCGGGTGTTTCCCGCACCAGCGAGGCCTTCCGCGGTCGGTCGGGCGATTTCCAGTTCGCGGTGATCGGGGACCGCACGGGCGGACATCGGCCCGGAGTGTTCCAGCGCGCGCTGCGCTTCGTGAACGAGCTCCAGCCCGAGTTCGTGATCGGCGTGGGCGACCTGATTGAGGGCTACACGGAGGACCGCGCCGAGCTCGCCGCGGAGTGGACCGAGGTCGAGGAGCGGCTGGCGCAGCTCGACATGCCCTTCTTCTTCGTGCCGGGCAACCACGACATGGGCAACGAGACGATGCGCGAGCTCTGGCGCGAACGCCACGGCCGCGAGTACATCGGGATGGGTGCCACCGGCGGCGTGTGGCACCGGGAGGGACCGGGCAACGTCGCGTGGGTGACCGTGACGGACGAGGGCCCGAAGATCGTGAACCTGCGGCTCGATGGGATGTTCGATCGCACGGGCCCCTCGCCGCAGCCGCCGGGGCGCTAGCCGGAAAGCACCTAGAAACGCGCCGAGATGGAAATGCGCGCGGAGATCGGCTCGACCGGGTGGAAGTGGATCTCCTCGCGGATCGGAGATGCCGGGTCGATCGCCGACTCGTAGGCGTACTCGATATCGCTGTCCTCGCGATCGAGCAGGTTGAAGCCCTCGATCACCAAGCTCCACGTCTCGCCGAAGGCGTAGCGTACACCGCCCGAGAAGAGCAGCGTGCGGCTCGAGCGGAAGCGGTCGTCCTCGGTGAGGGGGCGTGAGCCGAAGAAGCGAAGGCGCAGGTTCGCGGACCAGCCGCGGTCGCGGCCCACGGTGACGCCGGCGGCGACGACGCGTTCGATCGCCCCGGGCACCCGCTGGCCCTCGGGCGCGCGGTTGCGGAAGCGTGCGCGCGAGAGCGACACGTCGGCGTCGACGGTGAGCCACTCGGTGGGGGTGTAGTAGTTGGCGATCTCGATGCCATGGCGGCGGCTCGGGCGACCTGCCTCGGTCGTTCCCGCGTCGCCGACGAAGACGAGCTCGGAGTCGATGTCGAGCCACCAGAGAGACACCGTGCTGTGGAGCCCGGGGACGCGCGTCGTGCGCACGCCGATCTCGGCGCCCTTCGTGCGCACCAGCGGATCCGCCCGGCGCGTGGGGTCACCGGTCACGGGATCGATGCGCGTGTTCACGCCGCGCGCGTCGTTGCTGTGGAAGCCGAGGCCGCCCTGCAGGTAGAGCTCCGTGTCCGCCCAGGGGCCGAGCACGACCGAGAGCTTGGGGCTCGCGATCGCGTCGCGGCGCGTGCCGGAGTTCGTGCCGCCGTTCTCGTCGTCGACGCGGAACCGATAGGCGTCGAGGCGCACGCCCGCGGTGGTGCGCAGCTTCTCGTGCCATCGTACGTCCGTCTCGAAGTAGGGAGCGACGCTGGTCTGATGGATCTCGTCGCGGCGGATCACCGCGGGGAGCATGGCTCCGTCGCGATCGATCTTGTCCACGCGCCGTCGCCGTTCGGTGTTGTACAGGCCGTTGGCGATGCGATCGCCGCGGAGCTGCAGGCCGACGGTATGGCGGGCCTCGAAGCCGGCGAGTGTCGATGGCCACGAGTGGCGTGCATGCAAGCCGGCCGTGAGGCGACGGTCTTCCTGCTCGAACTGGTCGCCGCGTGTGGGGTCGCCGCGAAGTAGGTGAAGTTCGAGAACAGATCCAACTCGTAGGCGACGCCGTACACGCCGACGTGGGTATCGCTCGATGCCCCCTCCCGGTCCCAGGCGAGCTGCACGCTGTAGCGCTGCGAGTCGCCGCCCGTGGTGTCGTCGAGCGAGCCGAAGCGTCCGATCCGGTCGACGGCGCTCTCCGAGATCTGGTCGGTCGCGTTCCATTCGCCGCGGTAGGCCAGCGCCGTGAGCCGCACGCGATGCGCGCCGTTCGCGACGCCGTAACGAAGCGCTCCGGCGACCCTGCGGAAGTCGTCTCCCCGTTTCCACGGCCCGTCGACGTGCGAGGCATCGAAGCCCACGAGAAGATGCCCCGGTCCGACGTCGGCCGAGGTCGCGGCCACACCACGCACGTGGCCGAAACGCCCGCCCTCGACCTTCGCGAGCGCGTGATCCAGGCGATCGAAGAGCGCGAGGCTCGCGCGGCCCGCGGATCCGAAGTCGCCGGTGTCGGCGTAGTAGGGTCCCTTGCGGTAGTCGATCCGCTCGACGAGCTCCGGGATCACGAAGCCGAGATCCGTGTAGCCTTGGCCGTGTCCGTGCGAGGGAAGGTTCACCGGCACTCCGTCCACGTCGGTGGCGAAGTCGGTGCCGTGGTCCAGGTTGAAGCCCCGCAGGAAGTACTGGTTCGCCTTCCCGCCGCCGGAGTGCTGGGTGATGATCACACCGGGCACCGCTTCGAGGATCTCGCCGGTGCGCAGCAACGGACGCCGCGAGAGCTGCCCGAAGCCGAGCGTCCCCTGGGACGCGGACTCGGCGATGCCTACCAGGCTGTCGGCGCGGCCGCGCACGACGACCTCTTCGATCTCGCCGCGCGCGATGCGCGGTCGCGTGGACTCGCGCCGCGGGGGCTCGTGCGCAGCGTCATCCGCGCTCTGTGCCCACGCGCCGCTGGCCGCGACGAGGGACGTGATCCCCGCGGCCGCCACGCGTGCGACGAGCCAACCCACGCCGTGCAGGGCGATCGTGGTCGCGACGAAGCCGGTACCGAAGGAGGCGAAGCTCGCCGAGGTGGGCATCTCCGCTGCGTGGGCGAAGCCGTGCGCGAAGGCGAAGAGGGCGAGGAGCGCGGTGGTGGTGGCGGTGAGCCGGGCGCGCACGCCGATCCACACGCCGAACAAGAGCACCGACGCCGCGATCATCGGCTCGACCACGGGTAGGGCGAGCCCGCTCGCTGCGGCGAGCGCGCCCGCGCCCATCGCGGCCACGAAGGTGACCGGGACCGCGGCGATCGCGCGCCCGCGCTGCTGCGCGGCCCAGATCCCGACGGCGAGCATCGCGAGCAGGTGGTCCCAGCCGGCGATCGGATGCCGGAGGCCCTCGACGAGCCCGAGCGCCGATGAGGGCTCCGCATGGGCGTGGGCCAGCTCGGGCACGAGAAGCGATGTGGCGAGACCGAGCAAGGCCGTCGGGATGCGCATGGGAAGTCCTCCTCGCAGGCGATTCTGGCAGAGAATGCGATGGAGGCGGCGCGGAGGAGATGAGGCGGGAGAGGCGGAGGCGAAGGGGGCGCTACCCGAGCCGCCGCTCGGCCTCGTCCAGCA
>CAZOTO010000022.1:0-31827 GCA_964582775.1 uncultured Myxococcales bacterium
TAAGCCATTGAATATAAAAGATAAAAATGTCTTGTTTACAATAGAGTGGGAGTAAGCGGCGTCGCGCGAACGTGTCCGGCGCATGCTCGAGGGCTCTTCCGATCTCACCCCTTTGACAGCACGATGAGGATCGCCACCGCGATGCCGCCGGCCAGCGCGACGAGGCTGTAGCGCCGGTTCTCCTGATCCGCCCGGGGGAGCAGGTGCGTCGCTCCGACGTAGACGAGGGCTCCTGCGGAGACCGCGAGCAGCAGCCCGAGGGTGGGTGGATCGATCGCGCGGACCATCGGCCACGAGACGAGCATGCCCGCCGGTGTCGTCGCCGCTGCGGCACAGAAGGCGAGGAGAGCTGCCTTGCGCTCGGCGAAGCTCCCCCTCACCAACAGGAGGTACGTCACGATTCCCTCCGGAAACTCGTGGAGCACCATTCCTGCGGCAGCCAGAGCGCCGGTGAGGAGGCTCACGGTGAAGGAGATGGAGTAGATGAACCCATCGATGAAGGAATGGAAGCCGATGCCGAGCATCGGCAGGATGCCGATCGCGTAGTCCTTCTTCTCCGGATCCCGCTCGCATACGAACGCGGTGAGGAGCCGGTGGAAGAGATGCATCCCGAAGAAGCCGACGAGAAGGAAGGCGGGACCGTGCGGGTTCAACGAGAAGGCCTTCGGGATCATGTGCAGGAACGACGCCGAGATCAGCACCCCGGCAGCGAAGCACATGAAGTATGCCGTGTTGCGACGTCCCCAGTCGGCGTAGCGGCGGATCGTCCAGATGCCCAGCGAGGTGACCGCTGCCGCCGCGAGGCTGGTGAGGAAGGCGGTCCAGAAGGTGTTCTGCATGCGAAGCTCGCGCTGCGCTCACGGTGAGGGTTTGTCGTTCCGGGCTTGGAGTACCACGAAGGCGCTCTCTCCGCGACCCGGACGCACCGGTTCGATGTCCACGGTCTCCTCCAGCGAATGGGTGAGCGTCTGGGCCCAGGACAGATCGGAGAATCCTGCGGCGGTGACCAATCGCTCCACGTCGTTCGCGCAGTAGAAGGTGGCATCGCGGTAGAAGACGCTCTCTTCCCTGTGGGCCTCGTAGCGGCGCCCCAAGGTGCTGTCCCGGTCGATGAAGCCGATCACGAGCGTTCCTTCCGGCTTCAGGACGCGTCGCGCCTCGGCGAGCATGGCCTCGGGTGAATCGACGAAGCACAGCGTCGTCACCACGAGCGCATGATCGAAGCGGTCGTCTTCGAAGGGAAGGCGCTCGGCGATGCCCTCGAAGACCTCGATGCCTCGGGCGCGCGCCCGGTCGAGCATCGCCGTCGAGGGATCGATTCCCACCTGCACTCCGAGCGGTGCGGCGAAGCGGCCGCTGCCGACGCCGATCTCCAGCCCACGCCCGCAGAGGGGAACGAAGGGACGAAGTGCCAGCAGCTCGGAGAGGTAGGCCGCGTCGTGCCGCTCGAACCACGCTTCGTAGCGGTCCGTGTGCTTGTCGAACGGCTCGATCCTGGCCATGGGGCGGAACCTCGTTCGGGGCAGGGGATCGGCGATCGTCTTCGGAGCAGTCCTTGGCCTCCGGCGCGAGGAGATCGTACCGGATCGAGGGCGGTGTGCCCCTCCGGAAGGGGGGCGGTAGAATGGGCCCGGGCTCGCGGCGCGCGCCCGCAGCCTCGGGGGGAGCGATCCGGTGACGAGCAAGCAGGGGCATTTCGCGCATCTGCACCTGCACACGCAGTACTCGATCCTCGACGGGGCGATCGGTATCCCCAAGCTCGTCGAGCGCTGCGCCGCTCTCGGCATGCCGGCGGTGGCGATGACCGACCACGGCAACATGTTCGGGGCCGTGCAGTTCCAGGAGCACTGCCTGCAGCACGGCGTGAAGCCGATCATCGGCTGCGAGGTCTACGTCGCACAGGGCTCGCGCTTCGAGAAGGATGCGTCGACGGGCGGCTTCAACGGGATCAATCACATGATCCTGCTAGCGATGAACGAGACCGGCTACCGCAATCTGGTGAAGCTCGTCTCGAAGGGATACCTCGAGGGCTTCTACTACAAGCCGCGCGTCGACTACGAGCTTCTGCAGATGCACCACGAAGGGCTCATCGCGACCTCGGGGTGTCTTTCGGGGGCGATTCCCTCGGCGATCACGCGCGGCGACCGCGATCGCGCATGGGAGCTCGTCGAGCGCTACGCGCGCTTGTTCCGCGATCGCTTCTACCTCGAGATCCAGCGCCACGGCATCGCGGATCAGGAGGCCGTGAACCGCGAGCTCCTGGGGATGCACCGCGATCTGGGGCTTCCGCTGCTCGCCACGAACGACTGCCACTACCTGCACTCGCACGACGCGGTGCCGCACGAGGCGCTGCTCTGCGTGCAGACGGGGAAGACGCTCGACGATCCCTCGCGCTTCCGTTTCGACGGACACGGCTTCTACGTGAAGTCCGCGGAGGAGATGTTCGAGGTCTTCCACGACGTGCCGCAGGCCGTGAGGAGCAGCGTCGAGATCGCCGAGCGCTGCAACTTCACGATGGAAACCGGCTGTGCGTATCTCCCCGATTTCCAGGTGCCCGAGGGCTACACCGCGGAGCGATTCCTGGCGGAGCTCGCCGAGGGGGGGATGAAGGAAAGGCTCGGTCTCGCACCCGACGAGCCGTTCCGGTCCCAGCACCAGGAGTACGCGCGCCGCATTCGCTACGAGCTCGACATCATCAACCAGAAGGGGTACGCGGGCTACTTCCTCATCGTCTGGGACTTCATCCACTTCGCGCGCGAGCGCGGCATCCCGGTGGGGCCCGGCCGCGGTTCGGCAGCAGGATCCCTTGCCGGCTATGCGCTTCGCATCGTCGACATCGATCCCGTCGAGTACACGATCCCGTTCGAACGCTTCCTCAACCCCGAGCGTGCGTCCATGCCCGATATCGACATCGACTTCTGCATGAACCGCCGCTCCGAGGTGATCCGCTACTGCGAGGAGAAGTACAACGGGGAAGGCGAGGAGGGCCGGCGCGTGGCCGGGATCGTCACCTTCGGCACGATGCAGGCGAAGGCTGCGGTGCGCGATGCGGCGCGCGTGCTCGGTGTGCCGTTCGCCGAGGCGGACAAGATCGCGAAGCTCATCCCGGAGAGCCTCGGCATCAAGCTCGCCGAGGCGCGCAAGGACTCGCGCGAGCTCCGCGAGAAGATCGAAGAGGACACGACGGTGGCGCGCGTGTTCGAGCTCGCCGAGAGCCTCGAGGGGCAGATCCGCAATCCGGGCCGGCACGCCGCGGGCGTCGTCATCTCGTCGAGGCCGATCCTCGACGTGGCGCCGCTCTACCGCGATCCGCGCAGCCAGGAAGTCGTGATCCAGTTCGACTACCGCTACGCGGAGAAGGTCGGTCTGATCAAGTTCGATCTGCTCGGCCTGCGCACGCTCACGATCATCCACGACACGATCGAGCGGGTGAGGGCTACGCACGACCCGGCGTTCGATGTCGCGCAGACGGATCTCGGTGATCTCCCGACATACGATCTTCTGTGTCGGGGCGACACGGAAGGCGTGTTCCAGGTGGGACAATCCTCGGGCATGACCGAGCTCGTGACGCGCATCCAGCCCCGGCACTTCCGCGACCTGATCCCGCTCGTTGCACTCTACCGGCCAGGTCCGCTCCAGTCGGGCATGGTGGACGACTTCGTGGAGCGCCGGCACGGCCGCCGGCCCGTGACGTATTCCATCCCGCAGCTCGAAGAGGTGCTCTCCGAGACGTACGGCGTGATCCTGTACCAGGATCAGGTGCTGCAGATCGCGAACAAGATCGCAGGCTACACGCTCGGCGAGGGAGATCTGCTCCGGCGTGCGATGGGGAAGAAGATCTCCGCCGAGATGGAGAAGCAACGCGCGAAGTTCGTCGAGGGAGCCGCCGCCCTCGGCCACCCGCGCGACAAGGTCGAGGCGCTCTTCGACCTGATCTACCAGTTCGCGGGCTACGGCTTCGGCAAGGCGCACTCGGCGGCGTACGCGATGCTCACGCACCAGACCGCGTATCTCAAGGCGCACCATCCCGCCGAGTTCTACGCAGCCACGATGACGGCGGAGTGGCGCGAGCAGGACAAGCTCGATCGCTACATGAAGGACGCGGCGCGACGCAGCATCGAGATGCGCGCCCCTTGTGTGAACGAGAGCGCAGCGGAGTTCGCCGTCGATGACGACGGGCACGCCGTACGGTTCGGTCTCGCCGGCGTGAAGAACGTGGGCGAGGGCGCGGTCGAGGCGATCCTCGAGGCGCGCCGCTCGGGCGGCCCGTTCGAGAGCCTGGCGGACTTCTGCTCGCGCATCGACACGAAGCGGGTGAACCGCCGCGTGATCGAGAGCCTCGTTCGCTGTGGCGCCTTCGACTTCACCAAGGCGAGCCGGGCCTCGCTCTGGGAGGCGCTCGGAGCCGCCCTCGAGCGCGGGCAGCGGGCCCAGCGCGATCTTGCGTCTGGGCAGGCGTCACTCTTCGGGGGTGCCCAGATCGCATCCGAGCCCCCGCTGCCCGAGCTCCCGGAGTGGCCGGCGAGCCAGCTCCTGGCCGGCGAGAAGGAGATGCTCGGCTTCTACGTGACGGGGCATCCGCTGCGCGAGTTCGAGTTCGTCCTCGATTCGTTCGCCTCCTTCCGCCTCGATCGGCTGTCCGAGGCGCAGCGCGGGAGGCGCGACGTGTGGCTCGGAGGGTTGGTGACGGGCCTGAAGACCCAGAAGACGCGCAAGGGCGACCTGATGGCGCGCGCACAGCTCGAGGATCTTCACGGCACGATCGGTGTCGTGGTCTTCCCGAAGGCCTACGATCGGTGCGCGCAGCTGCTGCGCGCAGAGGAGCCGCTCTTCCTGCGCGGCACACTGGAAGGCGAGGGCGAGCGACTGGAGCTCCACGTGGAGGAAGCGATCCTGCTGCGCGATGCGTGGACCCGGTGCGCGAAACGCCTGCGGATCGAGCTCGTCGCCGATACGGCGACGGAGGATCGTCTGCGTGAGCTTCGGGCGGTCCTGGACCTCTCGCCCGGGCCGGTTCCCGTCGAGATCGTCCTGCGGCTCGGAACCGGTGCGGAGGCCGTGCTCGACCTCCCCCATCACCGGGTGGCGGCGAGTCAGGACCTGGTGGATCGACTGGATGCGCTGTTCGGAGGGAAGGTGGCGCGATGCCTGAGCGAGTGAAGACGTGGGCCGGCGATCGGGAAGGGGCGAGCGCTTCCCCCCCCGACGGCGCGGCTTCCCTGCGTCGGCGATCGCGGCGCGTCGTGCTCATCGGGCTCGTGGCGATCGGGATCCTTCCCGGCACGGCGCTCACCCGGGCGCTCGAGCCCGTCGTCGTCACCGCCGAGGGCGTCCTCCCCGTCGAGGCGAATGCGGCCGATCCCTCGCGGGAGGCCGTGTTCCTGGAGGCCATGCTGCAAGCGGTCGTCGAGGCGAGCCGCCCCTACGTGTCCGGCGAGGTCACAGCCGATCCGGAGCGCGCGCAGGCGCTCGTGGATGCGCTCCGTCCGCGCGTGCAGGGCTTCCTCGTGAGCTTCCGGACCCTCGGGGAGCCCGTACGCCGGACGTCGCTCGAGGATCCCGGGCTCGAGGAGGTTGCGCTCGGAATCACCGCGACGGTGGACGTGGCGCAGCTTCGCGCATTCCTGCACGCGCAGGGGCTGCTCGTCGAGCGACCCTCGCTGCCTTCCATCCTCCTGCACGTGGAGCGTGCGCCGGGGGCGGAGCTTCCCGCGGGGGCCGAGACCGGTCCTCTTCCCGGGCTCGAGCGGGTCCTGGCGGATCGCCTGCAGCAGGAGGGGGCCGTCCTCATCGATCCGACGTTGCGGCCCACTCCGATCGGAGGCGAGGCCGAGACCCCTCTGCGTCTCGCCCGGCGCCTCGGCGCCGATGTCGCGCTCGTGATCCAGGTCGGCTGGTCGGTGGGGGCGGCGACGGATGTCGGTCTCTCGGGAGGCATGGCGTCCGTGGTCGCGCGCGCGGTGCGAGCGAGCGATGGCGCCGAGGTGGCGATCGCCCGTTTCGAGGCCCCCGGCTACCACTCCGAGGCGAAGAGGGCGCTCTCGAACGCTCTCGAGGGGCTCCGCGAGCAGGTGGCGGCCAATGCGGTGCAGCAGCTCGAGCGGAACTGGGCGGCGATCTCGTCCCAGCAGGGACCCGTGGAGATCTGGCTGCGCGAGGCGAGGGGACTGTTGCAGGTCGATGCCATCCGCACGGCGATCCGCGAGTCGCTCGGGGCGAGCAGGGTCGATCTGCTCGAGCTGTCCTCCGAAGGGGTGCGCCTGCGCGTGGAATCGCCGCTCGCGGCAGGAGCGCTGATCGAGCGACTATCCGCGATGGCGTTCGATGGATTCCGCCTCGAGCCGGTCGATCCCTCGCTCGGGCGCGCCGAGATGCGGATCGAGCCGAGTTCCCGATCGATCGAAAACGAGGACTCCGGCGCTCCGCGTTTTGACACCGGTAGCCAGTATTGATATGAAATTCGCCTGGTTAGAGGCGCACTTCTCCAGGCTCGCTCCGCTGCTCGTTCGGTCGCCCGGACCGTCCGCTTCGGGTGGGCCCTCTCCGATGGATTCCGATCCGGTTCCCCCTCCTGGCCGGCGTTCGGCTCGAGGAGACGCGCACGGGGGTCCGTGCGCCGGAGCGATGCGAACCCGGGCCTCGGGATAGCGGCTAGGGGCCGCGATAGGCGAAAGATGACGGCGGAAGAGGTCGAGCTGCAGCTTCCGGACGGGACGAGGATGTGCGTTCCGTACGGCACCCCTGCGCTCGAGGTCGCGCGGCGCATCGGGGCCGGCCTTGCGAAGGCCGCGCTCGCGGCGCGGCTCGATGGTGAGTGGATGGACCTTCGCGCGCCGCTGCGGCGAGGGGGCGTGCTGCGCATCGTCACCGCGCGCGACGAGGAGGCCGGCGAGGTGATCCGGCACTCCGCCGAGCACGTGATGGCGGATGCCGTGAAGCGCTTATGGCCGGGAACTCAGATCGACGTGGGTCGCAGCGACCACAGCGAGAAGTTCCAGTACGACTTCGACATCCCGGTGCGGATCGGTCCCGACGATCTGCCGAGGATCGAAGCCGAGATGAAGCGCATCGTCGACGAGGACAGCGAGTTCCGGCGCGAGGTCGTCTCGCGGGACGAAGCGCGGCAGATCTTCGCACAGGCGGGCGAGCGCATGAAGGTGTCCCGTCTCGACGACATCCCCGAGGACGCCGAGATCACCGTGTTCCGCCACGGCGACTTCGTCGATCTGTGCCGCGGCCCGCACGTGCAGCACGCCCAGCAGATCGGCGCGTGGAAGCTCCTCGAGGTCGGAGGCTCCTACTGGCGTGGTGACGAGAGCCAGCCGATGCTGCAGCGGATCTACGGCGTGGCCTTCCGCGACGCGAAGGAACTCGACGCCTACCTCGCGCGGATCGAGAGCGCGCGCGAGCGCGACCACCGGCGAGTCGGCGCAGAGCTTGGCCTGTTCACCTTCCACGAGTGGTCGCCGGGATCTCCGTTCTACCTACCCAAGGGGCTGCGGCTGTACAACGCGCTCGTCGACTACGTGCGCGGGCTCTATCGGCGCTACGGCTACGAAGAGGTGATGTGCCCGCAGGTCTTCTCCTCGGAGCTGTTCAAGACCTCGGGCCACTGGGACAACTTCCGCGACGACATGTTCGTCATGCCGGGAGCGGACGAGGGCGAGGAGCTCGGTCTCAAGCCCATGAACTGCCCCGGTCACTGTCTGGTGTTCCGCACCGCGAAGCGCTCCTACCGCGAGCTTCCGCTGCGGATCGCGGAGTTCTCGCGCCTGCACCGCAACGAGCGCTCCGGCACCCTGCACGGCCTCACGCGCGTGCGTTCGATGGCGCAGGACGACGCCCACATCTTCTGCGAGCCCGAGCAGGTGGGCGAGGAGATCGACCGCTTGCTCGAGATGACCGGCGAGGTCTACCGCGATCTGGGGCTCTCCGGGGTCGAGATCTCGGTCTCCACCCGGCCGGCGAAGTCCATCGGATCGATCGAGGACTGGGACCGGGCCGAGCGGATGCTGATCCAGGCCGTGGAGCGGGCGGGCTACCCCTGCGGCGTGAACCCCGGCGAGGGCGCCTTCTACGGCCCGAAGATCGAGTGCCACTTCCGCGACGCGCTCGGCCGGGCCTGGCAGCTCTCGACGGTCCAGCTCGACATGGCGATGCCCGCCCGCTTCGGCCTGCGCTACATCGGGCGCGACGGTCAGGAGCACCAGCCGGCCATGCTCCACAGGGCGATCCTGGGGTCGCTCGAGCGCTTCATCGCCATCTACCTGGAGCACACCGGAGGGGATCTGCCCTTGTGGCTCGCGCCGGTACAGGCGATCGTGCTACCGCTTGCGGATCGGCACATGGAGTACGCCGCCAAGGTGGCGCGGGCGCTCCTCGAGGCCGGTATCCGTACCGAGGTCGATGCGCGCAGCGAGACCCTGAGCTACCGGGTAAGGGGTGCGGAGCTGCAGAAGGTTCCGTATGTGCTCGTGGTGGGAGACCGCGAGCAGGCCGAGGGCACCGTCACCGTGCGCCGCCGCCATCAGAAGGGGCAGTCGACCATGGGGACGGACACGTTCCGCGACAGAGCAGAGGAGGAGATTTCGACGCGTGGGGTTTCGTAGACGCCGTTGGCGCGATGCCAAGCCGGATGAGGACAAGGTTCGCGTAAATCGAAAGATCCGGGTGCCCGAGGTCCGGGTCGTGAACGAGGACGGGCAGCAGCTCGGTGTCATGCCGACCGAGGCTGCCCGCGACATCGCTGCTCGCATCGGGCTCGATCTCGTGGAGATCTCGCCGAACGCGAGCCCGCCCGTGTGCAAGATCATGGACTACGGGCGGTACAAATACGAGGCGAAGAAGAAGGCGGCGACGGCGCGCAAGACCCAGCATCAGAGCCAGGTGAAGGAGGTGAAGCTTCGCCCGCAGATCGACGACCACGATCGCGACTTCAAGCTTCGCAATGCGCGCCGGTTCCTGATGGATGGAGACAAGGTGAAGTTCACCGTGATGTTCCGCGGACGCGAGATCGTTCACCAACAGGTGGGACGCGACTTGCTGGAGCAGATCACGGAGCAGCTGGCCGAGATCGCGAAGCCGGAGTCACGACCGCAGATGGAAGGGCGGATGCTGAGCGTCATCATCGCGCCCGATCGCGCTGCGATCGAGAAGATCAAGGCGCGAGAGAAGGCCGCGCGCGAGGCGGAGGCAAAGAGGCGAGCAGAGGCAGGCGAGGCCCCGGAGCCGGAAGAAGAGCTCGGGGAGGAGCTCGACGAGTTGGAGGACGAGTTCGAGGACGAGTTCGAGGACGACGAAGAGTCCACGGACGAGGAGGTTTGAGGTGCCGAAGTTGAAGACGCGGCGTTCGGCCGCGAAGCGTTTCAGCAAGACGGGAACGGGGAAGATCAAGCGGCCGAGGGCCAATCGGCGCCACCTCCTGTCCAACCGGACGAGCAAGCGCAAGCGTTTGTCGAGCCAGTCGGCCGTCGTGTCGCCGTCGGACGAGCCGCGGATTCGCCAGCTGATCCCGTATCTGTAGGCCGTAGCCGCGGCTCCGCACCGGAGCCCGGCTTCTTCATCGAGCTCGTGCGCGGCAAGCCGCACGTCGAGCCAGCGAGGGTTTCCCAGTGAGAGTCAAGCGTGGAGTGACGAAGCATCGCCGTCACAAGAAGATCCTGGAGCAGACGTCGGGATTCCGCGGTTCGCGCGGCAAGCTGATCCGTCCGGCGCGGCTCGCGCTCGAGCGGGCGCTCAAGTACGCCTATCGCGATCGCCGCCAACGCAAGCGCCACTTCAGCCGTCTGTGGATCCTGCGCATCAACGCCGCGGCGCGCGAGCACGGTCTCAGCTACAGCCGTCTCATTCACGGCCTGAAGACTGCGGGTGTCGAGGTGGATCGCAAGATCCTCGCCGAGCTTGCGGTCGGAGATCCGAAGGCGTTCGGCGAGCTCGTGCAGGTCGCGAAGTCCCAGGCTGCCTAGCGAAGCCGAGGAGATGTCGGCCGGGATCGACAAGCTGGAGGCTCTGGAGCGGGAGGCGCGAGAATCGATCTCGGCTGCCGATTCGCTCCAGGCCTTGCGGGAGATCCGGGCCCGGTATCTCGGGCGAAAGGGTTCGATCGCGGAGCTGCTGCGCGCGATCGGCGGACTCCCTGCGGAGGAGCGAGGCGCGGTCGGACAGGCCGTGAATGCCGCCCGCGACCGGGTGGAGAGCCTCGCGGAGGCGCGTGGGGCCGAGCTCGAACGCGCCGACGAGGAGCGCCGCCTGGCCGAGCATCGCCTCGACGCGAGCCTTCCCGGCGCGGCACCGGCTCGCGGGCATCTCCATCCCGTGACGATCCTCGAGCGCGAGATGACGGAGTTCTTCCGCGGCCTCGGGTTCTCGGTCGAGACGGGGCCGCAGGTCGAGACCGAGTATCACAACTTCGAGGCGCTCAACATCGGTGCGGATCACCCGTCACGCGACCTGCAGGACACCTTCTTCGTGGACGGCGGGCACGTGCTCCGGACGCACACCTCGCCCGTGCAGATCCGCGCCATGACGGGTCGCACGCCGCCTTTCCGCTTCATTGCGCCCGGCCGGGTCTTCCGCAACGACAGCGACGCAACGCACTTTCCCATGTTCCACCAGATCGAGGGCTTCTGGGTGGACGAGAGCGTCACCTTCGCGGACCTCAAAGGGGTGCTGCACGCCTTCGCGCGCCACCTGATGGGTTCGGATGTGGAGCTGCGCTTCCGCGCGCACTTCTTTCCCTTCACCGAGCCGTCCGCCGAGATGGACTTCTCGTGGAACGGAGGATGGCTCGAGTGGGGCGGCTGCGGGATGATCCATCCGCGCGTCCTCGAGAACTGCGGCATCGACTCCACGCGGTACCAGGGCTTTGCCTTCGGCATGGGAATCGATCGCACGGCGATGCTGCGCTTCG
This sequence comes from uncultured Myxococcales bacterium, assembly GCA_964582775.1. GTDB lineage: Bacteria > Myxococcota_A > UBA9160 > SZUA-336 > SZUA-336 > CAZOTO01. The sequence goes on from CAZOTO010000022.1 coordinate 10,910, forward strand.
GTATCCCCAACATCCATCTCCTGTTCCAGGGAGATGTCCGCGTGCTGGAGCAGATCGGATGAGGGTTGCGCTGGGCTGGCTCTCCGAGTGGATCGACGTGCCGCCGCAGGCGCAGCTCGAGGAGCGGCTCACGCTCGCCGGCATCGAGATCGAGGGCGTGGAGCGCTGCGGGCCGGACCTTGCCGGTGTGGTCGTGGGACACGTCGTCTCGCGCGAACCCCACCCCGATGCGGATCGGCTCTCCGTGTGCCGCGTGGACACGGGAGCGGGAGAGCCGATCGAGGTCGTGTGCGGCGCCGCGAACGTCGCTGCGGGCCAGAAGATCGCCTTCGCTCCGGCGGGGACGACGCTGCCGAACGGACTTCGGCTCAAGCGCTCGAAGATCCGTGGCGTGGTCTCGAACGGGATGATCTGCTCGGAGAGCGAGCTCGGTCTCGCCGCGGAGTCGGACGGGATCCTCGTGCTCGATCCCGCGTCACCGATCGGTGTCCCCGTGGACACGGTCGTTCGCTCGGGCGAGACCGTGCTCGACGTCGAGATCACCCCGAATCGCGGAGACTGGGCGTCGATGCTCGGCATCGCCCGCGAGGTCCGCGTTCACTTCGGCGGAGCGCTGCGCATCCCACCGCTCATCCCCTCCGAGGGCGATCGGCCGGCGGCCGCGGACATCGCCGTTCGCATCGAGGATGGCCAGGGCTGCTATCGCTACGCCGCTCGCGTGGTGCGCGGTGTTCGCGTCGGTCCATCTCCCTCCTGGCTCGCGGAGCGGCTCGACCGTGCGGGTGTGCGCTCGATCAACGTCGTGGTCGACATCACGAATCTGGTGATGCTCGAGTTCGGCCAACCGCTTCACGCGTTCGATCTCGCGACGATCCGCGGCGGCACCCTCGCGGTGCGCCGCGCGCACGACGGCGAGAAGCTCGCGACGCTCGATGGCCAGACGAGGGAGCTCGGACCGGACGATCTCGTGATCGCCGACGTGGAGCGCGCCATCGCAGTGGCGGGGGTGATGGGTGGTTCCGACACCGAGGTGCGTGCGGAAACGACGGACGTCCTCGTCGAGAGTGCCTGGTTCTCGCCCGTTCGCATCCGGCGTACGGCGCGGCGTCTGGGGCTGCACAGCGAGTCGTCCTATCGCTTCGAGCGAGGAGTCGATCCCGAGGGCGTCGTTCGCGCGGCGGATCGCTGCGCATATCTCCTTGCCGAGCTCGCGGGAGGGACGGTGTCTCGCGGCGTCGTCGAGGCGCAAGGAGAGCCGCCCGCGAGAGGCGCGTCGATCGAGCTCGACCCCGAGCACCCGAACCGTCGGCTCGGCACGAAGATCGATCCCAGGGAAGTCGTCCACCTGCTCGGACGCGTGGATGTGAACGTCGAGGCGTGCCCCGACGGCAGGATCCTCTGCAGGCCTCCGAGCTACCGGCACGATCTCGAGCGCGCCGAGGATCTGATCGAAGAGGTCGCGCGAGCGTACGGCTACGATCGGATCCAGGCGAGACTTCCGAGCGCGCAGGTCGCGGCAGTCCAGATGCCCGCTGCGCTCGCGTTCGAGAATCGCCTGAAGGACAGCTTGCGGGCCTCGGGCTTGCTCGAGACGCGAAGCTTCCCCGTGATGCGCACCGCGGACGCGGACGCACTCGGTCTCGGCGAGGACGATCCGCGTCGACGCTACGTGCGCCTGCGCAATCCACTCGTCGAGGAGGAGGGGCAGCTCTGCACGACGCTGCTTCCCTCCCTGCTCCGGGCGGCGCGCTACAACCGGGCTCGCCGCATCGACAGTGTGAGGCTGTTCGAGGTGGGTCGGGTGTTCTCGCCGTCCGAGGAGCCGGGTGGGCTGCCCGACGAAGGGGAGTCCTGCGTGGCTCTGATCACGCAGCCCGAGCATCCCAGCCTATGGGATGCGCAGAGCTGCATTCCCGTGTTCTTCCGAGCGAAGGGCGTGCTCGAACGGCTGTTCGCGGATCTGGGTCGCACGGTTCGATTCCTTCCGCGGAGCGACGAGCCGTATCTGCACCCGAATGCCTCGGTGAGCTACCTCGCCGGCAAGGCCCGTGTGGCGGCCGTCGGAGAGCTCCACCCGCGCGTCGCGGCCCGGTTCGAGATCGACGTTCCCTGTGCGGTGCTCGAAGTGGATCTGTCTGCGCTCCTCGTACAGAAGGAGCGCCTCGCGCGCTTCCGCGAGGTGTCGCCCTATCCCGAGGTTCGCCGCGATCTCGCCGTGCTTCTGCCGGCCGCCCAGCCGGCGGGGGAGGTCGCCGAGGCGATTCGCAGATCGGCGGGCGAGCTCCTCGCCCAGGTGGAGATCTTCGACCGATACGAAGGCAAGGGCGTCCCCGAAGGGCGGGTGAGCGTCGCCTTCCGGATGGTGTTCCAGAGGCCGGACCGCACGCTCACCGATGCAGAGGTGGGCTCCGTGGTGGACCGCGTGGTGAAAACGGTGACCGGACGATTCCGGGGTGAGCTGCGCTAGCGCGCTGCGATAGAGGAGGAGCCACAGATGACCAAGGCGGACATCGTCGAGTCGATCTACGAGAAGGTGGGGTTCTCAAAGAAGGAATCCGCGGAGCTCGTCGAGACCGTTTTCGACGTCATCAAGGATGCCTTGGTGAGCGGGGAGAAGGTGAAGTTCTCCGGGTTCGGGAACTTCATCGTGCGGGAGAAGAACGCCCGCAAGGGCCGCAATCCGCAGACAGGTGAGGAGATCCAGCTCGAGGCGCGCCGTGTCCTCACCTTCAAGCCGAGTCTCGTCTTGAAGAGCATCCTCAACGAGACGGTCGACGAGCCGAGGCAGGGCTGACCGATGTTCGACCTCGAGAAGGCGATGAAGAAGATCCCCGAGAAGACGTACTACCGGATTGGGGAGGTGGCGCGGATCACGGGGGTGAAGCCGTACGTGCTGCGTTTCTGGGAGAGCGAGTTCAAGGCGATCGTCCCGCCGAAATCGCGCTCGCAGCAGCGGATGTACCGCCGGCGCGACATCGAGACGATCCTCCTCATCAAGCACCTCCTCTACGAGGAGCGCTTCACGATCGAGGGCGCCCGCAAGCGTCTGCTCGAGCTCGCGCGAGGCGAAGAAACGCCCGCACCGCCAGTGGCGGTTTCGAACGGCCTCGAAGGACTTCGCGCGGAGCTACTCGAGCTGCGCGAGCTGCTCGCCTCCGCCTGAGCTCAGCTCTCGCTCTGCCGGTGGCGCAGGCGGGCGAGGGCGTCGGTGATCGTGTCGGTCACGACGGCCTCGCCTGGCACCGCAGTGGGCGGAGTCGGCGCGGTGCTCGGCGTCGCCCTCGGAGCGGGCCGAGGCTTTGCGGCCGACTTCGGGGCTGCGGCCTTCTTCGCCGGAGCCTTCTTCGCTGGAGCCTTCTTCGCTGGAGCCTTCTTCTTGGAAGCGGCCTTCTTCCTCGCGGCCGTCTTCTTCTGCGGCGCCTTCTTTGCCGACTTCTTCTTCGCCGTCTTCTTCGAACGTGCAGCCATCGTATCCATCCCCCCGATGATCAGGACTGCGTGAACGCGAGCGCAGTATACAACGAAGTGCGCAAGGGTAAATCTATGCTCGAAGGTCCTCGTCCCGCTCGATGAGCTCCTTCGTTCGCGCGAGCCAAGCCTGGAACTCGGATCCGTCCCACGCGCGGTGGTCTCCGCGCCGGTACGCCGCGGCGTTGCGCACGTAGTGCCAGGCGTTCAGGCGGTTCTCGCGATGGGCGTCACGTTCCCGGACGAGCCGCGCAGGTACCCCTGCGATGAGGGACCGCGGGGGGAACCGGGTTCCGGGAGGCACCACGGCTCCCGGCGCCACGATGGATCCCTCGGCGATCACCGCTCCATCCATGATCGTCGCACCCACCCCGATGAGGCATGCGTCCTCGATCCGGGCGCCGTGAATCACCGCTCGGTGCGTGACCGAGCAGTAGTCGCCGATCTCCGTCGGGTCGTCGTAGCCCACGTGAACCATCACGAAGTCCTGCAGGTTCGTCCGGCGGCCGACACGAACGTGCTGCGCCTCGGCGCGGATCACGGCCTGCGGCCACAGGGAGGACTCGGCGCCGATCTCGATTCGTCCGTAGAGCTGCACTCCTGGTGCGATCCAGACGCTGTCGTGGATGCGCTGCATCGGATCCTCTCCCGGCGCTCGAGGTTCGCTAGCGCGCCTCTCCCGTGGCCACGGCCTTGGCCCAGCGGTAGTCCGGCTTGCCGCTCGGCGAGCGCACCACCTGCTTCACCAGGTGGAGCTCCCGCGGCACCTTGTAGCCGGCCACCTTCGAGCGGGCGTGCCGCTGCACGTCCTCGAGGTCGGGCGTGGTCCCCTCGCGCGGCTCGATGACGGCGGCGACGCGCTGCCCGAAACGCTCATCGGGGACGCCCACCACGAGGACATCGAAGATCGCGGGATGGCTCTTCAGTGCAGCCTCGACCTCTTCCGGGAAGATCTTCTCGCCGCCCGAGTTGATGCAGACGGATCCTCTTCCGAACACGGTGATCGTGCCATCGGCCTCGACCGTCGCGATGTCGCCCGGCATCACCCAACGCTCGCCGTCGATCACCGCGAAGGTGGCGGCGGTCTTCGTCTCGTCCTTGTAGTAGCCGAGGGGGATGTGCCCCCGGAGAGCCAGCTTCCCCTGCCGGCCCGAGCCGGGCTCGACGGGTTTCAGATCGTCGTCGAACACCTGGCTGCGCTCGCCCATCTGGAAGGTGGGGCTGCCCTCCTTGTCGGGGTCCGCGACGCCGCGGCCCTGTGCGCCCGTCTCCGAGGCGCCGAACGAGTCGAGCAGGACGACGTTCGGGAGATGCTGCTTGAGCTGCAGCTTCACCGGCTTCGAGAAGACCGCTCCGCCGGAGCCGACCACGAAGACCGACGACAGATCGCGCGTGCCGATGGCGCGCTCCAAGGCCTCTGCGAGGGGGCGTCCCATGGCGTCGCCGACGATGGAGATCGTGTTCACGCGCTCGCGCTCGACGAGCTCCCACAGGTAGTCGGGGTCGAAGTTCTTTCGGTCCGAGAGGACGACGCGCTGTCCGGCAAACAGCGAGATGAAGGTCGCCCACTGGCAGGCCCCGTGCATCAGGGGGGCGATGGCCAGCGCGGTCATCGGGGGGGCCTTCCTCACCTTGTCGGCGATCTCCTCGGGGCGACGGATCGGCTCTCCCATCGGGTCGCCGCCCATCAGACCACCGAAGAAGATGTCCTCGGAGCGCCACAGGACGCCCTTCGGCATGCCGGTGGTTCCACCGGTGTACAGGACGTAGAGGTCGTCCGGTGAACGGGGGGGGAATCCGCGTTCCGGCGACGAGCCTGCGAGCACGGCCTCGTAATCCTCCGAGCCGGTGGAGGCGAGATCGGCATCGCTTCCATCGTCCACGGCCGTGAGTGCCCTGCGCTCGCGAAGGGTATCGAGAACCGAAGCGATGCGGGGCGTGAACTCGCGATGGTGGATCAACCCGACCAGGTCTGCATTGTCGAAGAGGTAGGCGAGCTCCTCCTCGACGTAGCGGTAGTTCACGTTGATGGGCACGGCGCGGATCTTGAAGCAGGCGAGCGACGCCTCGAGGTACTCCGGGCCGTTGTACAGGTACACACCGACATGTTCGCCTGGCCGTACGCCTCGACCCTGGAGCCAGTGCGCGAGCCGATTGGCCCGCTCGTCGAGCTGGCGATACGTGACCCGCCGAGTGCCACAGACGATCGCTTCGTTGTCGGGCACGGTGTCGGCGACCGTTTCGAAGAGATCCGCGAGATTGAATTCCATCGTGAGCTCCAGATCCGTGTCGGATGAACCGGGTAAGGGGAAACGAGTGGCAGCACGTCGCTCGGGCCGGGCGATCAGGATACCCCGACGAGATCCAGATTCCATGATGACGGCTGGCTGCCTCCGTGTGTCGAGCGCTAGTCTTCGCGCCCACTTGCGAGGCCGCTGGGGCGAGGCTCGCGGATGCGGCGATCGGCTGCAACCAACGAGAGGGAGGCATGGCATGGCGCGCGTGGCGATGACGGGTTCGGCTTCGGGAATCGGGGCGGCCACCCGAGCCCGGCTGGAGACAGACGGACACGAAGTCCTCGGTATCGACGTGAAGGACGCCGAGGTGGTCGCAGATCTGTCCACACGCGAGGGCCGGCGCTTGGCCATCGAGCGCACGATCGACTGGTGCGATGGCCGGCTCGATCGGCTCGTGCTGTGTGCTGGGATCGGCGGTCACGTCGGCGTCGGTTCGAAGATCCTCGGGGTCAACTACTTCGGCGCGGTCGAGGTTCTCGATGGCCTGCTCGATGCGTTGCGCGCAGGAAGGGACCCGCGTGCGGTGGTCGTGTGTTCGAACTCGGCGCAGCTCGCCCCCGTCGACGAGGCGCCCTACGTGCTCGCGATGCTCGACGGAGACGAGGATCGCGCGGGCCGTCTCATCGACGAGATCGGAAGTGGTCCCCTTGCGTACATGGCGTCCAAGCACGCCCTCGGCCGAGCCATCCGCCGACGGGCCGTGGCGTGGGGAGAGGCACGTGTTCCCCTGAACGGCGTGGCTCCGGGTCCCGTACGAACCCCGCTGTACGAGGCCGACCGCGCGGCCCCGGGAACAGGGGAAGCGATCCGCAATCTGAAGGTTCCCATGGGTCCGCTCGCGGAGCCGGGCGTGATTGCCGGTCTGATCGCCTTCCTGCTCGGACCCGAGGCGGGCTGGATCCACGGAAGCATCTACTACATCGACGGTGGAATGGACGCTGCGATCCGTCCCGATCGCTTCTAAGCTGGTTTCCCGGTCCGTTTCGCCGCTGCGGACTCGAGGTACGGCGACGAACGAGTGCTTCGTGCCGTGGTCGGGGCGGGCGGATTCGAACCGCCGGCCTCCTGAACCCCATTCAGGTGCGCTACCAGGCTGCGCTACGCCCCGGAACGCGGCGCAGTATAGCCCAGCGTCCCGGATTCTCCCCTGGCGTCGGATGGCAGAGGGCGCCACCCTGTCTCCCACGGGGGTGGGAGAACGGTGACCTCGCCGATCCATCGAGGTCGACGCACGGCCGGGATCGTCGTCTCATGGACGGCGCGGGGTGCGCTCGTTCTGCTCTGCCTCCTTCTCGGCCTCGGATGCCGTACTTCCGGCTCTCCGACGTCCTCTGGCGCAGAGGGGCAGTCTCGACACGGGACGCGGGTGCACGTGGTTCGGCACGGGGAAACCGTATGGCGCATCTCCCAGAAGTATGGCTCGACGGTGGATGCGATCGTCCGTGCGAACGGGATCGATGACGTGACGAAGATCCACCCCGGGCAGCGGCTGCTCGTGCCCGCCGCCGGCTCCGCGGTGAAGAGCCGCTCCTCGAGCGATCCCGAGATGTGGACGCGACGCGATCGACGGGGGACGTCGTCTCCGGCAGCGCGTTTCGAATGGCCCGTGAGAGGTCGGGTGAGCAGTGGCTATGGCATGCGCGGGGGAGCCCATCACGACGGGATCGACATCCGGGCGGCCTCTGGGACCGCGGTGCGTGCTGCCGAGGCGGGGAGGGTCGTGCACGCCGACGGCAGTCTTCCCGGCTACGGAAAGCTCGTGATCCTGAAGCACGCGGGTCCGTACTCGACGGTCTATGCGCACAACCGGAAGATCCTCGTCCGGGTGGGTGAGTTCGTGAAGAGAGGTCAGGTGATCGCCGAGGTCGGGCAGACGGGGCGAGCGTCTGCGCCGCATCTGCACTTCGAAGTTCGCCGCGACGGTGGGGCGACGGATCCACTAGACTACCTGCCATGAATTCCACCGATCTGCTGCGCAGCCGTATTCGCGACATTCCCGATTTCCCCGAGCCCGGAATCCTGTTCCGTGACATCACACCGCTGCTCCAGGATCCGAAGTGCCTGGAGATCGCCAGCGAATTGCTCTCGGTACCGTACGTGGGCCGCGGAGTCGATCTCGTCGTGGGAATCGAATCGCGTGGATTCATCTTCGGCCCTCTGGTGGCGCTGCGACTCGGCGCGGGCTTCGGCATCGCGCGCAAGGCGGGGAAGCTGCCGTGGGAGACCGTCCGCACTTCGTATCAGCTCGAGTACGGCGACGCGGAGATCGAGATGCACCGCGACGCGGTGCGTGAGGGCCAGCGGGTCGTCGTCCTGGACGATGTCATCGCGACAGGAGGGACCGCCGCCGCTACTGCGCGACTCGTGCGACAGATGGGAGGGGCCGTACTCGGAGCCGCCTTCCTGATCGAGCTCGGGGCCCTGCGTGGCCGCGACCGGCTTGCGGATCTCGACATCCACTCCGTTCTCGTGCTGTAGCGCCGGAGTCTTCCGGACCGACCTGCGGCGCATATGCGGCCGCATTGCGCATCGGTGAAGCGTATACACTCTCGTGTCGCAGGCGCCGAAAGATTCGCTGGTACTGAAGCCAGCGGGTGCTCCGATCTCATGAGCTGTGTGCTGATCATCGACGACGGCGGCGAGGAGGGCCGCTCCCTTGCGGAGGCCGTGGCTGCCGAAGGGCTGGAGCCTCGGCGCACCGTCCCCGGGCCGCATGCCGTCGTCGTGGCGCAGGTGTCCCAACCGGACCTGATCGTGATCGATCTGCAGTCCGCGAGCGACCACGCCGCGCAGATCTGCCGCGAGATCCGCTCGCTCCCCGCTGTTCGGACCATTCCCATCCTTCTCGTGTCCGATCGCGAACGGGAAGCGGAAGCCATCCGTTGCCTGGATAGCGGTGCCTCGGATTGGTTCGTACGTCCGGCTCCGGCGGCGACTCTTCGTGCGCGCATCCGCAACCTGGTCGAATCGAAGCGAGATCGGGACGCTCTGCGGTGCCTGCGGGAGAGCCTGGAACGTAGCCAGAGCGCCCTGTCGTCGACCGTCGACTCGCTCTATCACGCAAACGAGGCGATGGCTCGGGTCCATCGCGAGCGAAGGTTCCTGAGCACGCACGATGCACTCACGGGACTGCCCTTGCGACGGTTCTTCGAGGATTTCGCCCGACGCGCGATCGCCTTTGCCCGGCGTCACGGCCATCTGCTCGCCGTGATCAGCGTGGATCTCGATGGCTTCAAGCAGATCAACGACGCGATGGGACACGAAGTGGGAGACAAGCTCCTGCAGTCCGTCGCTTCGAGGCTCCGGGAGTGCGTTCGTGGCACCGACATGGTGGCGCGGCCCGGAGGCGACGAGTTCACGCTCCTGCTGCTGAACCTCAGCCAGAGCGACGATGCGGCTCTCATCGCCGACAAGATCGTGACGAGGCTGTCGCAGCCGCATCCGGTCGACGGGAGCGACATCTACATCACCCCCAGTGTCGGGATCGCGGTATTCCCCGAGCACGGGGATAGTCCGGATTCGCTCCTGTCGGCGGCCGAGGCGGCCATGCGCTCCGTGAAGGACAACGGTCGCAATTCCTTCCGGTTCTTCGTGAAGACGGAGAGCCACTCCGCACGTCGCCAATTGCGGCTCGAGTACGATCTACGCGAAGCGCTCGATCGAGGTCAGTTCGCTCTGTACTACCAGCCGCAGGTCGACGTGACGAAGGGCGATCTCATCGGCGCCGAGGGGCTCCTGCGCTGGTTCCATCCGGAGCTCGGACTCGTTCCTCCCTCCGAGTTCATCCCCATCGCGGAGTCGTCCGGGATGATTCGCAACATCGGTGAGTGGGTCATCCGCGAGGCCTGCCGTCAGAAGAAGGCATGGGAGCACGAGGGCCTCGGCGCGTTTCCGATCTCGGTGAACGTCTCCTTTCGACAGCTCAAGTACGGGAATCTCGTGAATGCCGTTGCGCGCGCGCTGCGCGAGACGGGGCTCGATCCCCGCCATCTCGATCTCGAGATCACGGAGAACACGATCATGGACGATCTCGAGACGGCGACCGAGGTGCTCACGGCGTTCCAGCGCATGGGCGTTCGGATCTCGATCGATGACTTCGGTACGGGCTATTCGTCGCTGAGCGTTCTCGGGACCTTCCCCGCGAACACATTGAAGATCGATCGCTCCTTCGTGCGGAACATCTTCGAGGATTCGACGCGCCAGACGGTGACGCGCGCCGTGATCGCGGTCGCGAACGAGCTCGGCCTCGATACGATCGCCGAAGGCGTCGAGACCGTGGAAGAGATGGAGTTCGTGGCCTCGCTCGGTTGCCACCGGATGCAGGGCTACCTCTTCGGGCGTCCGGTGCCCGCGGAGGAGTTCGCGCTCCAATGCAAGGAAGGCGAGGAGCTGGTCCCCGGGCCGGGTCGTCTCTGAGCGGGAGCCCCGGGTACCTTACCCGCGGATGCGCTACACGGGCGGCCGCTCGCGCAGGAACTCGCCGAGCATCCGGAACTCCTCCTCGCGGGCAGAGCCGCCGCGCCATAGAAGCCCGACCTCGCGGGTCGGGATGGGTGGCGCGAACGGATGGATCACGAGATCGCGCGTGTCGCGGGTCTGGGTGGGTACGGCCGAAGCCGGCAGCAGGGTGATGCCCAATCCGCTCGCGGTCATCTGCGCCAGCGTGTTCAAGCTCGTGGCGCGGATTCGCGCTGATTCCCTCGCGCCGGCGCGAGAGCACACCTCGAGAGCCTGATCCCGGAAGCAGTGCCCATCCTCGAGAAGCAATACCTCCTCGCCCTCTAGCTCGGATTCGCGGATCTCTCGCCGGGAGGGGGACGCCAGGCGATGCGTGGGAGGGACGGCGAGAACGAAGGGCTCCTGGAAGAGCAGCATCGACTCGTGGTGCGTGTCCCCCGCAGGCAGCGCGAGGAGCAGCAGATCGAGAGAGCCCTTGTCGAGAAGCGCGACGATGCGTTCGGTCTGGTCCTCTCGTAGCCAGACCTGGAGCTCCGGAAAGGCCGCGCGCACCTCGGAGAGCCAGCCCGGCAGGACGTATGGCGCGATCGTAGGGATCACTCCGAGCCGCAGCGATCCCTGCATGGGGCGCATCCGTTGCGAGACGTCGCGAAGGCTGTCGATCTCGCGCAACGCGGCGCGGGCGCGCTCGACGATCTCCTCACCCAGGGGTGTCACGATCACACCCCGCCGCGAGCGCTCGAAGAGCTGCATCCCGAGCAGATCCTCCAGCTGCTGGATCTGGGTCGACAGGGCGGGCTGCGTCACTGCACAGGCGCGGGCCGCCCGGCCGAAGTGGAGCTCGTCCGCAACGGCGACCAAGTATTCGAGCTGGCGGATGGAAGGGCGCATGGATTCAAAAATATTATCGAAGGCAAAAATTAGTACAATTTGACTGAAGTGCTGCGAGGGTGAATCCTTCCGGCGTGAGACTATTTCTGGAAGGAAAGGGGCCGGTGATGCGACGAGATGGGGCGATGCGGCGAACGGTGGGTCCGATCGCGCGGACGATCCTGGCGGCCGTCTGGCTCGCGGCGTGTGGGGGCGAGGATGCCAAGCAGACGACGGAGGCCGTGCCTGCGCCGGCTGCACCCTCCGTCGAGGCTGTGTCCGAGATCGACGCAGCGGCGCTCTTGGAGCGGGTGACGGGGCTGTTCGCGCCCCTCCCCACGGAGGTTTCCTCGGACACGAATCCGGTCACGCATGCGAAGATCGATCTCGGCCGGATGCTCTACTACGAGAACCGGCTCTCGAAGAATCACGATCTATCGTGCAACTCGTGCCATCTGCTCGATCGTTTCGGGGTCGATGGCGAGCCGACCTCGCCGGGGCACAAGGGACAGCGCGGCGACCGCAACTCGCCGACGTCGTTCAATGCGGCGTTGCACGTTGCGCAGTTCTGGGACGGACGCGCGGCCGACGTGGAGGAACAGGCGAAAGGCCCCGTGCTGAATCCCGTCGAGATGGCGATGGCCTCGGAGGACCAGGTTCTCGCGACGCTCCGGTCGATCCCCGGCTACCGCCCGCTGTTCGAGGCTGCGTTCCCGGGCGAGGACGAGCCCATCACCTACGACAACGTGGCGCGGGCGATCGGTGCCTTCGAGCGGCGTCTGCTCACGCCCTCGCGGTTCGACCGCTTCCTCGAAGGGGACGTGACCGCACTCGACGAGAAGGAGCTCGGTGGTTTGGATCTGTTCGTCGAGACCGGATGCACCACCTGCCACAACGGCGTCGGAGTGGGCGGCGGAATGTTCCAGCGGGTCGGTCTGGTGCACCCCTACGATACGCCCGACCAGGGCCGCTTCGCGGTCACCCAGCAGGAGGCCGACCGCCTCGTGTTCAAGGTCCCGTCGCTGCGCAACGTCGCGGAGACCGGACCCTGGTTCCACGACGGCAGTGTGCAGGAGCTGGAAGAGGCGATCCGGCTGATGGGACACCACCAGCTCGGCAAGAGCCTGGGCGAGGGCGAGATCGAGCGGCTCTCCGCGTTCCTTCGCAGCCTCACGGGCACGGTGGACCTGGAGTACGTCAAGGCCCCGGAGCTCCCTCCGAGCGGGCCCGACACCCCGGCTCCCGATCCGAGCTAACGAGTGGAGCCCACTCCTGCGGGAGATCGGGCATCGGCCCGCGGGAGTGGCTCTCCGCTCACGAGAAGAGCCGCGCCGCGAACCAGTAGACGCCGATTGCCAGGACCGCAGCCGACGCGGGCGCGACCATCGGAGCGTGCGGCGGTAGCGATGGCCCAGCTGGGTCGCGTCCGTTCGAAGATGGACGCGGCGAGAGACCGCGGAGCAGGGGCCATGCGATCGCGACGATGGCGAGCTGACCGAGCTCGACGCCCAGGTTGAAGCCGAAGAGGGCGGGAGCGAGCCGCGTTGTCGGCAGCCCGATCTGGGCTAGAACGCCTGCGAAGCCGAAGCCATGGACGAGCCCGAAGACGAACGCGATCGAGGCTCGCAGGCGCATCGGCCGTCGGCTCGCGCGTGCCAGCGCGAGATGGCACCCCGTGAACAACGCGAGACCGAGCAGGGCGAGCACAGGTACCCGGCCGATCCCGGCGAGGGACAGCCCAGCGAGGGCGAGGAGCGCAGTGAAAGTTGCGGCGGGCATCCAGCGATCGCGACCCGCGAGGATCCACAGGTTCTCTGCTCCCACCAACGCGATCGAGTAGCCGATCGCGGCTTCGACCGCCGTTTCGTTGGGAACGAGCACGCCGAGCACTGCGAGGGCGAGCGTGACGCTGTGCGCGAGCGTGAAGGCGGTGACGAGCGTGGCGAGCTCGCCCACCGTCGTCGCCAGCAGGATCAGGCCCAAGAGGAACACGATGTGATCCCTGCCCTCGAGGATGTGATCGAAGCCTTGTCGGACGTACGCACCGAGAGTGGACCCGGTGGACGCGAGGAGACCAGGGTTCTCTGCTCCGAGGGAGAACGTCCACCGGGAATCCGCTGAGGTCAGCACCCGCTCGACGACGGTGTCGCCTCGAGCCACGCGCGCGATGTGCAGGTGGTGCGGAGCTTCCTCCTGCAGGATCCGGGACTCGATGGTCCCAACCCTCGCGCCGTCCGGGCATCGAAGGCGCCACTCCCACTCTGCCCATGCCTCCGGCGCGCGTCGCAGAAGGGCAGGCGCTGTGAGCGAGCACGGCGCGTCATCCGATGAGAAGTGCAGCCGCGACGCCAGATACTCCGAGGCTCGGCTCGCCGTTTCGCCGTCGAGGGCCGGAGCGAAGCCGAGACGCGCGAGATCGAGCCGCGAGATCCGCACGCGCACTTCGACCGACGTGTCGTCGAACGACCAGCTCGAGTAGGACGTGCTGCGCGGGTGCGCTTCGGCGCCGGAATGGGTTGCGAGCGCGATCGTCGCGACGAGTGCGGCGCGAAGGATCGCCCTCATGGCCCAGGAAGCCCGCGCTCGATGCGGGCCATCTCTCGAAGCCGGTCCAGCTCGCGGCGAAGCGCCCGATCCTGCTGCTCCCGCCGCCACTCGGCGCGAAGATCCTCGTCGATATGCGCGGAGTCGGGTTGGCGCCGAGGCTCGCGCGCGACGATCTGCAGTACGTGATAGCCGGCGGCGGAGCGGAGCGGCTCGCTCACCCGCCCGACCTCGAGGGCCATCGCTTCCCGTGCCAGGGAGTCCCCGAGGTGCTCGCGCAGCTTCGTGGGCGACAGGAACGAATCGGGGAGCGGGGCGATCTCCTCGTCGCCCAGATCGCTGCGTATCCGATCGAACGCCTCGCCGGAGCGGATCCGGGCGAACGCGAGCGCAGCGCGTTCCCGTGCCTCCTCGTCGGTGCGTAGGGGCTCCGAGCGGATCAGGATCCGGCGGAGTCGGATCCGGCCCGGGCGAGCGAAGCGATCCGCATTCTCCTCGAGGAAGGAGCGCAGCTCCGCCGGTGTCGGATCGCGGTCCTCGGCCCCCGCAGCGAGGTACTGGATCATCGCTGCGACGAGATCGGTGCGAACCCGCCGGTCGAGTCGCGCAAGGTCGAGCTCGAGAGCGTGCTGCACCAGCAGCTCCTCGTCGATCAGGCGATCGAGTACATGGCGGCGATCCGCTTCCGAAAGAGGTGCGCGGCGATCTGCGGCGACTCCGGCGAGCGCGCGTGCGTAGTCGTCTCGCCGGAGGAACGCATCGTTGACGCGTGCGATCGCATCCGGGGGCAGCCCATGACTCCACGTCGGATCGAGCAGTCCCAGCGCAGCGAGGCCCAAGCCGGTGAGAGCGCCGATCACGAGCCACGCTCGCGCACGCCGCGAGGGTCCCATGGGCTCTGGAAAACGAGAGGTGCGATTCATCGGCGGGCACCGTACCAGAATCGATTTCGAAGAGGGGACACGATCCGATCGTCGATCCATCGGTGACCCAGATCGGTGTCGCACGCCGTCTCGTCGATCTCGAGCCCGCGCATCGCGTGGCGACAGGGGTGCCGCTCGTGCGAGGGTAGATCTCCGACGCCAGCGGCTCGGATCGCGCGACGGTCCGTACGAGCGGTCAAGACGGGAAGGGAAGATGCGAGGAGGCTGGACTTGCGTATACTGGCCGCTGGAGGGCGCTGGGCGGAGGGAACCACCGGGAGGGCGGAAGAAACGGCCTCGAAGGTGGCAGCCGTACTGGAACACTCCGGCTTTACTTTTCTTCAGAGGCCGCGGTAAAGTGCGGCGCCGTTGGGAATCCGAAGGGAACCCATTCGTGGCTAGCTCGATATGGGGGAGTTGATGAACACGAAGGAAATCGCCGGGCGTGCGGTCGCGTCGGCTGCGGCGCTCGCTCTCGTTTGGGGAGCCGGATCGGCTGCAGCGCAGACCAATGTCGACAAGGTCCTGACCGAGCAGAAGCAGGTGAACAACGAGTCCGCTGCGTCGCAGAAGAAGATCGACAAGATCAGCGACGACACGGGACAGCTCCTTGCGGAGTACCGGGCGGTCAACCAGCAGCTCGACAACCTGCGGATCTACAACCGCCAGCTCCAGACCCTGGTGGACGGTCAGCGGGAGGAGATGACCTCGCTGCAGACGCAGATCGAGAACGTCACCGTCGTGGCGCGCGACCTCACGCCGCTCATGCTCAGCATGCTCGACACGCTCGAGCAGTTCGTCTCGCTCGACATCCCGTTCCTTCAGGCGGAGCGGCAGAATCGGGTGAAGAATCTGCGCGAGATGATGGATCGCGCCGACGTCACGGTGGCCGAGAAGTTCCGCCGCGTGCTCGAGGCGTACACGATCGAGAACGACTACGGCCGCACGATCGAGTCGTATCGGGGCGATCTCGCCATGGACGGGAAGACCCGCACGGTCGATTTCCTGCGCGTCGGCCGGGTTGCGCTGATGTACGCCACCCAGGACGGGGACGAGGCCGGGTGGTGGAATCCCAGCCTCGAAGGGGGGAAGGGCGGCTGGGAGGTTCTTCCCGGCTCCTACCGTGGATCCATCCAAACCGGCATTCGCATGGCGCTGAAGCAGACGGCACCGGATCTGCTCTCGATTCCCGTGCTTGCTCCGGAGAAGCTCCAATGAGAACCGTTCGAATCGTAGCCGTCGGTCTTGCTCTCGCGCTCCTGTCTCCCTTGGGATCGTCCGCGCAGCAGGCCGCTCCGAAGAATCTCGACCAGCTGCTCGAGGTGGTCCGGAAGGGCGCCTCGCAGGATCGCGCAGTGAACCGGCAGCGTGAGCAGGAGTTCACGCAGAAGAAGGCGGAGCAGGGGCGCCTGCTGTCCCAGGCCCAGAATGCAAAGGCAGCGGAGGAGCGCCGCAGCGAGGAGCTCGAGAAGGCGTACGGCGCCAACGAGGTCGCCATCGCGAACCTCGAGGATCAGCTGCGGAACCGCATGGGAGAGCTCGGTGAGCTCTTCGGTGTCGTGCGCCAGGTGGCGGGCGACACCCAGGGCATCCTGGCCGCCTCCCTGGTGAGCGCCCAGCATCCGGGGCGAGTGAAGGAGCTTGACAAGCTCGCACAGAGCAAGGCACTGCCCTCGATCGATCAGCTCGAGGGGCTCTGGTATGCGCTGCAGAAGGAGATGACCGAGACGGGGAAGGTCGCGCGATTCGGGGCGACCGTCGTCACGCCGGGTGGGGATCAGGCGAAGCAGGAGGTCATCCGGATCGGTCCGTTCTCGGCGATCGCCGATGGGAAGTACCTGAACTACCAGTCCGAGACCTCCCAGCTCGTCGTCCTCGGCCGGCAGCCGGCTCCGCGGCACCTGCGCGGTGCGAGCCGTTTGAGCAGTGCCGATCCTGGCGAGGTGGTTGCGGCTTCGATCGATCCATCGCGCGGATCGATCCTCGGGCTTCTCGTACAGACCCCGAGCTTCCTCGAGCGCATCCAGCAGGGCGGTCAGATCGGGTACATCACCATGTTCCTCGCATTGGTGGGTCTGATCATGGTGGCCGAGCGACTCGCGGTGCTCGGTGCGGTGGGATCGAAGATGAAGCGCCAGGTGTCGAGCGCGAAGGCGTCGACGGACAATCCGCTCGGCCGGATCCTCGCGATCCACGAGCAGAACCCGGACGCCGATCCCGAGACGCTGCAGCTCAAGCTCGACGAGGGGATCCTCAAGGAGATCCCGAAGCTGGAGCGCTTCATGACGGGCATCAAGGTGATCTCGGTCGTGGCGCCACTGCTCGGACTGCTCGGAACGGTCACCGGAATGATCCAGACCTTCCAGTCGATCACGCTGTTCGGTGCTGGCGATCCGAAGCTGATGGCATCGGGGATCTCGACGGCGCTCGTCACGACGATGATCGGTCTGTTCACGGCGATTCCCATGGTGCTGCTCCACAGCATCGTGCGCGGACGTGCGAATGGATTGATCCAGACCCTGGACGAACAGGCCGCCGGGCTGATCGCGGAGCGCGCCGAGAAGCAGGAGGCAGGAGCACGTGGCACAGCTGTATGATGGCTGGGTCGCCATCCAGGACTTCCTGAACTCAGGAGGGAACGTCCTCTACCTGATCATGGCTGTCCTCGTCGTGCTCTGGACCCTGATCCTCGAGCGGCTGTGGTACTTCCGCTTCGTCTATCCAGGGGAGGTGAGACAGGTCGTCGAGGAGTGGCATCGCCGCCGGGACCGCTCTTCGTGGCGAGCCCACAAGATCCGCGAGATGCTGGTCTCGCGACTCCACGGCAACCTGCTTCGCTCCGTCGGGATGATCAAGACGCTCGTGGCCGTCTGTCCGCTGCTGGGGCTGCTCGGTACCGTGACCGGCATGATCGAGGTGTTCGAGGTCATGTCGATCGTCGGGAACACCAATCCGAGGCCCATGGCCTCGGGCGTTACCCGGGCGACGATCCCCACGATGGCAGGGATGGTGGCCGCCCTTTCGGGGTACTTCTTCGCGGCCACGATGCGCCGCTACGTCGATCGCGAGGCCGAGCGAGCCGGCGATCTTCTCACTCGGGAGTAGAGAATGGCACGGCAGCAACGAGCCCAGGAAGAGGCGGAGATCGATCTCACGCCGATGCTCGATGTCACGTTCATCATGCTGATCTTCTTCATCGTGACGGCGTCGTTCGTCAAGGAGTCCGGCATCGACGTGACGCGGCCTTCGGCCGCGACCGCGGTCTTGCAGGACCGTGCGACGATCATGATCGCGATCTCGAGCACGGGTGAGGTCTGGGTCGACAAGCGCCCCGTCGACATCCGTGCGGTGCGTGCGAACGTCGAGAAGATGCTCGCCGAGAACCCCCAGGGCTCGGTGGTGATCCAGGCGGACGAGGAGTCCAAGAACGGTCTGCTCGTCAAGGTGATGGACCAAGCGCGGCTTGCGGGCGCTCAGAGCGTTGCCATCGCAGCGCGGCGAACCGAGGAATGATCCGTAGATACCTCGTAACGACTCTTCTGGCCGCGACCGTGACGGCAGGGTTGTTCCTGCTCATGCAGTCGCTGATCGCCCTCGGACAGCGAGAGCAGGAGAAGTCGGTTCACGGCTCGGTGGTGGACTTCGTCCGTGCCCGTAGGGCGGAGGAGACCCAGGAGAAGGAGCGGAAGCTCCCCGAGAAGATGCAGGCGCAGAAGGCCCCCCCGCCGCCCGACCTCGACATGGGGCGGATCCGTCCCGGAAGTGCGCCCGGTGCGACGGACGTCGCGATTCCCAAGGGGCTCGACGTGAACCTCGCCGGGGGCCCGGTCCTGGGGGCTGCGCCCAGTGACCAGGACGTGCTCCCGCTCGTCCGGATCGAGCCCCGCTATCCACGCCGCGCCCAGCAGATGGGGATCGAGGGATGGGCGCTCCTCGAGTTCACCATCACGCCTCTTGGTACGGTTGCGGATGTCGTGGTCGTCGATTCGGAGCCCAGGGGAATGTTCGACCGGGCGGCGACACAGGCCGTGGAGCGATGGAAGTACAAGCCGAAGGTCGTCGACGGGAAGGCCGTTCCTCGCGAAGGCGTGCAAGTGGTTCTGACGTTCAAGATCGAGAAGTGAGGCTTGCGTCGATGAGGTCGCGGATGGTGCGCTACAGCCTGTTGGTCGCCGTGATCGCTCTCGGGTGGGGAGCGTCGATGATCGTCGTGGGTCTTCCGGGCGGAGTCGCGCATGCGCAGAAGCGGGAGGCACCGAAGCCGCAGACGCGCAAGGGCTTCGTCGTGAGCCCCGAGGTCTTCAAGAAGCTCGAGGCGACGCACGCGGCGATCGAGGCCGAGAAATACGGCGAGGCCTTGAAGATCCTCGGTGAGATCAAGGGGATGAGCAAGCTCAGCGAGCATGAGCGAGCGCTCATGTTCCAGACGTACGGCTACGTCTACTCGTCGCAGGAGAAGTACATGGAGGCCGCGAAGGCCTTCGAGAGTGCGCTCGCCCAGAACGCGCTCGATCCGACGGTGATGCTCAACCTCCGCTACAACCTGGGGCAGCTCTATCTGGCGACGGAGCAGCCCAAGAAGGGGGCGGAGATCCTCGAGGCGTGGTTCAAGGAGGTCGAGAACCCCGGTCCCGATGCGTACATGGCTCTCGCCAATGCGTACGTGCAGCTCGAGCGCTACGACAAGGCGTTGCCCTTGGCGCAGACGGCGGTGGATCGCACTCCGGAGCCTCGTGAGAATTGGCTCAAGCTCCTTCTCGCTCTGCGTTGGGAGCGCAAGGAGTACCCAAAGGTCGCAGATCTGCTCGAGAAGCTCGTCGCGCGCTTCCCGAGAAAGGCGTACTGGGTGCAGCTCTCGGCCGTCTACGGGGAGCTCGGCAAGGAGAAGGATTCCCTCGCGGCGTACGAGATGGCACACAAGCAGGGCTTCCTGACGGAGCCGACCGAGATCGTCCGCTTGTGCGAGCTCTACCTGTACCACGAGATCCCGTACAAGGCAGCCGTGCTCTGCGACAAGGCGCTCCAGGGCAAGCAGATCGAGGCGAACGCGAAGAACCTCGAGCTGCTGGGCAACAGCTGGATCCAGGCGCAGGAGCTCGATCGATCGATCGAGCCCTTGCGACGCGCCGCGGCGATGTCGAGCAACGGGAAGATCCACCTTCGCCTCGCACAGGTGATGATCGAGCGCGAGAAGTGGAACGAGGCGCAGCAGCTGATCTCCACGGCACTGCAGAAGGGCGGTCTCGACAATCCCGGCCAGGCGCATCTCCTCCTCGGAATGGCGCATTTCAACGAGAAGGAATACGAGCGGGCCCGCCAGGCGTTCGAGCAGGCCGCACGCAGCCAGAGGACCGAGAAGGCTGCGAAGCAGTGGCTCGTCTACGTCAACAACACGCTCAAGGCCATTCGTTAGCCGACACGCGCTAGAGCGTGAACTGCTCGCGGAGGATGCGCTCCTCCAGGCTGTGCCCTGCATCGAAGAGCAAGGGCAGGCGCAGCGAGCGGTCCTCCTCGACCTCGATGCGGATGACGTCGCGCACCTCACTCGAGTCCGCGACCGAGCTCACGGGCCTCTTGTGTGCGCTCAGGACCTCGATCGAGATTCGCGCCGTACGGCGAAGCAGGGAGCCCCGCCAGTTCCTTGGGCGGAAGTTGCTGATCGGCGTGAGGGCGAGGACGTTCGCGTCGAGAGGGATGATGGGGCCTCTCGCCGCCATGTTGTATGCGGTGCTTCCGGCGGGTGTCGCCACGAGAACACCGTCGCAGATCATCTCCTCGATGCGCACGATCCCGTCGACGCAGATGCGAAGCTTCGCAGCCTGGTGCGTCTGGCGCAGCATCGACACCTCGTTGACGGCGTAGAGCTCGGCGACCTCGCCACCCGCCCGGTGGGCGCGCATCCGGAGCGGATGGAGCAAGGCGACCTCGGCCTTCTCGATGCGGTCGAGCAGACCTTCCTCCGCATAGTCGTTCATCAAGAAGCCCACGGATCCGCAGTTCATGCCGTAGATCGGGGTATCGGCGTGCAGGAAGCGGTGCAGCGTGTGCAACATGAACCCATCGCCTCCGAGTGCGACGATGACCTCGGCGTCATCTGCGGGATGATCCTCGTAGCGCTGCCGCAAGCGCGCCAGCGCAGCCTGCGCCACATCCGAGTCGCTCGCCGTGAAGGTGATTCGCTGCAAGATCGTTCCCTGCTCCCGCGGGTGTCCTCCGCGTGGCGGGGAGTATATCAGTCCGTCGGAGGAGGACGGCGCGAGAGGAGCCGAGACGGAGTGCCTCATCGCGTGGGCTGCAAGCGTGCCATCGCGTCCCATCGCGTAGCGGTTCGAATCGAGATGCGGGAGCGTCGGCTCGC
>CAZOTO010000023.1:0-31129 GCA_964582775.1 uncultured Myxococcales bacterium
GATGGGCGGCCCG
This sequence comes from uncultured Myxococcales bacterium, assembly GCA_964582775.1. GTDB lineage: Bacteria > Myxococcota_A > UBA9160 > SZUA-336 > SZUA-336 > CAZOTO01. Next base: position 14 of record CAZOTO010000023.1, read on the forward strand.
TCGTGATCGAGCGCGGCGAAGGAAATCATCTGATCGACAGCGAGGGCCGCCGCTACTTCGATGGCGTGAGCTCGCTGTGGGTGAACCTGCACGGCCACGATCATCCGACGATCCTGCGCGCCCTCCACGAGCAGCTCGATCGCCTGCCGCACTCGACGCTGCTCGGACTGGCGGGTCTGCCCTCCATCGAGCTCGCCGGGAAGCTCGTCGGAATCGCACCGCCCGGCCTCACGCGCGTGTTCTACAGCGACAACGGCTCCACCGCGGTGGAGATCGCGCTGAAGATCGCCTTCCAGTACTGGCAGCAACAGGACGAACCCGCGGGCCGGCGGCGCACGCGCTTCGTGGCGCTGCGCGATGCATACCACGGCGACACCCTGGGCGCGGTGGCCGTGGGCGGCATCGAGCGCTTCCACGAGACGTTCCGCCCGCTCGTCTTCGACGTGCTGCGCGCCGGGAACGCGTACTGCTACCGCTGCCCGTACGGACTCACGCATCCGTCGTGCGGCATCCACTGCCTGGAGTCGATGGAGCGCGTGCTCGCTGCGCACGGGGACGAGGTCGCCGCCGTCGTCGTCGAGCCGCTCGTGCAGGCGGCCGCGGGGATGCTGCGGCTGCCCGAGGGCTGGCTCGCGCGGGTGCGCGAGCTCTGCGACCGGCACGGCACGCTGCTCATCGTCGACGAGGTCGCCACCGGCTTCGGCCGCACGGGGCGGATGTTCGCCTGCGAACACGAAGCTGTGTCGCCGGACCTGCTCGCCGTCGCCAAGAGCCTGACGGCGGGATACCTGCCGCTCGGCGCCACCCTCGCCACCGAGCGCATCTTCGAGGCGTTCCTCGGGCCGGTGAAGGCGGGCCGCCAGCTCTTCCACGGCCACTCCTACACCGGCAATGCGCTCGGCTGTGCGGCGGCGCTCGCGAACCTGCGCGTGTTCGAGGAGGAGCCCGTGCTCGCGCGCGTGCGCGAACGAGCCGCCCAGCTCGCCGCGCGGCTCGAGGAGCTGCGCCGGCTTCCCGCGGTGGGCGACATCCGCCAGTGCGGGCTCATGGCGGGCGTCGAGCTCGTGCGCGACCGCGCCACGAAAACCCCCTTCGACGCGGAGGACCGCGTCGGCCATCTGGTGTGCATGGCGATGCGCACGCGCGGCGTGATCCTGCGCCCGCTCGGCGACACGATCGTGATCCTGCCCCCGCTCTCGACGACGGCGGGGGAGCTCGATCACCTGATGGACGCAGTGACCGCGTCCATCGCCGAGGTCACCGGTACGTGAGCGCGGCTGTCTTCGTCACGGGAACGGACACCGGCTGTGGGAAGACCGCGGTCGCGTGCGCGATCGCGCGCGCGGCGCGCGCGGCGGGGCTTCGCGTGCGCGTGATGAAGCCGGTGGAGACGGGCTGCGAGCCCGCGGAAGGCTCGCTGCATGCGGCCGACGCGATGGCCCTCGCCCACGCCGCAGCAGACGATTCGCCCCTCGATCGCATCTGCCCGTACCGGCTGCGACTCGCGGCCGCGCCGTCGGTGGCCGCGCGGGCCGAGGGCGTCGCGATCGATCCCACCCGCATCCATGCGCTGTGCGAGAGCGCCCGGGCCGAGTCCGATCTGCTGATCGTCGAGGGCGCGGGCGGGCTCCTGGTGCCGCTCACGCAGACGCTCGACATGGCGGAGCTCGCGCGCATCCTCGATCTGCCGCTCGTCGTCGTCGCCCGCGCGACCCTCGGCACGATCAACCACACCCGGCTCACCCTCGAGGCGGCGCACGCGCGGGGTCTCGACGTGCTCGGGCTCGTGGTCTCGCAGGCGACCCCCTGCCTCTGCGCTGCGGATCGCGCGAACCTGGACGAGCTGCAGAGCCACCTTTCCGTGGCGCTCCTTGGCATCCTCGAGCACGCAGCGACGGATCTGTCCCCTTCCCTCGATGCACGGGCTCTCGCGCAGAGGGCATCGCACTTCGACCGCGGGCACGAGGGGCGCCGGTCCGGGTGATTCAAGTCGTGTGCGGGGCGGCTCCGATCTCGCGAGCGATGGCCGCCGCGCAGGACCCCGATCTGATCGACGAGGAGCTCGAGGAGCTCGAGACGAACGTCCAGCGCCTGCGCATCGAGTACGACCAGTACTTCCTCGGCGTGACGAAGCGCGAGCCCATGGTGTTGAAGGGCAAGGTGCAGAAGGCGATCGTCAAGTTCGCCAGCCAGCCGCCGCGCAACACCCGCCAGCGGTTCAAGTTCAATCAGCTGAACTCCAAGTTCCAGGTGCTGCGCAACCAGTGGGGCCGGATCCTGCGACAGATCGAAAGCGGCACCTACAAACCGCTCTCGTTCCGGACGAACCTGCACGAGCGCGAGCGGCTCGGGCAGGAGAGGGCTGCCTCCGATCCCGTGGCGTCCGGACCGAAGGCTCCCGCCGGGAGCTCCCCGCGGGGGGACGCCATCGATCAGCTCTGCCATGCACTCGCGCAGGCGCGATCGAAGACGGGCGAGGCCGGCGCGGCGATCGACCGGGCGCGGCTCGAGGCGACGATCCGCAAGCAGACGGCTGCGCTGCGGGCGCAGCACGGCGACGCGAAGATCCGCTTCCGCGTCGTCGTCGAGGGCGGCAAGGCAAAGGTCCGCGCGAGCGTGCGGCGGGACTGATCCCCGGGCCCGTTGCGCGTCGAGGCAGTGCCATCGCCCTCGCGCTACCCTGGCGCGCGCGATGCGGGTGGCACTCGTGCACGATTGGCTCGTCGGATATCGGGGGGGAGAGAAGCTCCTCGAGGCGATCGCCGAGCTCTACCCCGGCGCGGATCTGTACACGCTGTTCCATGCACCCGGCACCACGAGCCCGCGCATCGACCAAATGCGGATCCACGCGAGCGCGCTCTCGCGCCTGCCCGGCGCGGCGCGGCACTACCGCAAGCTCCTGCCCCTGCTTCCGGCGACGATCGAACGCTTCCATCTGCAGGGCTACGACCTGGTGATCTCCACGAGCCACTCATTTGCCAAGGGCGTGCGCGTGGCGGCGGGAACACCCCATCTCTGTGTATCGATGACGCCGATCCGCTACGTGTGGGACCAGATCGACCTGTACCTGGGACGAGGCGCGAAGCGCATCCTCGCCGCCCCGCTCGTGGCCTATCTGCGTCGCTGGGACCGGCGCACGAGCACTCCCGAGCGGGTCACCCGCTTCGTGGCCATCTCGGAGACGGTGGCACAGCGCATCGCGCGCATCTACGGGCGCGACGCTCGCGTGGTGTATCCACCCGTCGACGTCGATCGCTTCCGCCCGGCAGGGACGCCGCCCGAGGACTTCTTCCTGCTGGTGGGTGCGTTCGTCCCGTACAAGCAGGAGGCGCTGGCGATCGAGGCCTTCCGGCGCCTCGGTGCCCCGCTCGTCGTCGCGGGGGACGGGCCGCTGCGCCGCCGGCTCGAAGCGGACGCGCCGCCCAACGTTCGCTTCCTCGGGCGTGTCCCGGACGAGGTTCTTGCGGGACTCTATGCGCGGTGTCGCGCCCTGGTGTATCCGCAGGAGGAGGACTTCGGGATCATCGCCGTCGAGGCCCAGGCCTGCGGCCGGCCCGTGATCGCCTTCGGCCGCGGGGGAGCGGCGGAGACGGTCGTGGCGGCCGGAGCCGCGCGCGCGGAGACACCCACCGGCGTCACCTTCGACGCACCGGCGCCGGAGTCGCTCGTGGAAGCGGTGCGGCGCTTCGAGAAGCTCGAGCCGAGCTTCGACGCCCGCGCGATCCGCCGCCATGCCGAGCGCTTCTCGCCGGAGCGCTTCCGGCGCGAGATCCGCGAGGCGATCGACGAGGTGCTGGCATGACGGCGCGCATTCCCATGCTCGACCTCGGTCCGCAGCTCGCCGCGATCGGCGACGAGCTCGAGAAGGCGGTCGTCCGCGTCCTACGCTCGGGCCGGTACATCCTGGGTCCCGAGCTCGAGGCCTTCGAGCGCGAGGTCGCGGAGCACCTCGGCGTGGCGCACGCCGTCGGGCTCAACTCCGGTACGGATGCCCTGGTGATCGCGCTGCGCGCGCTCGACATCGGCCCCGGTTGCGAGGTGATCACGTCGCCGTTCACCTTCTTCGCCAGCGCCGAGGCGATCGCGACCGTGGGAGCGACGCCGGTGTTCGCGGACATCCGCCCGAGTGACTTCTGCCTCGATCCCGACCGCGTCGCGTCGCGGGTCACCTCGCACACGCGCGCGATCCTTCCCGTGCACCTGTTCGGCCACGCGGCCGACATGGACGCGCTCGGCGCGATCGCCACCCGCCACGGACTGGCCATGATCGAGGACGCCTGCCAGGCGTTCGGTGCCACCCATCGCGGTCGGCGGATCGGCGGCCTGGGCAACGCCGCCGCGTTCTCGTTCTTCCCGTCGAAGAACCTGGGCGGCGCCGGCGACGGCGGGCTGCTCACCACGAACGACGCGGGGATCGCGGATCGCGCGCGCCTGCTTCGCAATCACGGCTCCCGGCAGCGCTACGTGTACGAGGGCCTCGGCTACAACTCGCGGCTCGACGAGATCCAGGCCGCCGTGCTGCGCGTGCGCCTGCGCCACATCGACGCCTGGAACGAGGGCCGCCGCGCGGCGGCGCGTGCCTACGGCGAGGCGCTCGCCGGCATCGATGGTCTCGTGCTCCCGCGCGCGTCGACGGACGTCGAGCATGTCTTCCATCAGTACACGGTGCGCGTCGATGGCGGCCGGCGCGATGCGCTCGCCGGGCACCTGGACGCAGCGGGCGTCTCCACGGCGATCTACTACCCGCAGGGGCTCCACGAGCTTGCGTTCTGGGGACGATCCGCGGAGACACTCCCGGTCTGCGAGGTCGCATGCCGCGAAGTGCTGAGCCTGCCCATCTGGCCCGAGCTCGCGCGCGATCGCGCGACGCTCGATCGCGTCACGGGTGAGATCCACCGGTTCTTCGACACCACATAGGGTGCGCAGCCCCCACGAGCGCCCGCCACGCGCGCGTTGACTCCCGCATCGTCCCGCGCGAACCTTCGCGGCCCATGCGCATCGCTCTGTGTCAGATCGACCCCACCGTAGGTGACCTCACCGGCAACGCGAAGCGGATCACCGAGTGTGCGGAGCGTGCCGCGGCCGAGGGTGCTCGCCTCGCCGTCTTTCCCGAGCTCGCCCTGCTCGGCTATCCCCCGCGCGATCTCCTCGACCGGCCCGGGTTCCTGCAGCGCTCGCGAGAGGCGCTCGATCGGCTCGCGGCCTCGCTTCCCGCCGATCTCTGCTGTCTCGTCGGCTTCGCGGAGCACGTGGCGACGGACGGCCGCGAGAGCGTCTTCAACTCCGTCGCCGTACTGCGCGGGGGACGCATCGAGACGATCGTGCGCAAGCAGCTCCTGCCCACGTACGACGTCTTCGACGAGCGGCGCTACTTCACGCCCGGAAAGGCGAGCGCTCCGATCGAGGTCGCCGGTCTGCGCATCGGCATCACGATCTGCGAGGACATCTGGAACGACTCCGGTGATCTCGCCGTACCCCGCTACGACACGAATCCCGTTCGCACCTGCATCCAGGCCGGCGCCGACGTGATCGTGAACGTCGCGGCCTCGCCGTTCACGCTCACGAAGCTCGCCGGCCGGCGTGACCTGCTCCGCGACGTCGCGCGCCGCCATTCGCGGCCGGTCGTGTTCGTGAACCAGGTCGGGGGCAACGACGAGCTCGTGTTCGACGGCCAGTCGATGGTGATCGGCCCGGACGGCAGCACCTGGGCCCGCGCCGCGACGTTCGCCGAGGACTTCCTGGTGGCCGACCTCGCACCCGGGGGCACCTGCCGGCCGCAGCCCGAGAGCGAGGAGCAGGCCGCGCTCGAAGCGCTCGTGCTCGGCACCCGCGGCTACCTGCACAAGACGGGCTTCTCGAGTGCGGTCGTCGGGCTCTCCGGGGGGATCGACAGCGCACTGGTGGCGGTGATCGCAGCGCACGCCCTCGGGCCCGAGAACGTGCTCGGGATCGCGCTGCCCACCCGCTACTCCTCCGAGGGCAGTCTTCTCGACGCCGAGGCGCTCGCGCGCGCACTCGGGATCGACTTCCGCGTGGTGCCCATCGACACCATCTTCTCCACGTACCTGGCGGAGCTCGAGCCCCACCTCGCGGCGCTCGGCCCCGCGGGCACCAAGGACGTGACCCCCGAGAACCTGCAGGCGCGCATCCGGGGCACCACGCTCATGGCGATCTCGAACCGGCTCGGGCACCTGCTGCTTACCACCGGGAACAAGAGCGAGATTGCGGTGGGCTACTGCACGCTGTACGGCGACATGGCAGGCGGGCTCGCCGTGATCAGCGACCTGCCGAAGACGTTCGTGTATCGCGTGGCGCACGAGGTGAACCGCCTGGCGGGCCGCGAGGTGATCCCGAACAGCACCCTCACGAAGGCGCCGAGCGCGGAGCTGCGGCCCAACCAGACCGACCAGGACTCGCTGCCGCCGTACGACGTGCTCGACGCGATCCTGGAACGCTACGTCGAGGACCACCGCGAAGTCGAGGACATCGTGCGCGAGGGATTCGACGCCGACGTGGTGCGCGAGGTCGTGGCCCTGGTGCGGCGCACCGAGTACAAGCGGCGCCAGATGGCGCCAGGGCTGATCGTCACGCGCAAGGCCTTCGGACCCGGCCGGCGCTACCCGGTGGCGCAACGGTATTCGGGTTGACAGCGCAGGGGGGCTCTCGTACCACGGAGGGGTCGCGCACCGCCGCAGCGACGAAGGGAGCCCGAGTGGCGGAACCGAAGTGCCGAGTGAGCTTCGTCGTCACGACCCGGAACGACGGCTTCGGCGGCGGCATGCTCGACCGGCTGGATGCCTTCGTCCACTGCCTGCTCGCACTCGCGAACCGCCACGGTCTCGACGGCGAGATCCTCATCGTCGAGTGGAACCCGCCGGAGGGCCCGCGGCTGCACGACGTCCTCGAGCTACGCGAGACCTCGGATCGCATGGCGATCCGCTTCGTCGAGGTCCCACCGCGGATCCATCACTCGCTGCGGAACTCCGACGAGATCGCCCTCTTCCAGATGATCGCGAAGAACGTGGGCATCCGGCGAGCCCGAGGTGAGTTCATCGTCGCCACGAACCAGGACATCCTCTTCTCGGACAGCCTGATCGAGTATCTCGCACACGGAGAGCTCGATCGTGACGAGATGTATCGCATCGACCGCTGGGACGTCCCAGCGAACGTACCGCGAACCCCGCCGATCGACGGCTTGCTGACCTGGTGCAACGCCAACCTGATCCGCGTGCACCGCTGGTACGGATCGTTCGACCTTCCGCGACGAACGGAGGGGCGCCACGCACTCCCGGATCTGCTGCAATGGATCGGAGTGCTGGGACGAGAGGTGCGCAACCTGCACCGCGCACGGCGGATCTCGCTCGAGGGCCTGTGCAACCTGCTTCGCCGTCTCGACCCGAGACGGCTCCTTAACGCGCGATCCGGGCCCCTTCACACGAACGGCTGTGGCGACTTCACGATGCTGTCGCGCGACCGCTGGCATGTGCTGCGCGGCTACCCGGAGTTCCCGCTGTTCTCCATGCACCTCGACTCCCTGCTGTGCTGGCAGGCCGCGGCAGCCGGCGCCCGGCAACACCTGCTACGCACTCCGCATCGCATCTACCACATCGATCACGCCCACTCGTGGGTCACGATGGACTGGAGGGAGAAGCTCGAGACCTTCGTGCGGAAGCCGTGGCTCGATCTCGGCGTGTTGCGGCAGGTACAGGCGGAGATGCTGTCCGGCGGGGGTGATCTCACGATCAACGGCGCGGACTGGGGCTTCGGAGGCGAGACGCTCCCCGAGGTCGAGATCCGCGGAGGGCGGAAGTACGCCACGGCCGCTCCTCGGGAAACCGTGGAAGCGCGCGACGAGATGCGGGCGAATCAGGGGAGGTAACGGCGGATGACACCGGAAGAGGATCGCAAGCCACGGGTCTCCGTGTTCGGCCTGGGCAAGCTCGGGAGCGTCGTCGCCGGCTGTTGGGCGAGCCGCGGCTTCTCCGTGATCGGCGTGGACGTGAACCCCGCGCTGGTGGACCTGTGCAAGCGGGGCATCGCGCCGGTTCCCGAGCCGGGTCTCGATCGCGTGTTCCGCGAGGCGGCGCCGCGGCTCACCGCCACCTCGGATGCCTCGCAGGCGGTGCACGACTCCGACATCACCATGATCGTCGTCCCCACGCCGAGCCGGCCCGACGGCGGTTACGCGCTCGACTACGTGCTCAGCGCCTGCGAGGCGATCGGCTCGGCCCTGCGGAGCAAGAGCGGGTATCACGTGATCGTCGTGAAGAGCACCGTGCTCCCGGGCTCCTGCGATCGCGAGATCGTGCCCTCGATCGAGCGCGCGAGCGGCAAGCGGTGCGGGAGCGACTTCGGCTTCTGCTACAACCCCGAGTTCATCGCGCTCGGAAACGTCGTGCAGAATCTGCTGCGCCCGGATCTGCTGCTGGTCGGCGAGTCGGATGCGCGGGCGGGCGACCTGCTCACCGAGGTCCACGCCCGGATGCTCGGCGAGGACGCACCGCCCATGCCGCGCATGAGCTGCGCCAACGCCGAGCTCGCCAAGATCGCAGTGAACTCGTTCGTCACCATGAAGATCACCTTTGCGAACCTGATCGCGCAGATGTGCGAGGCGCTGCCCGGCGGAAACGCGGACGTCGTGACGAACGCGATCGGACTCGACCGGCGCATCGGCTCGCGATACCTGAAGGGCGGGCTCGGTTTCGGCGGGCCGTGCTTTCCTCGCGACAACTCCGCGATGGTGTGCCTCGCACGCGAGCTCGGTCTCGAGTTCCCCCTCGGCGAGGCGACGGACCACGCGAACCAGCAGGTGGCACGGCGTATCGCGGAGCAGATCCGACGCGCCACGCCCGCCGGGGATGCGGTCGCGGTGCTGGGCCTCAGCTACAAACCGGACACTCCCGTCGTCGAGGAATCGCAGGGCGTGATCATCGCAAGCCTGCTCGCGGACGCGGGTCTGCAGGTGCGGGTCTTCGATCCGATGGCACTCGAGAGCGCGCGCGAGGTGCTCGGAGATCGCGTGATCTATTCCCCGTCGATCGAGGACTGCCTCGAGGGCGCCTCCACCGTCGCGATCACCACCGCGTGGGAGCACTTCCGCGGTGCCCCCTTCCACAAGCTGCCGGAGGGGACGATCGTGTTCGACTGCTGGAACCTCTGTCCACCCGAGGTGCGCAAGCACGCCGAGGTGCGGACGATCGGCATCGGCCCCCTGGCACGAGCCACCGCATGACGGGTGCGCGAGGACGGCCGATCTTCGACATCCCTCACAGGAGAACGCAGTGAGCGCGAGCTTCGAAGAGACCCCGATCGAGAAGGTGCGCAGTTACTGGAACGCGCGCCCGTGCAACATCCGGCACTCACCGAAGACGGTCGGAGAGCGCGACTACTTCGACGAGGTCGAGCAGCGCAAGTACTTCGTCGAGCCGCACATCCCCGGCTTCGCCGAGTTCGAGCGCTGGCGGGGCAAGCGGGTGCTCGAGGTCGGCTGCGGCATCGGAACGGACACCATGAACTTCGCGCGCGCCGGCGCACGGGTCACCGCGGTCGATCTATCGGACGAATCGCTCGCCATGGCGCGCAAACGGGCGCAGGTCTTCGGTCTCACGAACGTCGAGTTCGTGAACGCGAATGCAGAGAACCTGCGCCAGTACGTCGAGCCGGAGCCGTTCGATCTCATCTACTCGTTCGGGGTCCTGCACCACACCCCGCATCCGGAGGCGGCCTTTCGGGAGCTGCGCCACTTCATCGCACCCGACGGGACGCTCAAGATCATGGTCTACAACCGCCACTCGTGGAAGGTGTTGTGGATCCTACTCCGGTACGGGAAGGGGGCCTTTTGGAAGGCGGACGAGCACATCGCGCGCTGGTCCGAGGCGCAGACCGGCTGTCCGGTGACCTACTCGTACACGCCGCGCACGATCTCGGAGCTGCTCGATCGCGCGGGGTTCGAGGTCACGGACTGGTTCGTCGACCACATCTTCCCGTGGAAGATCTCCGAGTACGTGCAGTACCGGTACCGCAAGGTCTGGTACTTCCGCATCCTCCCCGAGCAATGGTTCCGCGCGATGGAGAGGAGATGGGGCTGGCATCTTTGCGTGACGGCCCGGCCGAAGTGAACGAGGTCCGGATCAGCCTGTTCACGACGTGCAAACCGTTCGAGGGAACGGCGGCGATCCACCAGCGCCGTGCGCTCGAGAGCTGGGCACGGCTCGACTCCGGCTGCGAGGTCCTCGTCGTCGGGGCGGAGCCCGGCGTGCGTGAGGTCTGCGCGGAGCTAGGTCTGCACCACGAGCCCGCCGTGGAGCGCAGTACGCGCGGCACGCCTCGTCTCGACGACCTGTTTCGCGTCGCGGAGGCGAAGGCGAGGGGCGAGATCCTCTGCTACGCGAACGCGGACATCCTCCTCGCCTCGAACGTCGCCGCCGCCCTGCGCCGGGTGCACGCCGCCTTCCCGCGCTCTCTCGCGATCGCGCGGAGATGGAACGTGGATCCGTCCGCGGTGCGAGCCCTCTCGCCGCATTCCTCGGACGCGAGCCTGCACGAGCTCGCGCGATCGGGGCAGCTCGAGCCGATCCATGGCGGAGTCGATCTGTTCGCCTTCCCGAGGGGCTTCTGGCGCGACGGGCTTCCTCCGTACCTGATCGGGCGCAGCCGCTGGGACAGCGCGCTCATCCTCGAGGCGCGAAGGCGCCGCGCGCCGGTGATCGACATCACCCCGTGCGCGACCACCGTACATCCGATCCACGACTATGCTGCCCCGGACGGGAAGAAGTCCGGGCTTCCCGCCGACGAGATCGCGCACAACCAGCGCCTGCTCGGCGGCATCGAGTGCGCCTATTCCGCACTGAATGCCACCCACGTGCTCCATACGGACGGTCTGCGCCGCAACCGCCCCGCGGGCCTCGCTGCCACGGCGCGCTGGCTCGCGACGCTTCCGGCGTTGCATCCGGGTCTGCGCCCCGTCGTTCCCCTCGTCCGCTGGCTCGCGCCCCGCGTGCGCAGCCTGCAGCCCGCGAGCGGCGCGGGCGAGACGCCCTGGGTGCAGCCATGAGTGGATCCGCGGCCGCGCTCCGCCCCGCGCGAACGAACTTCTTCGATCTGGTCGGGGTGCTCACCAGCAAGGAGCTCAAGCTGCGCTACCGGGGGACGAGCCTCGGCGTGCTGTGGTCGCTCGCGAACCCCGTCTGCTTCGCGGTCGTGCTCCATTTCGCGATGCGTGTGGTGATGAAGCTCGACATCGAGAACTACGGCCTGTTCCTGCTGTCCACGCTCTTCGCCTGGCAATGGGCGTCGAACTCGCTCAATGCCTCTTCGTCTGCGTTCACGATGAACGGCCGGCTCATCCGCAAGCTCGCCTTTCCCCGCTACCTGCTCTGCGCGGCCGTCGTCGCCGCAGATCTGTTCCACTTCCTGGTGACGATCCCCGTGTACGCGGGGATGCGTGTGTTCTACGGATTGCCGCCGGGGGAGTTCCTGTGGCTATGGGGAGTCCCATTGTTGATCGTGATCCAGGGAGCGCTCGTGCTCGGTGGCGTGCTGCTCATCGCGACGCTCAACTCGATCGTGCGCGACGTCGAGCAGCTCGTGCGCGTCGGGCTCCTGCTCCTGTTCTACGTGACGCCGATCCTGTTCCCGCTCTCCATGGTGCCCGAGAGGCTCCACTGGGTCGTGCTCGTGAACCCCTTCGCGCCGCTGCTCATCTCGTGGCGCGAGCTGTTGGCAGACGGCACGATGAGCTCGTACGTGGCATGGGCTGCGGCCCATGCAGCGATAGCACTCGCGGCGGGCTTCGCCGTCTATCGCCGGTTCGCCTGGCGGCTGCCGGAGGTCGTATGACGGTCGCCATCGAGGTCGATCGTGTTTCGAAGATCTTTCGGCCGCGGCCGCTCTTCCACGCGGGGCTCAAGACGATGCTGCTGCACCCGCGGCAGGTCTTCGGGCACAGGCGTCGACACGGAATGCAGGCGTTACTCGACGTGTCGTTCGATGTGAAGCGGGGCGAGTTCTTCGGTCTGCTCGGCCGCAACGGTGCGGGCAAGAGCACGCTGCTCGGCCTGATCGGCGGCATCCTCACGCCGACGATCGGAGAGGTGCGGCTGCACGGGCGGGTCTCGCCTCTCATGGAGCTCGGCGTCGGCCTCGAGCCGCAGCTCACCGGGCGCGAGAACATCGTGCTGAACGGCGTGCTGCTCGGGCTGCGGCGAAGCGAGGTCGAGGCGCGGATGGGCGAGATCGTCGAGTTTTCTGGCCTCGCGGAGTTCATCGACGAGCCGTTGTTCACCTACTCCTCGGGCATGCAGATGCGACTGGGCTTCTCGGTGGCCATCCATGCCGACCCCGCGATCCTGCTGGTGGACGAGGCGCTCTCGGTGGGCGACGAGGCGTTCCAGACACGATGCCTCGACAAGATCGATGAGCTGCGGCGCAGCGGCGTGACGATCGTCCTCGTCTCGCACGACTTGCATCTGATCGAGAGCACGTGCGATCGCGCAGCGTGGCTCGACGGTGGGCGTCTGCGGGCGATCGGCTCGCCGCAGGCGGTGGTGAAGGAGTACCGCTACGCGCTCGGCCACCCCACCGAGGAAGAGGGAAGCGTGGCGGTGCACTGGCGGACGGTTCCGGCAACGCCACAGATGGGGGCACCTGCTGGAGGGGGCGATGAAGCGCGCTGATGGATCCCACGCGCCGCCTCGCCGACGGGCGTTGCTCGCGGCGATCGCCGGCGTGCTCGGAGTCGTACTGACGCTCGGATTCCTCGAGCTCGGTGCGTCGCTGTACCTCTGGGCGAAGAGTGGACGTCTCGTTCTCCCGGCGACGAGGTTCCTCGACGAGCGCAATGCCTACGTCGAGGCGGTCGCCACGGAGACCTGCAGCTACGGCGACAGCATCCTCGTCCACCCGTATCTCGCGCACGTGCAAACCGCCCGCGGACCGTGCGGCGCGAAGTACGCGAACAGCAAGTCGCTCATCGGGAAGGAGTACCCCGACCGCACTCCGGCCGGAACGGGGGTGATCCTGGTGACGGGAGGGAGCGTCGCGGCCCAGTTCACGTGGGACAACCGCGAGAAGCCGAGCCCGCTCGAGGAGATCCTCGAGGAGCAGTTCGCAGGGGGCGCTTACGAGCACTTCGTGGTGCTCAACGGCGGACACGGCGCATGGAAGCAGCCGCAGCAGTACGTCCTGTTCGGGCTCTATGCAGACGTGCTCGCCGGAGTGATCACCCTCGATGGCTTCAACGAGCACTACATGATCGGAGGGCATGGCCGCTTCGAGCTGCCGTCGAACAACTTCCTCGACGTGGTGGGCCGTTTCGATTCTCGGAGCCGCTCCGCGCGCAGGGCCGAGCTCGCCCTCGAGCTGGAGGCCGGGCTCTACCGCCGTGCAACCTCGAGCCCGTTCTTCCGCACGTCGAGCCTTGGCTTCGTCGTCCTCGACCGGTTGCGCCATGGGCTTCGCAAGTACGCCTCCCGTACGGGCCGCGCCGGCCGCCCCGACGAGGACTGGGTGCGCAGCTCGTATCAGGACATGTTCGCGATGCATACACCCATGGAGCGCGAGCAGCGCGAGCGCATGCTCGCGCTGCGACAGGAACAGGGGATTCCCGTGTACTCCCTGCAGGACGCCTTCCAGGGGATCGGCGAGACCGTGTACACCGATCACATCCATGTGAACGAGCGCGGCAACCGGCGCATGGCCGAAGCCGTGGCGGACCTGATCGAGAGGGAATGGGGATGGTCCCGACACAGGGGGAAGGGTCATGAGCTCGAGTAGGCTGGCGCGCGTCGGGCCGCGCCTTCGGCGGGTGGCATCGCGCCTGGTACGATCGCTTCGGCGCCGGCGCGGTCCGTATCCGATCTCCATCAGCGCAGCGCACTCGTATCGCCACGCAGCGCAACCGGTCGAGGGCGTGGAGACCTTCGATACCGAAGCGGCCAGCCGCTTGAACCGCGCCCGCATGCAACATCTCGACTCACTGGGGCTCCCACTCGCCGGGAGGACGGTCGTCGACGTGGGTTGCGGCGTGGGGCACCTCGCACAGTTCTTCGCGGCGAAGGGCTGCGACGTGCTGTGCCTCGACGCGCGGAGCGAGAACATCGAGCGCCTCCAGCAGCTCTACCCCGGTTGCAAGGCAGACGTCCTCGATCTCGAACGGGGAGCTCTCGCGGCCCTGGGCCCGTTCGACGTCGTGTTCGCCTACGGGCTCCTCTATCACCTGGAAAACCCGTATCTCGCCATCCAGAAGCTGGCCTCCGCGTCGCGAGGGCTCGTCATCCTGGAGACGATCGTGGCGGACCACGAGCTTCCGCTCGTGAGGATGGACGAAGAGACGGCCACCTTCAGCCAAGCGGTGCAGGGTGTAGGGTGCCGTCCCACGCCGAGCTTCGTGGCCCTGGCGCTGCGGGAGGCGGGAATCCCGCACGTGTATGCCCCCCGCATCGTCCCCGATCACGAGGACTTCCGTTTCGAGTGGCGCAACGACCTCGGCTGGGCGCGCGACGGGCATCCCCTGCGCTGCATGTTCGTGGGATCGCGCGAGCCGCTCGGCAACCCGAATCTCGTCGAGGTGTGGGAGGACGCATCCTGAGCGCGCTTGGGACCGGCGCAGAAATTGCGGGAAACCCGACATGACGGGGCGCATCCGGTCGCGATGCAAGGACATCACCTTCGCCTTCGCCCACCGAGTGCTGCGGCTCGGCAACGGGAGACTGCTCGCGCACCTGGCGCCACTCCTCTCGCAGACCCGGGGGATTGCCGCGTATCCCGGATGGACCTTCGGCGCTTGCGCGCAGGAGGGCCGCCTGCGCCATCGCCTGCGCATCGCGTGCTGGAAGATCGGAAAGGAGCTCTCACCGCCCGCCGGCATCGTGATCCCGTGGTACGACGGGCTTCGCGCTCGGTTGTTCCTGGGAAACGACCTCAGCTGGTGCCTTTTCGTGGGAGGCACGTTCGAGCCGAACGAATTCCACCTCCTTTCGAAGGTGCTTCGTCCCGGAATGAACGTGATCGACGTCGGCGCGAACGATGGCCTCTACGCCCTGTTCGCCGCGCGGCGCATCGGCGAGGGCGGGCGCGTGCTGGCCCTGGAACCGAGCAGCCGCGAGCACGAGCGCTTGCTCGCAAACCTGCATCTGAACGGCATCAGGAACGTCACACCGCTCGCCGTTGCCGCACACGAGCGCGAGGGAACTGCGCGCCTGCACGTCGGTGAGTTCGGCCACGAAGGGCACAACACGCTCGGGCGGTTCGCGTACCCGATCGAGGAGGTCGCACAGGAGACCGTGCGCCTCGTGCCCCTCGATCGACTCGTGGAGGAGCAAGGGCTCGACCACGTGGATGTCATCAAGATCGATGCCGAGGGAGCCGAGCCCGCGATCCTGCGTGGGGCCCGGCGGACGATCGAGCAGTACAGGCCTCTGCTCCTGATCGAGGTTGTGGATGCCGCTCTTCGAGGACAGGGCTACGACCGGGAGGAGCTGCTGCAGCTACTGGAGCGCTTCGGCTTCCGGCTCTGGGCTTTCGGGCCCTCGGGCTTGCCGGAGCCACTGCGTTCCCGCGAGGTCGACGGCTGCAATCTCGTCGCCGTTCATCCATCCCGGGAGGAGTGGATCCGCCCGGCGCTCACTGGAAGCAACGCAGGACGAGATTCCGCCCCAGACGATCAGCGCACCACGAACGGGATCGAGTAGTAGTGGACCGCTTCGGGGTTGCCCGAGCCGCGCACCCACACGCCGACCCGCGCAGCCGACTCGACCGTCGTCGGCGTCCACGTGTAGCTCGCGCTGGTGCCGAAGTCGCGCACCATCGTCCACGTTCCGGCGCTGTTCTGGATCCACCACCGGTACTCGAGCGTCCCCGCACCACCGGCGGCGTGCGTCGTGAACTGGATCGACGTGCCAACCCGCTGCGGTGACGACAGCGCCGACGAGATTCCCGTCACGATGAGCGGAGCTGCGGCGGGTGCAGCGCTCACAGCGAACGGGATCGAGTAGTACTGGACCGCAGTCGGGTTGTTCGAGGCACGCACCCAGACGCCGACCCGCGCAGCCGACTCGACCGTCGTCGGCGTCCACGTGTAGCTCGCGCTGGTGCCGAAGTCGCGCACCATCGTCCAGGTTCCGGCGCTGTTCTGGATCCACCACCGGTATTCGAGCGTCCCCGACCCGCCCGCAGCATGCGTCGTGAACCGAATCGGTGTCCCCACGGTCTGCGGTGACGACAACGCCGACGACATCCCCGTCACGGTGAGCGGACCCGGTGCCACCGGATCATTCACCACGAAGGGGATCGAGTAGTAGTGGACGGCTTCGGGGTTTCCCGAGCCGCGCACCCAGACACCGACCCGCGCGTCCGACTCCGCCGCCGTCGGCGTCCACGTGTAGCTCGCGCTGGTGCCGAAGTCGCGCACCATCGTCCACGTTCCGGCGCTGTTCTGGATCCACCACCGGTACTCGAGCGTCCCCGATCCGCCCGTTGCATGCATCGTGAACTGGATCGACGTGCCAACCCGCTGCGGTGACGACAGCGCCGACGACATCCCCGTCACGGTGAGCGGACCCGGTGTCGGCGTCGGCTCGGGTGTCGGCGTCGGCGACGCAGCCGTGATGGATCGCGTGTTGGAGTAGACCGACTCCAACCCCTGTTCATCGTACGCTGTCATCGCGACGACTTCTGTACCGGTCATGAAGCGCGAAAGCGGGAAGGCGAGGACGGTCGCGCTCTCCCACGCGAGGTCCGGGTCGGCCGCGTCGATGTCGATCGCTTCGGTGTAGACGCCGTTCTCCACGAAGTAGACCACATAACCGGCGATGTCCGCGTCGCTCGGGGGTGTCCAGCGCAGCGCCCGCGACTGAGCCCAGCTCGAGCCTGCGGGTACGAGGAGCAGAGCCCACAGGACGAGGAACGATCCGGTGTAGATCCACCTCTCCCGGGAGATCCCCCCGAACCGTCGCCACCCGACCTCGAGACCCGGAGCCGCTGCGTTCGCTGCTAGATGTGCCATTGCGAGAGATGCATCGGGTACCCCGTAGAGCAACTCTGTGATGGCCGGCACAATAGACGGATGGGTGCGACAATTCCATCCCGAATCGAAGAAGTCCGGGGGCTTCCAGCCCGAAGGTGCGGGTTGGCTGCGTACCGACGATAGGGCGGAGAAGCTCCCGAGCGTCCGGGAGTGGGACCCTACGTCGTCACCGCCGGTCTGGGTGATCCTTCCTCGCCTCGTACTCCCCGCGGATCCACGCGAACGTCCGCGCCATGCCGGTGCGGAGCGAGAGGCTCGGCTCCCAGCCGAGCTCCTTGCGGATCCGGGTGTTGTCGCTGTTGCGGCCGTTCACCCCCTTGGGGGCGTCGAGCTTGTAGCGGCGCTCGAGCTTCGCGCCGGCGATGTCCTCGACGATGTCGACGAGCTGGTTGATCGTGACCAGCTCGCTCGAGCCCAGGTTGATGGGCTCCGTGAGCCCCGCATCGCAGATCCGGAAGATCCCGTCGACGCAGTCGTCGATGTACATGAAGCTTCGGGTCTGGGTCCCGTCGCCCCAGATCTCGATCTGGTTCGAACCGCTGTCGATCGCCTCGATCACCTTGCGGCACACCGCGGCAGGCGCCTTCTCGCGCCCACCGTCCCAGGTTCCGAAGGGCCCGTAGACGTTGTGGAAACGCGCGACGTGGGTGCGCAGCCCGAAATCCTCGCGAAAGTGGCGGCACATTCGCTCGGAGAAGAGCTTCTCCCACCCGTAGCCATCTTCGGGCAGGGCGGGGTAGGCATCCTCTTCCTTCAGTGGGATCACCTGGGGGGAGCGCTGCTTCTCCGCGTTGTAGACGCAGGCGGAGGACGAGAAGAAGAAGTCCTCGACGCCCGCTGCGCGTGACTCGAGAAGCAGATGCGTGTTCACCAGAACGGAGAGCATGCACAGGGCCTTGTTGTTCTCGATGAAGCCCATGCCGCCCATGTCGGCCGCCAGGTTGTAGACGGTGCGAACGCCCGCGCAGGCCGCGCGGCAGCTCTCCCGATCCGAAAGATCGAGGACCCGGTTCTCGACGTCGTCGAAGACCTGGTACCACTCGCCGAGCGGCTTCACGTCGACGGAGCGGATCCGCCGATATCCCCGGGCGCGCAGCGCCCCCACGAGGTGCCCACCGATGAACCCGCCGCCGCCCGCGACGAGAACGAGATCGCTGCTCATGACTCCCCCTTCACGACGCTCGTTCGCGCGGGGCCATCATAGCAAGTCGTCACCGACGGTGAGAGTCAGTTCTGCAGCGCGGCGAGGCGGGCGTTCGCGCGGGCGACCGCGTCGCGAAGCTCCTCGATCTTCTCGGGCGGTGCGAGCGGTCCCGCATCGCGGATCGCCTGCTCGGCGTGGTCGCGCGCCGCCTCTGCCCGGGCACGGTCGATCGCTCCCACCGGCTCCGCGGTACGCGCCAGGACGGTGACACGATCCTGCGTCACCTCGGCGAATCCTCCCGTCACGGCCACCCGGTGCGTCGTCCCGCCGCTCTGGTAGCGAACCACGCCCGCCGCGAGGGGAATCAGGTAGGGCTCGTGACCGGGAAGGACCCCGAACTCTCCCTCCTGCCCCGGCGCGACGAGCAGATCCGCCTCGGTCTCGACGACGGATGCCGCGGGGGTGACGATGCTCAGGTGGAAGCCCATGGCTCAGGCGGCCTCTCGGCGCATCTTCTCCGCAGCCTCGACCACGTCCTCGATGCTTCCCTTCATGTAGAAAGCCTGCTCGGGGATCGCATCGTGCTTGCCGGCGAGGATCTCGGAGAAGGAACGAATCGTGTCCGCGATGCGCACGTACTTTCCGGGAATCCCGGTGAACTGCTCCGCGACGAAGTTCGGCTGCGAGAGGAAGCGCTGGATCTTGCGCGCACGCGACACGATGAGCTTGTCGTCCTCGGAGAGCTCATCCATGCCGAGGATCGCGATGATGTCCTGCAGGTCCTTGTACTTCTGCAGCACCTGCTGCACGCCGCGCGCCACCCGGTAGTGCTCCTCGCCGACGATGTTCGGGTCGAGGATACGGCTCGTGGAGTCGAGCGGATCCACCGCGGGGTAGATGCCGAGGGATGCGATCTGCCGCGAGAGCGTGATCGTCGCATCGAGATGGGCGAACGTGGTGGCGGGTGCGGGATCGGTGAGATCATCCGCAGGGACGTAGATGGCCTGCACGGACGTGATCGACCCCTTCGTCGTCGACGTGATGCGCTCCTGCAACGCACCCATGTCCGTGGCGAGCGTCGGCTGATAACCCACGGCGCTCGGGATGCGGCCGAGCAGCGCCGAAACCTCGGAGCCCGCCTGCGTGAAGCGGAAGATGTTGTCGATGAAGAGCAGCACGTCGCGGCCCTCGTCGTCGCGGAAGTACTCGGCCACCGACAGCGCGGTGAGCCCGACGCGCGCGCGCGCTCCCGGCGGCTCGTTCATCTGGCCGTAGATGAGCGAGGTCTTGGCGAGAACGCCCGACTCGGTGAACTCGAGCCACAGATCGTTGCCTTCACGGGTGCGCTCACCGACGCCGGCGAACACGGAGTAGCCGGAGTGCTCGGTCGCAATGTTGCGGATGAGCTCCTGCATGAGCACGGTCTTGCCCACGCCGGCGCCACCGAACAGCCCGATCTTTCCGCCGAGCGGAAACGGGCAGAGCAGATCGATCACCTTGAGGCCGGTCTCGAACTGCTTGATCGAGGTGGACTGCTCCTCGAGCGGCGGTGCGGGCCGGTGGATCGGCGACAGCTTCTCGCGGCTGATCGGACCGCGCTCGTCGACGGGCGCACCGACCACGTTCATGATGCGGCCGAGCGTCGCCTCACCGACGGGAACGCTGATGGGGGCTCCGGTGTTCTTCGCCACCTGGCCGCGCATGAGACCGTCCGTGGTGTCCATCGCGATGCAGCGCACGGAGTTCTCGCCGAGGTGCTGCGCGACCTCGATCACGAGGTTGTCCGGCTGATCGTTGATCGAGGGATTGGTGACGGTGAGCGCCGTGTAGATCTCAGGCAGCTCTCCCGGAGGAAACTCCGCATCCACGACCGGTCCCATCACCTGCAGAATCTTGCCTTCGCTAGCCATCGCGAATCTCCTAGAGCGCCTCGGCGCCGCTGACGATCTCGACGAGCTCGGCCGTGATCGCGGCCTGGCGCGCCTTGTTGTAGTCGAGGGTGAGCGTGTGGATCAGCTCCTCGGTGTTGCTGGTCGCACTGTCCATCGCGGTCATGCGCGCTCCGTGCTCGCTCGCCTGGCTCTCGAGGCAGGCGCGGAACACGGAGAACTCGACCGCACGCGGAAGGATCTGGCCGAGGAACTGCTCGGGGCTCGGTTCGATCTGGTAGGTACGCACCGCGGTGTCGGCACTGGGCGTCGCGAGCGGCAGCAACCGCTCCACGACGGGCCTCTGCGTGAGGGCCGACCTGAACTCGCCATACACGAGCACCGCCTCGTCGGATTCGCCGGCGATGTAGCGCTGCATGACGTACTGGCCGATCTCCGCTGCGAGCTCGGGAGTCGCCGCGGCGAACGGAACCCAGTGGCGGGAGATGGACGCCTTGCGGCGCTTCCCGTGATCGTGTCCGCGACGCCCCACGGGGATCAGGTTCACCGAGATCCCCGCTGCCGTTCGCTCCCGAACGAGCGCATCGGCGGTCTTGATCAGGTTCGAGTTGAAGGCTCCGCACAGCCCGCGATCGCTGGTGAAGAGGATCACGTCCAGGCGCCGCACCTCGTCACGGGCCACGAGCAGCGGATGGATCTCGGGATCCACGCCCGCGGATACCGAGGCGAGCACCTCGCGCAGCTTCTTCGCGTAGGGCCGCGCCGACTCGATCGCGTGCTGGGCGCGGGCGAGCTTCGCCGCCGCGACCATCTTCATGGCGCTCACGATCTTCTGCGTCTTCTTGACCGACGCGATCCGGTTGCGGATGTCCTTGAGCGCGGCCACGGGCTAGGCGGAGGCTCCGCCGCTCGGCTGGAAGACCTTCGCGAAGGCGTCCAGAGCCGCGACGAGCTTGGGCTCGAGGTCCGCGCTGATGTCCTTGCTCTCCCGGATCCCCTGCAGGATCTCCGGATGCCGCGACTTGATGTACTCGGAGAGCTCGTCCGCATAGCGCGGAACGTCCTCGACCGGGATGTTGCGCACCCAGGACGAGCGATGCTCCTGCGGCGTCGCGGCGTAGATCTGCACGACCTGCTCCTCGACGGGGAGCGGTGCGTACTGCTTCTGCCGTAGGACCATCCGCAGGCGCTGGCCGTTGGCGAGCTGCTCCTGCGTCGCGGCGTCGAGGTCGCTTCCGAACTGGGCGAAGGCCTCGACCTCGGCGAACTGCGCGAGCGTCACGCGGAGCGATCCCGCGACCTTCTTCATCGCCTTGATCTGGGCGGCGCCACCGACGCGCGACACCGAGATACCGGCGTTCATCGCCGGCCGCTGGCCGGAGTTGAACAGATCGGTCTCGAGGAAGATCTGGCCGTCGGTGATGGAGATGACGTTCGTCGGGATGTAGTCCGACACGTCACCGGCCTGCGTCTCGATGATCGGCAGCGCCGTGAGGCTCCCCCCGCCCTCGGCGTCGCTCATCTTCGCCGCTCGCTCGAGCAGGCGCGAGTGCAGGTAGAACACGTCTCCGGGGTATGCCTGGCGCCCCGGCGGCCGGCGCAGCAGCAGGGAGAGCTGGCGATAGGCGACGGCCTGCTTGGAGAGATCGTCGAAGATGATGAGCGCGTGCTTGCCGTTGTCGCGGAAGTACTCGCCCATCGCGCATCCGGTGTAGGGCGAGATGAACTGCAGCGGCGCCGGCGCGGAGGCCGCGGCGGAGACCACGATCGTGTAGTCCATCGCGCCTTGCTCGCGCAGCTTCTCGACCACCTGCGCGACGGTCGACTGCTTCTGGCCGATCGCCACGTAGATGCACAGCACGCCGGTGGTCTTCTGGTTGATGATGGTGTCCAGCGCGATCGCGGTCTTGCCCGTCTGGCGGTCGCCGATGATGAGCTCGCGCTGGCCGCGGCCGATCGGCGTCATCGCGTCGATGCACTTGAGACCCGTCTGCAGCGGCTCCTTCACGGGCTGGCGCTTCACGATGCCGGGCGCCTTGATCTCGACGCGCCGCTGCTCCGTGGCGTCGATCGGACCCTTGCCGTCGATCGGCTGGCCGAGCGCGTCGACGATGCGACCAAGCAGGCCTTCGCCGACGGGAACCTGGATGATCTCGCCGGTGCGTCGCACGAGATCGCCCTCGCGAATCTTCGCGTCGCTGCCCATCACGGCGATCCCGACGTTGTCCTCCTCGAGGTTCAGCACCAGGCCCTGGATCCCGTTCGCGAACGCCACGAGCTCGCCGGCCATCGCCTTCTCGAGTCCGTAGACGCGCGCGATCCCGTCGCCGACGGACAGCACGGTTCCGGTCTCCGCCACGTCGATCTCGCGGTCGTAGTCGCGGATCTGACGCCGGAGGATGTCGCTGATCTCCGCTGCCTTGATCTTCATTCCGATCCCTTCCTCAGGTTCGCGCCGAGAGATTCGAGCTGGGTACGAACACTCCCGTCGAAGAGCAGATCGCCCACGCGGGCGACGACACCGCCGATCAGCCTCTCGTCGACCTCGACATCGAGCGTGACCTCGGCGTTCACGCGGCGGCCCAGCGCCTGCCGCAGTTCCTCGGATTGCTGGGCGTCGAGAGGCCGGGCCGAGGTGACCTTGGCCACGACGCGGCCGGCGGCCCGGTCGACGAGCTCGCGCAGCGCGTCGCGGATCGCGGGGAGCAGCTGCGTGCGATTCTCGTCGACGAGGATCATCGCCACGGCGCGCACGTCGCGCGGGGAGCCGAGGTGGTCGGCGATCTCGGACAGCACGGCACGGCGCTCGTTGCGCGGATAGAGAGGGGTGAGGAGGACGCGGCGCAGATCGGGGCTCGCGAGGATCTCCTCGGTGAGCGAGTCGATCTCGAGAAGGAGCTGCTCGGCACCGGCGGTCTCCTCGGCCAAACCGAAGACGGCGCGCGCGTAGCGCTTGGCGATGGCGGAACCGCGGCTCATGAGCGATCTCCGATCCGGGCGATCATCTCCTGGGTGAGACGGCGATCATCGTCGGGGCCGAGCCGTTCGCGAAGGATCTCGCGCGCGAGCTTCGTCGCGAGACCCGCGGCCTCCTCCCTCAGCGATTGACGCGCCCGAGCGACCTCGGAGTCGGCGACTCGGCGGGCCTCGGCGCGGATCCTCTCACCCGCCAGGGTCGCGCGTTCGGCGGACCGAACCCGCTCCGCCTCTGCCGCCTGGATCGTCTCACTCACGATCTGCTCGGTCTCGGAGTTGATGTTCACGAGACGCCGCTGCACGTCTGCCATCTCGGCTTCGACTTGGCGCAGATGGGACTCGGCGCTCTCGATCTCGCGCCGGATGTTCTCGCTGCGGTCGGCCAAGGCCTTCGACAACGGCTTGCCGGCGAAGCGAACGAGGATGGTGAGAAGGATCCCGAGATTGAGCGCCTGCAGGAACAGGAGCTTCCAGCTCGGCCCGCCCTCTCCGCCGGACGCCGCATACGCGGGCGCAGCGACGAGCAGAGCGAGAAGTGCGAGCGCGAGCGCTCGGCGAAGGGCGGGCATCAGGCCGCCCTCCCGAGAATTCGCGAGGCCAGCTCGGTGGCGAGGGATTGGGATTGCGCCTGGAGCTCGGCCCGGGCCGCGTCCAGCTCGGCGGCGATCGCGGCACGTACCTCGTCGACGGTGGAGGCGGCATCTACCCGCGCAGCCTCGAGAATCCGTCGCTCCTCGGCCTCCGCCTCTGCGAGGATGCGCGCTCGCTGCTCGTGGGCACGGGCTCGCGCCGCTCGCAGGCGCGCCTCGAGGTCCGCCACCTGGACGGCCGCCTGCTCGCGAAGATTCGCGGCGCGGGTGAGATTCCCGTGCGCACGGCGCTCGCGCTCGAGCAGAACCCGCACGAGCGGTGCGATCAGCAGGCGGTTCACCGGGTAGATCAGCGCGGTGAACACGACCAGGTTTCCGGCGAGGATCGTCGGGTCCGGAATCAAGTTCAACGCTCCCCCCCCCGCTGCGAGAGCGGTTCCGGGTAGGAGGAGCGCGACGAGTGCGGCGATGGTTCGCGGTAGCGTTCTGGACATGCCCCGCCCTTGTGACCTCACTTGGTGTCGTGTCGTCTTCGCGGTGTCGTGGATCTCGGCACGACGGCGGGCGACCGTGCCCGATCGCGCTCGGAATGCCCGATCGGGGACGGCCCAAGCCGGCGTCACACCCGTAGCGAACGGAAGAAACCGGCCCGCGGCCCTCCGCGCGGACGGGAGTATCGCAAAGGCGACTGTCAAGTCAACGAACCGAAACGCACGGCGTTCAGCGCGGCGAGGGATTCGCGCTGCGGTCGCCCAGCGTCTCGCCCATCTCGACGGAGGCCTGCACCCACGCGCCTTCCGCGATCGTGATGCGAGGCGCGCGCAGGCTGCCCTCGACGCGCGCCGTCGGCCCGATCTCGATGCGCTCCTTGGCCACGACGTCACCGCGGAACGCACCGCGAATCACCGCGCCGCGTACGAGGAGGTTCGCCTCCATCGCGCCCTGCTCGCCCACGATGAGGATGCCGTCGGCTTGGGCGGATCCGCGGAACGCTCCATCGATCCGCACCGTTCCACTGAACGAGATCTTGCCCTCGAAGGCCGTGCCAGCGGCGAGAAGAGAAGGAGTGGAGTCGTTCACGATCGCACCTCGGACAGGAGATCGGCGAGGCGGTCGAGCTCCGCCGATCCATAGTAGTGAAGCTCGATTCGGCCGCGGTTCGCGCGACCGACGATCCGGACCTTCGTCTGCATCCCCCTGCGCAGCCGCTCCTCGAGATCGACGAGGTGGACGTCGCGGTTCGGACCCTTGCGGCGCGCGACGCGTCCCTGCCGGGAGGCCAGACGGCGGACGAGGTCCTCGGCAGCGCGGACGGAGAGCCCGCCGCGGAGGATCTGGTCGCGGACGAACGTCCGCTGGTCCGGCGGCGCCTGCAGGATGGCCTTCGCATGCCCCATCGTGAGGCGCAGATCGATGAGATCCTGGCGGATCGAGGCCGGAAGCTCGAGAAGCCGTAGGTGATTGGCCACGCTCGATCGATCCAGGCCGACGCGGCGGCCTGCAGACTCCTGGGTGAGTCCCTCGTCCTCCACGAGAACGCGAAACGCCTCCGCGAGCTCGAGGGGATTCAGGTCGGCGCGCTGGACGTTTTCGACCAGGGCCATCTCGACGACCTGGCGATCCGTCGCATCGAGGATGACGGCGGGAAGCTCCTCGAGCCCGGCGAGCTGCGAGGCCCGCCAGCGGCGCTCCCCGATGATGAGCTCGTAGCCCTCCCCGCGCCGGCGTACGACGAGGGGTTGCAGGATCCCCTGCTCGCGAATGGAGGCCGCGAGGCTTGCTAACTCCTCGTCTCTAAAGAGCTTTCTAGGCTGATTGGGGTTCGGCGCGATCCGTGTGATCGGGATGTAGAGCGGGGCGGAACCCTCCCGGTCCCCCTCCCCGGCGGAGGATTCGGAGCGGGGTTCCATTGGGGGGGGCCCGGACGGGATCAGGGCGGAGAGCCCTCGCCCGAGGGCCTTACGCGGTGTCGGCATCCTTCATCCTTTCCAGAAGCTCCTCGGCGAGCTGCAGATAGGCGAGCGCACCCTTGGAGTTGATGTCGTAGAGAAGAGCCGGCTTGCCGTGGCTCGGAGCCTCCGACAGGCGGACGTTCCGGGGAATGGTGGTGCGGAAGACCTTGTCCCCGAAGTGCTCCCGTGCCTCTCGCGCGACCTGGGTACAGAGGTTGTTCCGCAGGTCGTACATGGTGAGGAGCAGGCCCTCGAGCGCCAGGCGGGGATTCAGGCCTCCGCGGACGAGCTCGATCGTCTGCGTCAATTTCGCGAGCCCCTCGAGCGCCAGATACTCGCACTGCAAGGGCACCAGGACCGAATCCGCGGCGACCAGCGCGTTCAACGTGAGCAGGCTCAAGGAGGGCGGCGTGTCGATCAGGATGACGCGGTAGAGGGAGCGGATCGGCTCGAGGCTCCGGGCAAGGCGGTGCTCTCGGTCCGCAGCGGTCGCCAGCTCGAGATCAGCGCCGACCAAGTCCGTCGAGGAGGGAACGAGCTGGAGGAAGTGGAGCTGCGAGGGGAGGACGAGCTCCTCGAGAGCAGCCTCTCCGATGAGCGCACGATAGACGTCGCGATCGACGCTCTCCGGGAGAAACCCCAGGCTCGACGTGGCGTTGGCCTGCGGATCGAGGTCGACCAGCAAGGTCGGGCACTCGGCAGCCGCCAGGGAGGCCGCGAGGTTGACGGCCGTCGTGGTCTTTCCGACGCCGCCCTTCTGGTTCGCAACGACGATGACGCGAGCCAACCCACCCCCCTCGGGTCTCCCCGGAACGGCGGCATTCTAGCCCAGTGTTCCACGGGAAACACTCGTCAGGGATGCCCACCGGGTGTTCCACGGGGAACACCACACCCAGGAGCGGTCAGCGAGGGGTTCCACGGGGAACAACCGCCGCCGGAACGCGCAGGATGCGACCCCGGGCACCGAGTGGAACGGCGCTCGATCCGGTGATCTCCACCCCGTCACCCGCCCAGACCCAGATCTCTCCACCGGGGAGCACCCATTCCAGCGCCAGGCGGACCGACTCGCGAGGCTCCGCCACCGCCCGCAACAACGCCACATCGAAGCGCCTCTCCGGCGGATCCTCGATCCTCCGGCGCTCGATCCGGCAGCCGAGGTCCAGGGTCCTCGCGATGTGGCGAAGGAAATGCACCCGCCGCTCGCGGATCTCGACCAGTACCAGCTCGAGATCCGGACGGACGATCGACAGCGGAATCCCCGGGAATCCCGCCCCACTCCCGAGATCCACGACCCGGGCGCTGCGATCCAGGGCTCCCGCCGCCGCGAGGGAATCGTCGATGTGCCTCTGGACATCCCGGGCCGAGGTCGACCCGACGAGGTTCGTCCGCTCCCCCCGAAGCCGGAGCTCCTCGGCGAAGCGCCGGAGCTTCTCCTCCTGATCCGGGCTCCATCGCCCCCCTGGAGCGCTCACGACGCGAGGATCAAGCCGGGCGAACCCTCACGCGCTTGCTCGCACCTTCTCCCTCGCTCTCCGACGTCACACCCGGCTCGTCCATCAACGCGTTGTGGATGAGCCAGCGCTCGCGCGAAGTCATCGGCGGAAGAAGCTCGTCGCGGCCCTCCTGGCGGACCCGCTCCGCCACCTCCCGGGCAAGCCGGGTGAACTCCTCGACCTCGGGGCCCTCCGGCCGATCCCCTCGCTCCGAGCGTGGACTCCGATCCCGATCGCGGCCCCGGTCCCGGCCGCGGTCTCGCCCGCGATCCCGGTCCCGGCCTCTCCCACGATCCCGCCCGCGATCCCGGTCTCCCCGACCCGCAGCGGAACCCCTTGACGAACCGCGTGGTTCCTCCTCCTCTACCAGCTCGACCCGCGCGCGGGCCTCCTCGCCGCCGGTCTTCTCCGCCGCGCGCTGCGCCAGATGCGACAGGGCTCCCATCAGACGCGGATCCTCGTTGGAGAGCCTCTGCAGGTGCTGACCGGTGACCACGACCACGATCTCACCGTCCTCGGCTCGGCGCTCGCTCACGGTGCCGCGCCCCGTGAGCTTCATCCGCTGCAGCACACCGAGCACGAACTGTCCGACCGGTCCGATCTTCGCCTCCTCCTTCGCCTTGCGTACGGAGCCGAGGACGACCGTGCGACCGCCGAGACCAGCGACGTTCGCACTCACCGGCACCACATGGACGAAGAGCTCACTCTCCGCGACGCCGAAATGACTCGCCGCCTTCGCGACGGCCTCCTCCCGCGTCTCCGCCACGAACTCCTTCACCTGTGTGAGATCCATTGCTTCTGTCCTTCTCCTACGCGCGGGCTCCGGCCGCGACGCCTCCGCCCTGTCTGTTGACGTACATCTGCTGGGCGATTCCCAGCACGTTGCTCACGAACCAGTACAACACCAGCCCCGAAGGGAACTGGTAGAACAGGAAGATGAACATGACACTCATCAGTGTCATCATCTGCTTCTGCTGGGGATCCGCGTTGGGGCTCGGTGTGAGCCTCTGCTGGACGAGCATCGATGCCCCCATCAGCAGCGGGAGAACCCGGAAGGGAATCCCGGCCACCTCGAACAGCCGGTCCGGCGCCGACAAATCCCGAATCCACAACAGGAACGGCGCATGGCGCAGCTCGATGGACGACTGCAGCGCAAAGTACAGCGCAACCATGAAGGGCATCTGGATCAGCATCGGAATGCAGCCGCCGCCCATCGCCGCCAGCGGGTTCATCCCCTTGCGGCGGTAGAGGGCCATCAGCTCCTCCTGCAGCTTCGCCTTGTCGTTCGCGTACTTCTCCTGGATCGCCTTCATCTCGGGAGCGATCTCGCCGAACCGCTTCATCGACTTCATCGACCGCTGCGTGAGCGGGAACGTGAGCACTCGCAGCAGGATCGTGAGCAGGATGATCGCCACCCCGAAGTTCGCGATCAGATGCGCGTGCATCCATGCGAGCGTCGCCCCGAACAGATCCACCAACGGGCGAATCCATGCCCATCCGGCATCCCGCGCCTGCTCGAACCGCACATCGACCGCGCGCATCTCCGTCAGGATCTTCGGCCCGGCGTAGAGGCGGTACGTCCGCTGCACCGAGGTCCCCGGAGGGAGCTCGAACGCCGGGTAGACGAGCCGGCCCACCGCATCCTCCGCTCCGAACGGGCCCACGAACGCCGTCGCCTCGAGCGGGTTCTCCGCGATCGCGCCCAGCAGGAAGTATCGGCTGTCGAGTCCCACCCAGTCGACCGGAGCCTCCGTCCACTCTCCCGTCCCCGCCGAGGACCCCAACAGCCTCCCTACGAGCCCCGGCTTGCCGATCCCCGTCACGGGCGTACGCGTGATCCCTCCATCGCCGGAGATCACCACGGAATAAGCCGGAAACGCATCCGGCGCATCCGTCGGACGATCGTGTCCATACCACGCGAGATCGAAACGCGGCTTCGCGACGTCCAAACCCCGGTTCTCGACCGAGACCGCGAGACGCATCCCATACCCCGTGGGATCGAGCGAGAGCGTGCGCGTTACGACCACGCCCTCCCTCTCGACCCGAAGAACGACCTCCCGGGCATCCGCGCGAACGACTTCGCTCGGGACGGCTTCGAGCCCTTCGAACACCCCTGGCCCGAGCGAGACGACGAGGGTTCCGACGCTCGGATCCGTCACCAGCTCGACCGGCCCCGCATCGTCGCCCACCCGATCCCGGAATGCGGTGAGCTCCACCCGCTGGAGGCGTCCACCGACGTTGCTCACCTCGACCCTCAGCGATTCGTTCGCGAGGACCGCCGTACGGCGCTCCACCGCTGGACTCGTGCGCGTCGGCTCTGGCTCGGGAGCGGGCACGATCGCTCGATCGGGAGCGCTCGCCGGGCGCGGCGCCTCCGCGGCAGCCGTCTCCGTCGGTGGAGGCGCCTGCGGAGCTCCACCAAACAGGACCGACGCCACGATCAGAAGCACGGCGAGCGCGATCGCGCCTATCTGGAGTCGGTCCACCTCGATCCCCCTACGGCAGGTCCACTCCGCCCGGACCACCGAACGGATGACACCGTGCTAGGCGATGTGCCGCCCTGATGCTGCCTCGCCACGCTCCCTCGCGATGCACCGCCTGCGCCGCATACTCGGAGCACGACGGATAGAAGCGGCACGCCCCCGGAAGCCACGGGGACAGCGCGCGTTGATACACCCGAACCGCTCCGATCAGGAGACGCGCGACGGCCGAGCCATCCGTGCGATCACGGTGTCCAGATCCGCTTGGACCTCGTGCAGGCCCAAACGCTCGGGAATCTCCCTCTTCGCGATCACGATGAGATCGCACGATCCCAACTCCATGCGGCTCGTTCGAAACCACTCGCGAACCAGCCGCTTGATCCGGTTGCGCCGCACGGCCTTTCCGACTTTTCTCGTCACCGTGATCCCGAGGCGCGCCCCGCCGTCGTCGGCCCGATCCCGGACGAATACCAAGAAGAAACGACCCGGGAGACGCCGCCCGGAGCGCGTGCCGCGTAGGAAATCCGAACGCCGTAGAGATGCTCTCGGTTCGCCGGAGACGCGGACGACGACTATTTCCTCTTGTTGTACTTCGGGACGAGGCGATGCCGACCCTTTGCTCGCCTACGGGCCAAAACCCGGCGACCACCCTTCGTACTCATTCTCTCGCGGAACCCGTGGGTGCGGGCGCGGCGGATTCGACTGGGCTGAAACGTTCGCTTCATGGGACTTTCTCTCGATGCAGCGGGCGCGGCGCATCTGCGGCGGGCGTAGAACCAAGCATAGGCCCTTCGCCGTGTCAACGTCGGGGAGTGAGGTCACCGCCGGGAAAGTCCCTTCATCGACGCGCGATTTCCCGTGCGTGGAACTCGTCCTTGCATTGCGCGCATCGGCTTTGATAAGAGCACACACGTTCCGCGGCGCACCCGTTCGAAGGCCGATTCCCCCTATGGCTCCACGCACCCATGTTTCCCCCTCGCCGAGCGAGGACGCGGCGCTCTGGTCGCTGGCCCTCGCATCGAGCGGGGCCCACCTCTCCCCGACGCAACGCGACGCCCTCCAGGACGGGACCGCGTGCGTCGCCATCACGCCGTCCGCGGTCCGCGTGACGGCTCGAGCCTCTTCCCTCGCGACGTGGATCCAAGATGAATCCCTGCGCGGATGCGCGGATGCCGTCCGACGAATCACCGATGGCACGCGCGAGCTCGCCATCCTTCCCGTCGACGACGCGGCTCCGATCACGCGCGATCCGATCCATTCCTTCGAGCGATTCCTCGTCGGTCCGTCGAACCGCGAGCTTCGCGACCTCGCCTGGCGCTTCGCCTCCCTTCCCTCTGCGTTCGGCGGGTGTCTCCTGCTCCATGGACCTCGGGGGGCCGGAAAGTCCCATCTCCTCGCCTGTCTCGCGCATCGCTTCTCGGAAAAGAGTGATCCCGGGAGCGTCGTATCCCGGACCGCGAGCGAGCTCTCGCTCGATCTCGTCGCCGCCATCTGGCAGGGATCCCTCGAGTCCTTTCGGGAGCGGATCCGCACCCCGTCCGCACTCCTCGTCGACGACATCCACTCCCT
>CAZOTO010000024.1:0-30321 GCA_964582775.1 uncultured Myxococcales bacterium
ACCGCTCGCACGCACCGTCTTCGGCATGAAGGCGCCCGCGATCTTGGCGGCCTCCTCGCAGACCTTCCACACGTGCTCTCCGACCGATGCATCCCGTCTCCCGAGCCCGGAGAGCTCGTGCACCACGGCGAGGAGGGATCGATTCCCCGGATCGAAGACCCGCTGCAACGCATAGCGGATCTGATCGCTGATGCTTCCGGGTGCGCGCGCCGCGTCGACGATGATGTCTTCGACGACCTTCATCGTACGCGCGGTCACCTCTTGCAGCAGGCCGTTGCGGGATCCGAAGTGATACAGCACCGCGGGCTTGCTGGTTCCGGCCTCACGGGCCACGACGCCGAGCGACGCCCCCGAGAGACCCTCGCGTCCGATGACCTGCATCGCGGCCTGGAGGATCGCCTCGCGCGACGCTGCACCCTTCGCGGACTGGGGAGGGGGAACGACGGATTTCGGCTCTGCGATGGATTCCTGTCTCATGTCGGGATCATACCAGGGCCGGCGGACCGACCGGAAGGGGTTGCTCGATTCTTTTGCGTGGGAATTTTACCGGATCATGGAACCGAGGGGGGGCCGGGTGCCGCGGGCTCAGGAGGCGTCGCGCAGAACCCCGTGGCGGGCGGCCTCGATCTCCACGGCGCGGACCAGCGCCTCCGCGTCCTCCAGAGCGACGGCCTTGCGGAGCCGCTCGAGCAGCCGTGCCCACTCGCACTCCTCTGCCGAGGGAGCGGCGCTCGCGTCCGGGGCAAACGGCATGAGCAGCACCCGGGACCCTCGGACCTCGATCATCGTGGGGATCGTCTGGTACGTGGCCGGGTCGACCACCTCGATCTCGCCGCGCTGGAGGAGGCGGCGCAGATAGCTCGCATTCTGTCGGGGGGTGGGGGGGATCATCGACAACCTCCATCGTCCGCACGGCAGCGGTCCACCGCTAAGGAGAAGCAGGATTCGCGAGCCGTGTAAAGGGGGTAGCCAGCATGCGAGCCGGGAGATCGGCTCCCGGGCCCCCATCGGGTGCGGTGCTTCCGCGGTTGGATAGAGTTGCACTCGTATCCGGATGGGCCCCGTGGGAGGGGCTTTCGACCGGAGTCCGTCGCCGGGCGTCCGGGCCCGCGATCCGCGAATCCGACGTCCGGCGAAGTTCGAGGTGGAGAGCTCCATGGTCCGAGACCGCGAGAAGAGGGACGCCGGCAGGGGGCGGGAAGAACGAAGCGTCCCCGTGATGGCATTGGCTGGGCTCGCGGGGCTGTCGGTGGCCTGCGGTCTGTGGAGCCTCTTCCTGTGGCGGCGGCTCCTGGTGGCCCGTGGAGGGGGGGAGGTGACCTGTGCCCTGGGAGGGGATGCGGCCTGCTCGGCCCTGTGGCAAGCGTCCGTGGTGGTGGGCATCGAGTCGATCTCGGGCCTGCCCGTCGCCGCGCTCGGCTTCCTATGGTCCCTGGTTGCGCTCGCGCTCGCGCTCAGCGCCATCCGCCGTCGCGGGGCGATCCCCGTCGTTCTGCTCGGCGCGACGCACGTCACCGCGTGCGTGGGGCTTCTCGCGGTCCTGCTCCTCGTCGCGCTCTCGATCCACTTGGGGCTCCTGTGTCGGGATTGTGCGCTCGTGTACGGTCTCGTGGGTGGCTATGCGGGAATCGCCTTCCACTCGATTCGCGGGATCGGGATTCGAGGGCTCACGCAGGGGGCGGTAGCGGCGGCCCTTCTCGCGGTCGCGGGGTGGATCCCGTTGGCCATCGTGTCGGCGCGGGTGTCGAGTGCGATTCCCGCGCCCGTTCGATTCGAGTCGGTACGGTCGAGCGGAGCGGACCCCGGCACCGAGGCTGCACCGCGGCCGGGAACCGCCGCGACGCTCGACACGTTTCTCCGCAGTCTCGACGAGCGGCAGCGCCGCAGCCTGTTCGAGGCGCTCATGGCCTTCCGCGCCGCACCGGTCGCGGCCTCGCGCCCGCCCCGCGCGCTCGAGGGATCCGCGAGTGCTCCCGTCGTCCTCACGGAGTTCACCGACACGCTGTGTGGAGCGTGCGCCTCGTTCCAGGAGGTGATCGCCGAGCTACGCCGCGTGCTCCCGAGCGACGCGTTCGCGGTCGAACAGCGCCACTTCCCGCTCGATGCCGCGTGCAATCCGGCGGCGCTCGCACGCGACGAGGCCGGGCATCTGCGATGCCTGGCGGCGCGGGCTCGGATCTGCATGGAGTCGAGCGGCCAGGCGTACGCCTTCACCGGAGAGCTCTTTCGCCGCCAGTCGTCGCTGACGGAGGCGATGCTCTTCGAGGTGAGCGACCGGTACGTGGCGCGCGATGGGCTCGAGCGGTGCATGGCGTCGCCCGAGACCCACGACCGCCTCGCCGACGACATCGCCTGGGCACTCGAGCACCAGATTCGCGGGACGCCGCTCGTCCTGGTGAACGGACGGCGAGCGCCGCTGCACCCCGGGCTGATCTACGCATTGATCCTCGCCCACGGCGACGGGCAGCACCCCGCGTTCGGGTCGCTCGCGCCTTCGTCGTCCCGGAGCTCTCGATGAGCGAGCTTCATCCCTCCTATCCCTATTACCTGGCCGGGGAGCCCTGCGCGCCGAATGCCGACCTGGAGGTGAGGGACAAGTACTCCGGAGCGCTTGCCACGCGCGTGGCGCGAGCGGATCGCGCGACGATCGAGGAAGCGATCGGAGCCGCCGTGGCTGCGGAGGAGGCAATGCGGCGGCTTCCCTCCTACGAGCGGCAGCGCGTGCTCGCGCACTGCGTGCGGCGCTTCGAGGCGCGCGCCGAGGAGCTCGCGCTCGCGCTCTGCATCGAGGCGGGCAAGCCCATTCGCGATGCGCGCGGTGAGGTTACCCGCCTCGTCGACACCTTCCGCATCGCCTCCGAGGAGGCCGTGCGGATCTGCGGCGAGGTGCTTCCCCTCGACGTGACGCCACGCGCGAGGGACTACACCGGAATGTGGAAGCGGGTGCCCATTGGCGCCTGCTCGTTCGTGAGCCCCTTCAACTTCCCGCTGAATCTGGCCGCACACAAGATCGCGCCGGCCATCGCGGCGGGTTGCCCGTTCGTGCTGAAGCCGGCGAGCGTTACGCCGGTCGGGGCGCTGCTGATCGGCGAGGTGCTCGCCGAGACGGATCTGCCTCGCGGTGCCTTCTCGATCCTGCCGGCGAGCAGGCAAGACGCGGATGTGCTCGCCACCGATCCGCGTCCGAAGCTGCTCTCCTTCACTGGATCCTCCGAGGTGGGATGGGCGCTCAAGGAGCGCGCGGGGCGCAAGGCGGTCGTGCTCGAGCTCGGCGGAAACGCCGCGGTCGTGGTGGACGAGACGGCGGATCTCGACGACGCTGCGGAGCGCATCGCGTTTGGTGCGTTCTACCAGTCCGGTCAGAGCTGCATCAGCGTGCAGCGCATCCTCGTCCACGATTCGGTGTACGGCGAGCTGCGTGCGAGGCTCGTGGCGCGGGCGACGGCCCTCGAGGTCGGCGATCCGCGCAGCGAACGCGTGTTCCTCGGACCGCTCATCGCCGAATCCGAGGCGATCCGGCTCGAGCAGTGGGTCCACTCGGCGGTGTCGGCCGGGGCGACGTTGCTCTGCGGCGGCGAGCGCCGAGGGGCGCTGCTCTCCGCCACGCTGCTCGAGGACGTCCCTTGCGACCAGCCGCTCGTGTGCGCGGAGGCGTTCGGTCCGGTGGCGGTGCTCGCGCGCTACCGCGACTTCGACGAGGCGCTGCGCGAGGTGAACGACTCCGGCTACGGGCTGCAGACGGGCGTGTTCACCCGCGATCTGTACCGGGCGCTTCGCGCGTGGGACGAGCTCGAGGTCGGCGGCGTCGTGATCGGCGACGTTCCGTCCTGGCGCGTGGACCACATGCCGTACGGAGGCGTGAAGGCGAGCGGGATCGGCCGCGAGGGGATCCGCTTCGCGATCGAGCACCTCACCGAGATCCGCATGCTCGCGGTGCGCTCGCGCGGGTAGCACGGCGCTTCTCGGGGGAGGGGCGATGCGAGCGATCTCGAGGCGCGCCCGGCTCCGCCCGCGCGGAGGCGTCCACACGCCACAGGTAGCGGCTTCGCGTGGGTCGGAAGCCGTTCTCGGTGAAGACCTCTCGCCACCACCGCCGCGGTCGCAGCGTGGCCCGATAGCGGTCGCCGGGCTCGTAGTCCTCGGAGGTGCTGCTGTAGAAGTGGAGCCAGTCGCCCAGCCGGGCGAGCTCGCGCACGAACGCCGGGATCTCCGGCGCCGGCAGGTAGACGAGCGAGTTCGAGAACACGAGGTCGAAGCGGCGGCCGCGACGCAGAAGCTCCGGGACGTAGTCGCGCATGTCGGCTCGGGCGATGCGCCTTCGAAAGCGCGCCGGCGTGCGCGCATGGGCCCAGCGGCTGATCTCGCAGCCCCACGGCTTCACTCCCCAGCTCTGCTCGAAGTGCTCGAGGACGCGCCCGGTCGCCGAGCCGAGGACGAGCACGGAGCGCACGCGGATGTCGAATCGATCCGAGATCTCGATGCAGTGCTCGATGCCGCTGTGGGCGAGGTACGTCTCGTCGTACGGGCGATGGCCGCAGTAGCGGGTGAAGTAGGCGCGATCCATGGCGCCCAGGGTAGCGCGAGGCGGTGGGGCAGCCGCCGTGCAAGGCGCACGATCCGCGATCCGGCAACTCGTGAGCGGATCGCGCGCAAGGGGATCGCTAAAGTTGCTGGCGCGGCTGTCGAAACGTAGGCGTGCAGGACGCGGCTTTCCGGTCCTGGGTCCGAGGGGGATCCAAGAGACCGGGGTCGATCGAGATGACGTCGAGGGCTCGAGGGAATCACCGACGCATCATCGAGGAAGAGGGGGGATTCACGATGGCGGAGAACCTGGTGACGGTCCGAGAGGCGGCGAGCTTCCTGCGCATTTCCGCGCGCACGGTCTACCGGCTGATCGAGGCGGGCGAGATCGGCGCGGTGCGCATCGGCAAGCAGTGGCGCATTCCCATGAGCGATCTGCCGGGCAAGGATGCGCGCCTGGCGGGCGAGACGCGGTCGAGCCAGGAGACGATCCGACCCTTCGCCGACGCCTGATCCGGGTCGCGGCGCTCTCATCGCGCCACGACCGGCATCCCCGTGCGGCGCTAGCCTCCCGAGGCCGGATCCTCGGCGTCGGGAGGCGGCGGCGTCGGGTCGTCCAGATCGTCGAGATAGCCGTCGGGAAGCGCGACGCGTTGGCGCCCGCCGCTCTTGCCCCGGGGCACGCGCATCGCCGACGGGGGAAACGGCTCGTCGCGATCGATCCCTGCGAGCACGTCCTCGAGTTCGCGGATCGTCCCAACCTGCATGAGCGTGCGCCGAAGATCCTTGCTCGCGCGGAACCCCTTCGTGTACCAGGCGGAGTGCTTGCGGAAGCCGTGCATCGCGTAGGTCTCGCCGAACCACGCGACGAGCGCGCGTGCGTGTTCGAGCATGACGTCCGCGACCTCGCCGAGCGTGGGAGGCGGCGCGAGTGGCCGGCCGTCGAACACGTCCGCGAGGTCGCGAAAGAGCCAAGGCCGCCCCAGACAGCCGCGCCCCACGACGACGCCGTCGCAACCGGTCGAGCGCATCATGCGCAGCGCGTCGTGGGCCTCCCAGATGTCTCCGTTGCCGAGCACGGGGATGCGCGTGACGGCGCGCTTGAGCTCGGCGATCGCCTCCCAGCGCGCCTCGCCCGAGTAGAGCTCTTCCGCGGTGCGCGCGTGCAGGGCCACGGCGGCGCAGCCCTCGTCCTCGGCGATGCGACCGGTGTCCAGGTACGTGAGGTGCGCGTCGCTGATCCCCATGCGGAACTTGATCGTCACGGGGATGCCCTTCGCCCGGCGCACCGCTTCGCGCACGATCGCGCGCAGCAGCCCACGCTTGAGCGGAAGCGCCGCCCCGCCACCGCGCCGTGTCACCTTCGCGACGGGACAGCCGAAGTTGAGGTCGATGTGATCGACCGCGCCCTCACCGGCGAGCCGCGCCACCGCCTCGCCCGTGTAGTGGGGATCCGTTCCGTAGAGCTGCAGACTGCGCGGGCTCTCGTCGGGATGGAAGGCGGCGAGCAGGAGCGTCTTCGAATGTCCCTCGGCGAGGCCGCGTGCGGTGATCATCTCGCTCACGAGCAGCGCCGCGCCGAAGCGCCGGCACAGCGCGCGAAACGGCGCGTTCGTCACGCCGGCCATCGGTGCGAGCACCACCGGGGGCCACACGCGAAGCGGTCCGATCGCGAGTGGCGCGAGCTCGCCCGCGGCTGCGGGCCGCACCTCGCCGGCTGCTTGCCCCGAGGTGCCCGTCTGCGCTGCGTCGGTTCGTCGTGCCGTCGCCGTCTCCATGCGCGGCTCAGGGTACCCTCGTGCGAAGACCGTGCACGCCGTTCCTATCCGGGGCCGTCCGGTCCGGCGGCCCAGAATCGCTCGAGCGCGGGAACCGGATCGTCGACGGTGACGAGCTCCTCGCGCCACCAGGCGGGGAGCGCATCCCGATAGAGCGGCTCGGCGAACCGGCGCCCAAGGAGCACGATGACCGCGCGATCCCCGGGACCGCGGATCGCCCGTCCCCCGGCTTGCACCACCCGGCGCAGCCCCGGATACAGATAGGCGAAGGCGAAGCCGTCGGCGCCCTCGCGTTCGTAGCGGGAGCGGGCGAGCTCGCGCTCGACGGATACCTGGGGCAGACCCGGTCCCACCACGAATACGCCGATCGCCATGTCGCCGGGATAGTCCACGCCCTCGGCGAACACACCTCCGTGTACGGCGCAGAGCAGGATCGTCTCTGTTTGGTTGGCGCGCAGCTGGCGCAAGAAAGGCTCCGTGGGCATACCGGGGAGCTGGAGCAGCACGCGCATTGCCGTGCGGGGAAGGGAGGCGACCACCTGGTCGCGAAAGGCGAAGCTCGGGAAGAACGCGAGGTAGTTGCCGCGGCGCACGGAGGTGCAGCGCGCGATCAGCTCCGCGATGCGGCCGGCCTCGGCCGATCGGTGCCGATAGCGCGTGTCCACCGTCGGGACGGCGAGGAACAAGCGGTTCTCCCGCGGGAACGGCGAGCCGAGGTCGAGCTCGACGGTGCGCCGCGGATCGAGCCCGAGCTCGCGCGCGTGGAACGCGAACGGCGAGAGCGTGGCGCTCATGCACACGGCGCTGTGGAAGCCGCGAATCCGCTCGCCCGCGAACGGCGCGGGATCGAGGCAGAGCAGGCGCACGCGTTCGGTGTCCCACAGGGCGGCGAACGTCTTCTGCGCCTGGTCGGCCGAGCGGCCGAAGTCGTGCAGGGTGCCGAGCGCAGAGAGAAGGGGATCGTGTCCTGCGTTCCTGCGTTCGCCCTCCTCGGAGCTCCACGACGCGCCCGTGCGCGCGGCCTCCAGGCGGCAGGCCAGGATCGCCGCCTCGGCGCGCGGACCGAGATCCTGCCAGAAGGGAAGATCCGGCGGCTCGAGCCACGGAGGCGGGGAATCGTGCTCGGCGGCGAGGGAGGCGATCCTGCGCGTGCAGTGCTCGTGCGCGCGCCGGAGCAGCAGCGACGCACGTGCCGCGGCCGCGCTCTCGCTTCTGTCGCAGCGCTCCGCGAGAGCGGCGAGCCGAGCGAGGTCGATCCCGCTCGAATGGGCCTCGCGGATGCGATCGGGCAGGGTGTGCGCCTCGTCGACGATGAGCAGGTGCCGGTCATGGGCGACGTCGAACCAGTGGCGCAGGTACTGGTTCGGGTGGAACACGTAGTGGACGTCGCACACGATCGCGGTGGCGCGTCGCGACAGCTCGAGGGCGACCTCGTACGGACACAGCCGTCGCGCGAGCGAACGCCGGGCGATCTCGTCTCTGCGCACGACGCCGAGCGAGGCGAGCTCGTCGAGCAGATCCGAGCGGGCGAGCCGCTCCGAGAACCGGGGCAGGTTCGGGCAGCCGAGCGACTCGCAGCCCAGGGCGTCGCGCGGACAGATGCGATCGCGCGCGGAGATCTGCAAGGCGAAGCTCGCGCCTTGTGCCGGCAACATGCGCTCGATCGTGTCGAGCGCGAGCTCCTGTTGCGACACCCGCGAGGTGGCGAAGACGAGCCGTCGCTCCTCGCGCAGCGCTCTTCGCAGCAGGGGGAAGAGCGCTGCGGCGGTCTTCCCGACCCCTGTGGGTGCGGCGCACAGCAGCAGCAGCCCCTCGTCCGCGGCGTCCTCGACGGCCTGCAGCATCTCGCGCTGCAGGGGGCGAACCTCGTCGAACGGGAACTCGAGAGGAGCGTGGCCCATTCCGGACGCCGCCGTTCGGCTAGCTCTGGGGCTCCGCCGCCGCCTTCTCGTTTTTCTCCCGCAGCGTCGAGATCAGATGATCGGCGCCCTTGCTGCTTACGATCTCCTGGATCTGCTGCCGGAAGTTCTGCACCAGGCTCACGTTCTCGATGATCACGTCGATGATGAGCCAGCGTCCATCCGTGTTGCGCATCCGATAGTCGATCGCGGTGTCGTCGGCCTTGCCTCCGACGATTCGCGTCTTCACGGTCACCTCTCCGTTGTGCTCCAGACGCGCGTCGCCGATGGAGACGTCCTCGTTCGAAAAGGTCTCGATCCGGCGCCCGTAGGTGACCGTGAGATGTCGCTTAAACTCGGCCTCGAACTCGCTCTGCTGCGCGCCGCTCAGGCGAGCGCGATTGCGTCCGAGCACGAGCTTCGACACCCGGGAGAAATGGAACAGCCCTTCGGCCACCTCGACGAGCCGGTCGAGCTTGGCGTCCTGGGGAAGCGAATCGTCGCGCAGCACGGCGAGCACGTCGTCCACGGCCCGCTGTACGGCGTCGCGCGCCTCGGACTCCGGGCTGGCCTGGGCCGGCACGGCCGCGAGTGCGATGCACAGCACCGCGGTCAGCATCGGCGCGAAGGTCTTTCGGATGCGAGCGGTCATGTGCGCTACTCCTCGTCCTCGAGCTCGTACAGATCGTCCGACGGCCCGTTCTCGATGACCTCTCCGTTGCGCACCGCGGCCTCGCGCGACTGGCGGTAGGCGTCGCGCACCGCCGCGTAGAAGTCGAGAGAAGCCTCGCGCGCCTCGCGTACTGTGTCGAGGGCGAGCGCTCGCGAGTTCACGGTGTTCACCGTGCTCGCGTAGGGAATCCAGCGGCTCGGATGCAGGACGAGATCGAGTGGCAGGGCCGCCAGGCCGCGCACGCTCGACGGCCCGAGGATCGGCAGCATCAGGTACGCTCCCGGCGGCGATCCCCAAACCCCGAGCGTCTGGTCGAAGTCCTCGTCGCGGGATTCGAGCCCCAGACGCCCCGCGGGATCGAACAGGCCCACGATCCCGACCGTGGTGTTCGCGAGGAAGCGGCCGAGCTCCACGCCGGACTGTCGGACGTCGCCCTGCAGGAGGGAATTCACGCCACGCGCGGGGAAGTCCAGGTTTTGGAAGGCCTTGTCGAGTCGCTGTCGCACGACCTCCGGCGTGATCCACGTCCAGCCGGTGGCGATGGGCTCGAACAGGAAGCGGTCGAGCCCATCGTTGAAGCCGAAGATGGGGCGGTTCACCTGCTCGATCGGGTCACCCGGGATGCGGGACGCGGGCGCAGGTTCGGTGGCGGCCGCTCCTTCGGGAGCCCCCCCGCCCGTCGCACAGGCCGACGCGATCCACACGCAGAGAGCGATCGCGACCCGGTGCACGGCTGCCGCCGTTCGGCCGTTCGCGCTGCGGCCGCTCACTTCTCGCCTTCCTCGTTCCCGCCGCCCAGGCTCTGCATCATCTTCCCGATCAGGCGCTCGAGCACCACGGCGCTCTGCGTGTAGGTGATGACCCCGTCGTTCTCGAGCAGATCGGGGGATCCCCCGGGCTCGAGGGCGATGTACTTGTCGCCGAGCACTCCCTGCGTGAGGATCGACGCCGACGTGTCGTCGGGGAGCTCCAGGCGGCGGTCCACGTCGAGGATCACGCGGGCGCGGAAGTCCTGGGGATCGAGCTCGATCGCGCGGACCTGGCCCACCTTCACGCCGCCGATCACGACGGGCGCGCGGGGCGCGAGGGAGCCCACCTCGTCGAAGTGGGCCTCGAGCCGCAGCCCGCCGGGCCCCGAGTACGAGGCTCCGCCGAGCTGGATCGACAGGTATCCGAGCGCGCCGAAGCCAGCGAGCATGAACAGCCCCACCAGCAGATCGCGAGTCGGTGCATTCGACATGGACCTCAGACTCCCCAGAGCGCAGTGATGATGTAATCCACGATGAGCGTCGCCACGGAGGCTTGCACGACGGTGCTCGTCGTCGCACGGCTCACGCCCTCCGCGTTCGGCGCGGCCGTGTAGCCGCGGAACGTCGCGATCAGGCCGACGAGCGCGCCGAAGACGAGGGACTTCACCAGGCTGCTCACCACGTCGTCCTCGAACACGAGCGCCTGCTCCATGCCCCCGATGTAGGCGCCCGAATCCACGCCGAGCACCTCGACTCCGAC
The DNA here is from genome assembly GCA_964582775.1 of uncultured Myxococcales bacterium. Taxonomy (GTDB): domain Bacteria; phylum Myxococcota_A; class UBA9160; order SZUA-336; family SZUA-336; genus CAZOTO01. The sequence goes on from CAZOTO010000024.1 coordinate 10,380, forward strand.
CAAGTACCCGCCGGCGAGCCCGAACACGATGAACAGGGCCGAGAGCAGCGGCATCGCGATCAGCATGGCGATCGCCTTGGGCCCCGCCACGAAGTGGACCGGATCGATCGACATCATCCGTAGGCCGTCCACCTGCTCGGTGGCAACCATCGAGCCGATCTCCGCGGCGATGGCCGAGCCGGCGCGGCCCGTGACGAGCAGCGAGGTGAGCACGGGGCCGAGCTCGCGCACGAGGGTGAGCACGACCGCGGTGCCGAGGGCTTCCTCGGCACCGAAGCGGGTGAGCGTGTTGTAGCCCTGCAGGCCGAGCACGAGGCCGACCGCGGCACCCGAGGTACAGATGATCACGAGCGAGAGCACGCCGATGTCGTAGACCTCGTTCACGATGCGCCGCAGCCGGACGGGGCGGGCGAGCGCCGCGCGCAGGACGCGAGCCGAGAAGGCTCCGAAGAGTCCCAGCTGGACCAGCGCCTCGATCGTCTGGCGTCCGAGCGAACGCACGAGCTCGCTCACGCCAGCTCCTCCTCGAAGGATCCCGGCGCCGCAGCGGCGAAGAAGCGGCGCACCCGTGGGTCGGAGCTCTCCTGGATCTCCTTCGGCGGAGCGGCGATCGCGCGGCCGTCCGCGAGGAAGAACACCTCGTCGCTCATCCGCAACGTCGCCGCGATGTGGTGATTGGTGAGGATCATCGTCACCCCGGTGCGCTCGCTCGTCTCGCGCAGCAGTGCCTCGATCAGGCGCACGGCCAGCGGGTCGAGGCCCGAGAACGGCTCGTCGCAGAGCAGGATCTCGGGTCTCGTGACCATCGCCCGCGCGAGTGCCACGCGCTTGCGCATGCCCCCCGAGAGCTGGCCGGGGAGCAGGGAATCGACCTCGCCCAGGCCGACGGATTCGAACTGCTCGTGCACGAGGGCGGCGATCCGGTCCTCGGAGAGCTTCGTGTGCTCGCGCAGCGGAAGCGCCGTGTTGTCGAACACGCTCATCGAGTCGAGCAGTGCGCCGTGCTGGAACATCATCCCGATGCGCTGTCGCACCAGACGCAGGTCGTGCTCGGGAAGCTTCGTCACGTCCTCCCCGTCGATGCGCACGCGGCCGCGATCCGGCCGCTGCAGGCGCGCGATCACGCGCAGCAGCGTCGTCTTTCCGCAGCCGCTCGCGCCGAGGATCGTCGAGATCCTTCCCCGTTCGAATCGACACGACAGCCCGTCGAACACGCGGTGGCGACCGAACGACAGATAGAGATCCTCTACCTCGACGTGACTGCCCTCGGGATGGAGCATGGTGTGGATGTGGCCTCGTGTCTCTTGCGCAGCCGTCTGTTATCGCGATTGGCCTCGGAAAGGTCAACGCGGAGCGACGTCCCCTGCGCGACCGTCTGCGCGCGCTGCATGGTAGGCTCTCGCGCGGTTTCGACCCAAGGGCCTACGAGAGGAGATCGTCGCGAGTGCAGGATCCGGAGCCCGTTCGCGTCTGCTTCGTCTGTCTGGGGAACATCTGCCGTTCACCGACGGCGGAGGGGATCCTGCGCGCGCTCGTCGCCAAGGCGGGCCTGGAGCGCCGGATCGAAGTGGACAGCGCGGGTACGGGATCGTGGCACGTGGGCGAGCTTCCCGATCCGCGCACCCGCGCCGAGGCGCGCCGGCGCGGCCTCGAGCTCACCTCGCGCGCGCGCCAACTTCGCCCCGAGGACTTCGAGCGCTTCGACTACATCCTGGTGATGGATGCGAGCAACCACGCGGATGCGCTCTCCATCGCACCGCGTCCCGGCGCTCGGGCGCTCCTCGAGCGGCTCCGCAGCTTCGACCCCCGGGCGGGCGACGACCTCGACGTGCCCGATCCCTACTTCGGAGACGACGGTTTCGCCCACGTGTTCGATCTGTGCGAAACCGCGTGCCGCCATCTCCTCTCGCACCTTCGCGAGAAGCACGGGCTGTGAGCCGTGCGGAGGCGGGGCCACGCGCGGGGATGAACCCGGGGGGCCGCCCATCGAGGCGGCCCCCCTTCGTCGTCTCCATCGGAGGTGGGACGACGCGGCGATCCGCGGCGCACGGCCCATGCGGCGGCCCCGGGGCGCGGCGACTCTCCCTCCGTCCTCGCTGCGCCACCGCCGCGGTCGCGACGAAACCACGAATCGGACCGATCGATTCGCAATTCGCGTGCCTGGACGTGCGTTCATCCAGCCCCTCGCAACGATCCGTCGTTCCGCAGGCGCGGTTCCGTGGAAGCGGCGGTTTCCCTCGGGGATGGGCGCCGCATTTCCGGACATGGGAAAACCGTTTCCCGTCGGATCGCCCCGGGAGCGTTCCGGGCGTCGCGAGGGATGCGGGCTAGGCGTCGAGCAGCGAGAGCAGGTCGTCCCGCGTGAGCGAGGCCGCGCGGTCGGCGCCCGAGAGCGCGGCCTCGGCGAGCGCGCGCTTCTCGGCCTGCAGGGCGAGGATCCGCTCCTCGACGGTGCCTCGTGCCACCAGACGGTGTACGAGCACGGGGCGATCCTGGCCGATGCGGTGCGCGCGATCCGCTGCCTGGTCCTCGACGGCCGGGTTCCACCACGGATCGAGGAGGAAGACGTGATCGGCGGCGGTGAGGTTCAGACCCGTGCCGCCCGCGCGCAGCGAGACGAGCAGCACGGGCGGACCGTCCTCTGCTTGGAAGCGATCGACGACGGCGCCGCGGTCGACGGTGCTGCCATCGAGCCGCGCGAAGTCGATCGCGGCGCGGCGCAGCACGGGCTCCACGCGGTCGAGCAGCGACGTCCACTGCGAGAACACGAGCGCCTTGTGCCCCTCGGCGAGCGCCTCGTCGAGGGTCTCGAGCAAGAGGTCGAGCTTCGACGAGCGCTCCGCGTGTTGACCGGGAACGAGCCCGGAGTGGCACGAGGCCTGGCGAAGCCGCAGCAGCGCCTCGAGCGCCTCGAGGATGCTGCCGCCGGCGCGAAGCCGTTCCACGACCTCGCTGCGGGTCGCCGCGCGCACCGCGTCGTACACCGCGCGCTCCTCGTCGGAGAGCTCGCAGTAGAGCGCGACCTCGGTGCGTGGAGGCAGGTCGCGGGCGACCTCGCGTTTCAATCTGCGCAGCACGAACGGGGCGATGCGCTCGCGAAGCCGCGCCGCCGCGCCGGGCTCGCCGCGCGCGATGGGCTGCGCGTAGCGCTCCTGGAAGTCCGCGAGCGAGCCGAGCAGCCCGGGGTTCGAGAAGGCGAGCTGGCTCCACAGCTCCTCGAGGCGGTTCTCCACGGGCGTGCCCGTCATCGTGAGCCGGAAGCCCGCGCGCAGACGATACGCGGCCTGCGCCGCCTGGCTGTCGGGGTTCTTGATCGCCTGGGCTTCGTCGAGGACGACGGTGTCCCAGGCGACGGCAGCCAACCGCTCCACGTCGAGGCGCAGGATCGCGTAGCTGGTGATCGTGAGGTCCGCCTGCGGATCGAGCGCGCGCTTCGCTCCGTGGTACACCGCGATGCGTAGCGAGGGCCGGAAGCGTGCGGCCTGCTCCGCCCAGCCGGGCAGCACGCTCGTGGGTGCCACCACCAGCGTGCGTCCGCGCACCGCGCACAGCGCCTGCAGCGTCTTGCCGAGGCCCATGTCGTCGGCGAGCAGGCCGCCCAGGCCCGCGCCGCGCAGGAAGCCGAGCCAGTCCACGCCCGCACGCTGATAGGGTCGCAGCTCCGCGCGCAGATCCGCGGGGAGATCTGCCGCGGGGATGCGCTCGAAGCCGTCGAGGCCCGCGCGCAGGCGCTCGAGCGCCGGCGGCTCGGGCTCGCCCAGATCCCGGCACAGCCGCCCGAGATCGGGCAGCGCGCAGGGGGGGAGCTTCCCCTGCGCATCGCGCGCCGCGAGCAGGTCGGCGACGCGCGTGCCGAAGCGCGCGAGCCAGTCGGCGGGAAGTGCGGCGAAGCCGCCGCCCTCGAGGGGCACGAGCGAATCGCCGGCGCGCCACGCGCGAAGGGCCGCGGCCGGATCCGCGGCTGCGCGCCGGCCGTCTGCGGTCGGGGTCGAGAGCTCGACCCGGAAGGCGTCCGGGTCCAGGCGTAGCGATGCCTCGAGCGGCGGCGCCCGGAAGAACTCGCGATGGGCCTCGCCCTCGATCCCGGCGTCGAAGGTCGCGAGCCGCTGCGCGAGCGCGATCGCGGGCTCGGGGGCGAGGTGGGTCTCGACCTCGGGTGCGAGTGCGAGCTCGCGCTCGAGGCGCCGCACCAGCTGCTCCTCCGCGGCGAGATCGCGGATCGGCACGGGCCCCCGCACGTGTACCAGGCGGCCTTCGGAGATCCGTGCGCACGGCGGATCGCCGTAGACGATCTCGGGCTGCACCGCGAGCGCATCGCCGTCGCGGCGCAGCGAGAGCCGGATGCGTGGCCGCTCGCGCTTCGCGCTCGGTAGCCGGCGGGTGCGGATCTCGACGGGAAGGCGCGCCTCCAGGTCCGGGAGCACGGACGAGGCGAGCAGACCGGCGTCGTCCGGTGCGAAGATGCGGCCGCGCGGAAGCTCCTCGCGCTCGCGAAGCGTGAGCCGCGGCTCACCGACGGGCCGCAGCACGCGGCCGCAGCGCGCGATGCCGTTCTCGAATGCCTCGTCGACGCCCCCGGCCGGGCGTACGCAGAGCAGGAACCCGTCGCCGTGGTCCTCCACGATCGCCAGCGGAAGGACGGGCTCGGTCGAGGTCTCGATCGGCTCGCCCTCGAAGCGCACGTCCTCGCACTCCGCGAGCAGTCCGAGCAGGCGCGCCGCGATTCCGCGCGGCACGGGTCCGTCGAAGCGCGAGCCCAGGCGATGCTCGAGCCGCAGATCGGCGGGCGTGGGGGAGAGCCGCGCGCCGTTCACCTCGTTCGACGAGCGACCGGCGAGCGAGCCCCGAAGGGGAACCTCGGAGCTGGGCGTGACCGCCACCCGCTCGAGCCCGAGTCCGCCCGGCCGGCGCGCGAGGCGATAGCCGATCGTCGCCGTCTCCTGGACGGATCTCGGCAGGCTCTTCCCCTCGTTGCGCGCTTGGCGCAGCGCGATCGCCGCCGCGGCGACGTGCTCGCACGGATTCGCGGGTCCCGCGCAGTCGCAGTCCCACTCGTCCTCGTCGGGGTAGAGGCGAACCGTGGGGGCCACGAGACCCTGGTGCGTGGATACGCGAAGCACGATCTCGTCGTCGCTCTCGCGCTCGCCGTGCACGGCGCCGCTCCTCGCGGCGGTGACCGCGCGCGACCAGATCCCCGGATCGCACTCCTCGCGAATCGCTTCGAACAGGGAGTCGAGGGCGGCGGAGCTCGTGCCGGACATGACCGCGTCGCATCCTACGCAAGGGGGTCGGGCGCTGCCATCCGTCCCGCGCTTCGTGCGGCGAAGGCCGCACTCGGGCATCCTCCGCCTGCGCATGGGAATCGCGGAGTACGGATCCGACGTCGAGATCGAGGGCGCCGAGCGCGCGCTCGGCCCCGGCCGGCCCCGGCTCGTCGACCGGGTCGAGCGCATCGGCCGGCTCGCGCCCGAAGAGGTGCTCGACCGCTTCCTCGCCTGGATCGACGAGCTCGGACTCGAGCCCTATCCCGCGCAGGAGCAGGCGCTGCTCGAGATCGCCTCGGGCCGCCACGTGATCCTCAATACGCCCACCGGCTCGGGCAAGTCGCTCGTCGCGGTGGGGCTGCACTTCCAGGCGATGTGCGAGGGCGCGCGCTCGTTCTACACCTCGCCGATCAAGGCGCTCGTGAGCGAGAAGTTCTTCGCGCTCTGCGAGGACTTCGGTCCCGAGAACGTGGGCATGCTCACGGGCGATGCGAGCATCAACCCCGCCGCGCCCATCGTGTGCTGCACTGCCGAGGTGCTCGCGAACATGGCGCTGCGGCAGGGCGAGGCGCTGCGCGCGCCGTACGTGGTGATGGACGAGTTCCACTACTACGCGGATCCCGCGCGCGGCATGGCGTGGCAGATCCCGCTGCTCGTGCTGCCGCACACGCGCTTCCTGCTGATGAGCGCCACGCTCGGCGACATGACGCAGATCCGCCTGGATCTCGAACGCCGCACCGGTCGGGCGGTGGCGCTGGTGGACTCCGCGGAGCGCCCCGTGCCGCTCGACTTCGAGTACCGCGAGACGCTCCTCCACGAGACGGTGGAGTATCTGCTCGAGACGCGACGGGCACCGATCTACATCGTGAGCTTCACGCAGCGCGAGGCGGCAGACCTGGCGCAGAGCCTCACGAGCCTCGATGTCTGCTCGCGCGAGGATCGCCAGCGCATCGCGGAGGCGCTCGGCGACTTCCCGTTCGACACGCAATACGGGAAGGTGATGCAGCGCTTCGTGCGCGCGGGGATCGGCGTGCATCACGCGGGGCTGCTGCCGCGCTACCGGTTGCTCGTGGAGCAGCTCGCGCAGCAGGGGCTCCTGCGCGTGGTGAGCGGAACGGACACGCTCGGCGTCGGCGTGAACATCCCCATCCGCACGGTTCTCTTCACGAAGCTCGCGAAGTTCGACGGCAAGCGCGTGGGGCTGCTCTCCGTGCGCGAGTTCAAGCAGATCGCCGGCCGCGCCGGACGCAAGGGCTTCGACGAGCGCGGCAGCGTCGTGTGCCAAGCGCCCGAGCACGTGATCGAGGCGCTGCGCCGGAAGAAGAAGAGCGAAGGCAAGCGCGGGGGAAAGGTCTCGCGCGGAGCGCCCCGCCGCCCCGCGAAGGGCGAGGTCACCTGGAGCCACGAGACCTTCGATCGCCTGATCCACCGCCCGCCCGAGGCGCTCGTGTCGCGCTTCGCGGTGACGCACGGCATGGTGGTGAATCTGTTGCGGCGCGAGGAGGAGTCGAAGGATCCGTCGCGCGGCTATCGCGCGCTGATCGAGCTCATCGATGCCAGCCACGAGCCGGATCGGCGCAAGCGCGGGCTGCGCCGAGACTCGGCTCGACTCGTGCGCGGGCTGCGCCGCGCGGGAATCGTTTGCGTCGTGCGCGACGAGGCGAGCGGACGGCGACGGCTCGTCGTGAGCGGTGAGCTGCAGTGGGACTTCTCTCTGCACCACACGCTCTCCATCTACCTGATCGAGGCGATCTCGTGCCTCGATCGCAACGCGTCCGATTATGCGCTCGTCGTGCTGAGCCTGGTCGAGGCGGTGCTCGAGGATCCGCGGGCGATCCTCTTCGCGCAGGTGAACGTGGCCAAGCGCGAGCTCATGGCGAAGCTCAAGGCCGAGGGCGTGCCCTTCGAGGAGCGCATCCGGCTGCTCGACGACGTGACACCGCCCCAGCCCGACCTCGAGACGATCCACTCCACCTTCGCTTTCTTCGTCGAGAAGCACCCGTGGGTGCGCGACGAGGATCTGCGCCCGAAGTCGATCGTGCGCGAGATCTACGAGGGCTACTACAGCTTCGATCACTACGTGCGCTTCTATCAGCTGCAGCGCGTCGAGGGGCTGCTGCTGCGCTACCTGTCGCAGGTCTACACCACGCTGGATCAGAGCGTTCCCGAGGCGGCGAAGACGGACGAGCTGTGGGAGATGCAGGCGTTCCTGCGCGCGATGATCGAGCGCGTCGACTCGAGCCTGGTGCAGGAGTGGGAGCACCTGCTCCACCCGGAGCGACGCCGGGGGGGGCGCGTCGCCGAGGAGCGCCCGAAGTACGATCTTGCGCGCGACGAGCGCGGCCTGCGCGCGCGCATCCGCGCCGAGGCGCATCGGCTGGTGCGCGCGCTCGCGGACGCGGACTACGAGGAGGCCGCGCGCTGCGTGCGAGCGGATCCGGAGGATTCCTGGGATCCCGAGCGATTCGCCGCGGCGCTCGCGCCGTTCCACGCGGACCACGAGCGCATCGTGTTCGGCGAGCGCGCACGTCACTCCGAGTTCACGCGCATCGAGCGCACGGGCGAGCGCCGCTGGCGCGTGACGCAGACGCTGCTCGATCCCGCAGACGAGAATTTCTGGTACTTCCGGGCCGATATCGACCTGCGCACGGAGCTCGAGCCCGTGGGGCCCATCCTGCGGCTGGAGCAGATCGGCTCGTAGGCGGGCGGCCGCAGCGAAGAGGAGTCGCGAGAGATGCCGTGGTGGGCGTGGATGGCGATCGGTGGCGTGCTCCTGGCGACGGAGCTCGTGATCCAGACGGACTTCTGGCTCGTGGTGCTCGGTGCGGCCGCGCTCGTCGTGAGCGGGCTCGTGTGGCTCGGGCTGGGGGGGCCGCCGTGGTGGCAATGGCTCGGATTCGCCGCGCTCAGCGTGGTGCTCGCGGTGTTCGTGCGCAGGAGGCTGCGCGCGACGTTCGCCGGCACGGCGCCCGGGGTGCCGCCCGAATTCCTGGGCGAGTCTGCAACGGTGAAGGAGTCGATCGAGCCTGGAGGAATCGGAGCCATCGAGCTGCGGGGCTCGACGTGGCAGGCGCGAAACGTGGGAGAGGTGCCGCTTCGCGCGGGGGCGCGGGTACGGGTGCAGCGCGTCGAGGGGCTCGTGCTCGACGTGCGCGGATAGCGCGGCGCGCGAGGCGCCGGAGGAAGGGGGAACGATGGAGACGTTGATCGGTGTCGGAGTCGTCGTCGCGCTCGTGGTGCTCGCGCTCGCGAAGACCGCGGTCGTGGTTCCGCAGCAGAGCGCCTACGTGATCGAGAACCTGGGCAAGTACAGCCGCACGCTCGAGGCGGGCTTCCACATCCTGGTGCCGTTCGTCGATCGCATCGCATATCGCCACTCCCTGAAGGAGCAGGCGTACGACATCCCCGAGCAGATCTGCATCACGAAGGACAACGTGCAGGTCCACGTGGACGGCGTGCTCTACCTGCAGGTGCTCGACCCCAAGCGCGCCTCGTACGGCATCGGCGACTACTTGTTCGCGATTACCCAGCTCGCGCAGACGGCCCTGCGCAGCGAGGTCGGCAAGATCGACCTCGACCGCACCTTCGAGGAGCGCGGCGCGATCAACGCTTCGGTCGTCTCCGAGCTCGACAAGGCGTCCGCACCGTGGGGCGTGAAGGTGCTGCGCTACGAGATCAAGAACATCACGCCGCCGGCGGACGTGCTCACCGCGATGGAGAAGCAGATGCGCGCAGAGCGCGAGAAGCGCGCCGTCGTGCTCGAGTCCGAGGGGAGGCGCGATGCGGCCATCAACCAGGCCGAGGGCGAGAAGCAGAAGGCGATCAAGGCCTCGGAGGGCGCGCGTCAGCAGCAGATCAACGAGGCCCAGGGCGAGGCGGAGGCGATCCTCGCGGTGGCGGCGGCCACGGCGGAGGGGCTGCGGCGGGTGGCCGAGGCGCTTCGCAGCCCGGGGGGCGACGCAGCGATGCAGCTGCGCATCGCGGAGCAGTACATCGGCGAGTTCGGCAAGCTCGCGAAGGAGGGCAACACCTTCGTCGTTCCGTCGAACCTCTCCGACCTTGCCTCGATCGTGGCGATGGCGACCGGCGTCGCGCGCGGCGCGGCGGCGCAGTCGGCGCCTCCGGCGAGCGGACGCTCCTAGCGGCCGGGGCGGATACTAGGGCGATCGTGGGGTGCGGCGGCGGGCGGTCTCCTTCGGGGCCGTCCTTGCCGCGGTCCAGGAGCAGATCGGACACACCGATGTGTCGTGACCGCGTGCGGGGCAGCGCTCTCGGCCGAAATGGATCATCTGCAGGTGGCGGCGGATCCACTGCTCGGGGGGCCACAGCTTCGTGAGATCCCGCTCCGTTTCGGCGACGCTGCGCCCGCTCGAAAGACCCCAGCGTGCGGCGAGCCGATGCACGTGCGTGTCGACGGGAAACGCGGGCACGTCGAAGGCATGTGCGACCACGGCGCTCGCGGTCTTGTGCCCCACGCCGGGCAGCGTCTCCAGCGCCGCCACGTCGCGCGGAATCTCCCCCCCGTGCTCCGACACCAGGATGCGCGAGAGCTCCCGCAGATTCTTCGCCTTCGTCGGTGCGAGCCCGCAGGAGCGGATCAGGCGCTCGATCCGGGCCACGGGAAGGCGTGCCATCTTCTCCGGGGTGTCGGCCACCGCGAAGAGCGCAGGCGTCACCTGGTTCACGCGCGCGTCGGTGCACTGCGCGGAGAGCAGCACCGCCACGAGCAGCGTGAACGGATCGCGGTGATCGAGCGGAATGCGCGGATCGGGATAGAGCTCGTCGAGGATCCTCCCGATCCGCTCGGCCTTCTCCTCGCGCGTCACTTCGCGGCAGCCGCCGCGCGCGGACCCTTCGCGACCAGGGCGACCACCGCATCGATCCACGGCGGGCTCGCGTTCACGCACGGCACCAGCTCGAAGGCCTCGCCGCCGAGCTCCTGCCAGCGCTCGCGCAGGCGAAGGCCGATCTCCTCGAGCGTCTCCAGGCAGTCCGCCACGAACGACGGGCAGAGCACGGCGAGCCGCTTCACGCCGCGGCGAGCGAGATCGGCGACGATCTCGTCGGTGTAGGGGCGGATCCACGGCGTGCGTCCGAGGCGCGACTGGAACGAGGTCGACCAGCGCTGCGGCTCGAGCCCGAGCACGCGGGCGAGCGCGCGCGAGGTGGCGAAGCAGTGCGCGCGGTAGCAGTCGCGATTGGCGGGACCGATCGCGTCGCAACAGCCGTCCTTCACCAGACAGTGTCGATCCGACGGGTCTGCGCGGCGGACGTGCCGCTCGGGCAGCCCGTGATAGCTCAGCAGCACGTGGTCGGGGCGGAACGATGCGAGACGAGGGCGGGCGAGAGCGGCCTGCGCCTCGATGAATCCGGGATCGTCGTAGAAGGCGCCGATGGTCTCGATCGCGGGCACGTTCCCCTGCGCGCCGGCGATCGCGAACACGCGCTCGAGGGTCGAGCCCGTGGTGGAGGAGGCGTACTGGGGATAGAGCGGGAGCACGACGATGCGCGCACATCCGTGCGCGACGAGCGCCGCGAAGGCGTCGCCGAGCGACGGCTCGCCGTAGCGCATGCCGAGCTCGACGCGCCAATCGCCCCCCAAGCGCTCGCGCAGCGCATCGCGTAGCGCGACCCCGTGCACGAGCAGGGGCGAGCCGTCCGTGCTCCAGATGTTCCGGTAGAGGGCGGCGGACTTCGGCGCGCGAAACGGCGCGATGATCGCGTTCACCAGCAGCCAACGCAGCGGGCCGGGAAGGTCGATCACGCGCGGATCACCCAGGAACTCGCGCAGGTAGCGGCGGACCGCGCCCGTCGTGGGCGCGCGCGGTGTGCCGAGGTTCACGAGGAGCAGACCCGTCGGGGGGGCAGCGCAGCGGGGCTCGTCGATTCGATTCATGGCCGAGAGGATCGGGAAGCCGGATCGATTGTCGAGCCGCTCGTCGTAGCCGGCGCGATCTCGTCGTGCGTCGAGACGCCGGGGCCGAGCGGTAGCCCGAGCCCGATCCACAGGGCGAGCAGCGCGCCCCAGGCGATCGCGAGACCGATCGAGTAGGGCAGCATCGAGGCGAGGATCGTCCCGAGTCCTGCCTCGCGGTCGTAGCGGCGGGCGAACACGATCACGAGCGGGAGGTACGGCAGCAGCGGCGAGACGATGTTCGTGACGGAGTCACCCACGCGATAGGCGGCCTGCGCCGCCTCCGGACCGAGCCCCGAGAGCATGAGCATCGGCACGAACACCGGAGCCATCACCGCCCACTTGGCCGACGCGCTTCCCATGAGCAGATTGGCGGCGGCCGTGACGAGCACGAAGGCGAGGAGCAGCGCAATCTCGCCCGCACCGAGCCGGGCGAGCAGACGCGCGCCGCGCACGGCGCCGATCGCACCGAGATCCGTCCAGGCGAAGTACGCCACGAACTGCGCCGCCACGAACGCGAGCGCGATGTACGCACCCATTGCGCCCATCGTCTCGCCGGCCATGCGCGCGGCGTCGCGATCGCTGCGGAGGGTGCCTGCAGCGCAGCCGTAGGTGATGCCCGGTACGAGGAAGAGCAGCGCGATCGCAGGCTCCAGGGAGCGCAGCAGCGGAGCGATTGCGTCGATCGTCCGTGCCGCCGCGTCGTCGCGAAGCGGCGCCCCGGGAACTAGGGCGAGGAGCGCGAGCGCGAGCCCCGTGCCGAGCCATGCGAGCGCGGCGAACATCGCCGCACGCCGCTCGCGCGCACCGGGTGGTGCGTGAGGCTCTGGCTGCACCTCGGCGCGTGATTCGTCCCACGGGCCGAGCCAGGGCTCGACGATGCGCGTGGTGACGAGCGTGCCCACGATCGTGATCCATCCCGTCGAGGCGACCTGGAAGTAGTAGTTGGCGGTTGCGTGCACGGTGTACGTGGGATCGACGAGACGCGCTGCCTCCTGGGTGAGGCCCGCGAGCATCGGATCGAGCCCCGTGAGGAACAGGTTCGCGCCGAAGCCGCCGGAGACGCCCGCGAAGGCCGCGGCGAGCCCGGCGAGCGGATGCCGCCCGAGTCCCGCGAAGACGACGGCACCTAGTGGAACGAGCACGATGTAGCCCGCATCGAGCGCGACCGAGCTCATCACGCCCGCGAACACGAGCGCGGCGGTGACCGCGCTGCGTGGGACCGCGTGCACGGCGAGGCGCAGCGCGGCCGACACCAGGCCGCTGCGCTCGGCGACACCGATGCCGAGCATCACCACGAGCACCTTCCCGAGCGGTGCGAAGCCGGTGAAGTTCGAGACCGCGTTTTCGAACATCCACCGCACGCCCTCGCGGGTGGCCAGGCTGCGCACGGTCCGCGTGGAGAGCGTGCCGTCGCGCTGCGCGAAGCTCTCGGTCGTGCCCTCGAGCAGCGCCGAGACCCCCACGACCGCAGCAGCGAGCAGCGCGAAGATCGTGAGGGGATCGGGCAGTCGGTTGCCGATCGACTCGATGCGGGCGAGCACGCGCGCCGCCGTGAGGGGGCCGCGTGCGCGCCTCGGCGCGCGTTCCTTCGCGCCTCCTCCCGGGCTCGTCTTCGCGCTCACGCCGCGCAGTCTACCCGAGTCCGCGCGGCGGGTGCGCTCCCGTGCGGTGTGGATGTGCTTCCCGACGGCGTGCTCCCGCGACGAACGCCACCGTGCGCGGTACGGTTCGCGCATGACCGGTGTACCCCATGAGCGCATCGAACGCTCCGATGATCCCCGCGTGGCGGACTACCGCGGCGTGCGCGATCGCGAGTGGCTGCTTCGCCGCGGGCTCTTCGTGGCGGAGAGCCGCACGCTCGTGCGCCGGCTGCTCGAGCGGCCGAGCCTGTGCACGCTCTCCGTGCTGGTGACTCCCGCCGCGCGAGCCGCGCTCGAGCACGAGCTCGCCGCGCGGTCGGGGGACTTCTCCGTGTACGAGGTCGCGCCGCGCCTGCTCGAGGAGATCCTCGGCTTCGAGCAGCAGCAGGGGTGCGTGGCACTCGGTGCGCGGCCGACGTCGCCGAAGATCGCCGAGCTCGTCGCCGCGGAGGCCGGTGCTCCCGAGCCCGCCAGCCCCGCGTTCGAGGGACCCCGGATCTGGCTCGCGGCGGAGCGGCTCGGCAATCCCGACAACGTGGGCGGGCTCTTCCGCAACGCGCTCGCGCTCGGGGCCCGCGGCGTCGCACTCGGCGCGGCAAGCGCGCACCCGTACTACCGCAAGTCGCTTCGCACCTCGATGGGCGCGATCTTCGGGGTGCCCTGGGGCTGGGTGGAGCGCTGGCCCGAGGACCTCGATGCGTTCCGCAGCGCGGGCTACGAGCTGCTCGCCCTGACACCGTCGGGTGACGCCATCGATCTCGCGAGCCTCGGCTTCGAGGGGGCGCGCTGCGAGCGCGCGGTGCTGCTGCTCGGAGAGGAGGGCGCGGGGCTCGGCGCGGCCACGCTCGCGTGGGCGGATCGGCGCGTGCGCATCCCAATGGCGCCGGGGGCGGACTCGCTCAACGTCGCCACGGCCGCGGCGATCGCCCTGCACTGGCTTCGCGCACGGACGAGCGATGGGTGAGTGCGGCGCCCGTAGGCGCGATCGCTACGACGGCGCGACCAGGCTCGCCAGCCGCTTTCGCCGCTCCTCCGGGATGCGCACCGGCTTGCCGTCCGCGCTCACGAGGGCGTGCGTCGTCGAGCCCGTGACGGCCGTCTCGCCCTCGCATTCGATGCGGTAGCGGATCCGCAGCGAGACGCCCTTCACCCACTCGAGCCAGCAGGTGATCTCGAGTCGATCGCCGAAGCGCGCCGCGCGGTGGAACTCGACCTCTAGGCTCGTCACCACGAAGTGGAGCCCCTGTGCGATGTACTCGGTGTAGGGCATGTCGTGCAGGGAGAGCAGCTCCACGCGCGCGAGCTCGAAGTAGCGCACGTAGTTCGCGTGGTGGACGATGCGCATCGCGTCGGTGTCGTAGAACGGCACGCGATAGGCCACGGTGGAGGTCTTCGCACCGGGCGGCGGTGCGACGGCTGGCTTCGTCACGCTCCGCAGTGTCGACGGACCGGCGCGGGGAATCAAGGGCAGCGTGGTGAGGCGCGCTCCCGCGCGGCAGCGACGAACGCGGCGAAGAGCGCATCGCGATGCGCGCCGTGCATCTTCTCGGGGTGCCATTGCACGCCGAGCACGAAGGAGTCGCGCGTTCCCTCGATCGCCTCGATCTCGCCGTCGCCGGCGCGCGCGCACGCGCGAAGGTCTCGTCCCGGCACCGCAATGGCCTGGTGGTGCAGGCTGTTCACCGGTCCGGGATCGGGTCCGAGGATGCGCGCGAGGCGGCTCGCGGGCTCGATGCGCAGGGGATGGCGGCCGTGGGCTTCGTCCAGGCGATGCTCTTCGGCACCGGGGCGATCGGTGGGAAGGTGGTAGACGAGCTCGCCCCCGCTCGCGAGGGCGAGGAGCTGCGCGCCGTAGCAGATGCCGAGCACCGGGATCGCGCGCGCGAGCGCCGCCTCGACGAGCGCGCGATCGAAGGTGAGCTGGCGTTCGGGCACGGGATCGAGCTTCGCGCGTGCGGGGTGGGGTGTCGGGGGAAGGAAGTCGTCGCCGCCGGGCACGAGAAGCGCATCGAGGTTTGCGACGAGCGCATCGACACCGGACTGGATCGGCAGGTAGAGAGGAGTCGCTCCGGCGGATTCGACGGCGCGCGCGTAGGCGTCGTCGAGGTACTGATAGCTGCGTCTAGGGTGCCAGCGGCCGCGATCATCCAGGCAGAGAGGGATTCCGATGCGCGGGACGTGCGGCCGCATGCGCGGAGTATACGCATCGCGCACCGCCGAGTGCGCCGGCGAGCGATGATCCGCTGCGCGCCTGGGGCCCTAGCGTGCGGGCGCGAGGGGCAGCAGCGAGCCGATGCGCACGCCCTCGAACTCCACGGCGCGTTCTGCGTGGCGGTCCCAGACGATGTCGACGCGCACGAGATCGTCGCCATCGCGCTCGCGCAGCACCCGGTTCACGAGCCCCGCGACGCGCTTCGTGACCGACGCATCGTGGTTGTGGCGGATCTCCTCGATGAGGCAGCGGCGGCACTGGTACAGGCCGCCGAGCCCCGCCTCGACGGCATCCGAGCGGTACACGTCGGCCACGGCTTCGCGCCGGCCGCAGGTGTCGCACAGGTGGTGGGAGCGCGCGGCATCCATCCCGGCGAGCAGGTCGACGGCCACCTCGAGATCCTCGCGAGAGAGCCCCGTTCCCTCTTCGCACGAGGGCTCCGCCCAGTCTTCGTAGTACGGCACGAGCCGCTTCTCGCGCGCGAGCCGGCGCTCGGCGAGACGCGCAGTGATGTCGATCAGGTTGCCCACGGGTCCGACCCCTTCCACTCGAATGCCCCGAGCGGTAGCAGGACGCATGCCACGCGCGTGCGTCGCGTCCGCAGGGGATCGAGCGCCGCATCCGGATCGCGGTGGAAGCGGGCTGCCCAATGGGAGACGAGCGCTTCCCTGCCGACGGCGATCGCTCGGGCGAGGGGGCGGCCCCGCAGGTGACGAGGGGAGCCGGCGCTCAGCGCTCCCGGCAGACGAGGCTCTTCGGGGGGGTGGCCGAGCACTGGAAGGACTCGGTCACCCCGTGGGCGAGCACCGCACACGCATTCGTGCGCGCGCTCTGCGCGGCGGTC
Organism: uncultured Myxococcales bacterium; assembly: GCA_964582775.1. GTDB lineage: Bacteria > Myxococcota_A > UBA9160 > SZUA-336 > SZUA-336 > CAZOTO01. The sequence continues at coordinate 26,257 of CAZOTO010000024.1, forward strand.
GCTTCGTCCGCACCCCGTCCGGTGCGGCACTCGGTCCGCCCCTGGAACGTGAGGCAGAGCTCGCACTCCACGCGGCTCTCCGCTCGCGCGCCGAGCCAGAGCATCGCAGCGAAGCCCGCGACCGCGGCCAGGGCGATCGCCACGCGCACCGCCGTCGGCACGGCTAGCGCTTCTTTCCGCGCCGCTTGTGCTTGCGGATCTGGCGGCGCTTGTCCCGGCGCGCCTCGGCCTTCTGGGCGCGTGCGGCGCGGCGGCCGCCCATGCCCGGCATCATCCCTGCGAGCTGCGCGGGATCGACGCCTGCGGGCAGTCCGGGGAGCCCGCCGCCCCCGCCGAAGAGCTTTCCGAGCCCCGGGATGCGCCCGAGCAGGCCCGGCCCCGCACTGCCGAGCTGACCCATGATCTTGCGCATCGCCTCGAAGCGCTGCAGCAGCTCCGCGAGCTCCGAGGGCTTCGTGCCCGAGCCGCGCGCCACGCGGCGTCGGCGCGACTCGTCGAGGATGCGGGGGTGGGTCCGCTCCTCGGGCGTCATCGACAGGATCATCGCCTCGATCCGCGTGAGCTGCGAGGGGTCGACGTTCGCACCCTCGGGGAACAGGTCGCCCGCGAAGGGGAGCTTCTCGAGCATGTCCTTGAGCGGTCCCATGCGCTGGATCGTGCGCAGCTGCGAGAGGAAGTCGGCGAGCGTGAACTGGCCGCGCAGCAGCCGCTCGGCATCCTTCTCGGCCTGCTCCGCGTCGACGACCTGCTCGAAGTCCTGCACGAGGCCGACCACGTCGCCCATGCCGAGAATGCGCGAGGCGATGCCCTCGGGGCGGAACGACTCGAGGCGGTCGATGGCCTCGCCCATGGTGACGAAGCGGATCGGCACGCCCGTGGCGGCGCGGATGGCCAGGGCGGCGCCGCCGCGCGAGTCGCCGTCGAGCTTGGTGAGGATCAGCCCGTCGAGCGCGAGCCGCTCGTGGAAGCCTTGGGCGACGTTCACGGCCTCGCGGCCCATCATGGCGTCGCACACGAGCACGGTGTGCTCGGGATGCGTGCGCGCGGTGATCTCCTCGAGCTCGCGCATGAGATCGTCGTCGATCTGCAGCCGACCGGCGGTGTCGAGGATCGCAGTGGTGAAGCCGTGCTCGCGCGCGTGGGCGAGCCCCTCGGCGCAGATCGCCGCGGCATCGGTTCCCTCGCGGGTGTACACGTCGACACCGATCTGTGTGCCCAGGACGCGCAGCTGCTCGCGGGCGGCGGGGCGGTAGACGTCGGCCGCCACGAGCAGGGGCCGCTCTCCCTGCTTCTTCAGGTGCAGGGCGAGCTTCGCGCAGGTGCTCGTCTTGCCCGTGCCCTGCAAGCCGACCATCAGGATGGCCCGCGTGCCCTTCGTGCGGGGCGCGATCGGCGACTCCTCGCCCATGAGCGCGACGAGCTCGTCGTGGCAGGCCTTCACGAAGTGGTCGGCGGGGGAGACGCGCAGTCCGCTCTTGCGGCTGCGCAGCACGACGGTCTCGCCGGTGCAGCGCTCCTTCACCCGGCCGAGGAAGTCGCGCACGATCCCCAGGTCGACGTCGGCCTCGAGCAGCGACATGCGCACGTCGCGCAGCGCCTCGGCGATGTTCTCGTCGTCGAGCTCCGCGACGCCGCGGAAGCGATCGCGGGCGCTGCGGAAGCCTCGGGTCAGGGTCTCGAGCATGGGGCCGGCAACGTAGCACAGCGCCCCGGGGCGGATCCGCGTCCGGGGCGCGCTGTGGACTAGGCGGGGATCCGCGCGGCGTGGGGCTCGATCCGCGCGAGCAGCCGCGCCAGTCCGGTCTCGAGGTCGCGTGCCTCGTCGGAGCGGAGCGTGACGTGGCCGAGCTTGCGCCGCGGATGCGGCGCCTTGTCGTAGCGATGCAGGTGTGCACCTGGCACGGCGAGCAACGAGGCGGTCTCGGGCAGCTCCCCCACCAGGTTCACCATCGCCGCATGTCCACGCGCGGCGGTGCGGCCGAGCGGTAGATCCAGGATGGCCCGCAGATGGTTCTCGAACTGGCTGGTCTCGGCGCCCTCGATGGTCCAGTGCCCGGAGTTGTGCACGCGGGGCGCCATCTCGTTGGCGAGCAGCGCGTCGCCCACCTGGAACAGCTCCAGGGCCAGCACGCCCACATAGTCCAAGTGTGCGAGCAGGCGCTGCGCGTAGGCGCGGGCGCGGCTCTCGAGTGGATCGTCGGGCCGGCTGCGCGACAGGTGCAGGATGCCGTCGCGGTGGACGTTCTCGACGAGCGGATAGAACGCGATCTCGCCGCGGCGGCTGCGCACGCCGAGGATGGAGGCTTCGCGCGCGAAGGCGACGAATCCCTCGAGGAGGAGCGGCACGCCGCCCAGGCGCTCCCACGCGGCGTCTCGATCCTCGGGGCGGCGCAGCACGATCTGCCCCTTGCCGTCGTAGCCCAGTGTTCGCGTCTTCAGCACGGCCGGCAGTCCCAGGTCCGAGACGGCTCGCTCCAGATCGGCGCGGGAATCGACGGCGGCGAAGGGCGCGGTGGGGATGCCGAGCTGCTGGAAGAGGTTCTTCTCGCGAAGCCGGTCCCGCGCGGTGGCGAGCGCCCGGGCACAGGGGAAGACGGCAACGCGTTCGGCCAGCCGCTCGATGCTTCCCTCGGGCACGTTCTCGAACTCGTAGGTGACGACGTCCGCCCGCTGGGCCAGGCGTTCGAGGGCTTCGCGATCGTCGAAGGCGGCGCGCAAGTGCTCGCCCAGGGCGGCTGCGCACGCGTCCGCGGCCGGGTCCAGGAACACGAAGCGCAGTCCGAGCGGCAGCCCGGCCAGCGCCAGCATGCGCGCGAGCTGACCGGCGCCGACGATTCCGATCGTGCTCACGCGCTCTCCCGCGGGTTGGGCCGCGCGAGCACGGCCTCGGTCTGCCGGCGGCGGTACTCGTGCAGCGCGGTGCGGATCTCCGGGTGCTTGTTGCCGAGGATGGCGGCAGCGAGCAGCGCCGCGTTCACCGCACCGGCGCGGCCGATCGCCAGCGTGCCGACGGGGATGCCGGCAGGCATCTGCACGATGGACAGCAGCGAGTCGAGACCCTGGAGTGCATGGGACTGGATCGGAACGCCGAGCACCGGCAGGGCGGTCTTCGCCGCCGTCATCCCCGGCAGGTGGGCGGCACCGCCGGCTCCGGCGACGATCACCTCGATGCCGCGGGTCTCTGCGCTCTGCGCGTACTCGAAGAGCAGATCCGGCGTGCGGTGCGCCGACACCACGTGCACCTCATGGGGAATGCCGAGCTGCTCGAGGATCTGCGCACCATGCTGCAGGGTCTCCCAGTCCGAAGTCGAGCCCATGATCAGGCCAACGAGGGGTTGCACGATGCGTTTCCTCCTTGCGCTCCTCGCGCCGGGTCTGGATGGCCGCTGCCGCGCCCCTGCGACGGCGGCGTCGGGAATCATGGCGTAGTTGAACGGCGGCGTCGTGACCGGCGCCCGACCTCCGGGCGGCGTCAGCCGCTCCTGCGCGGCAGCACGAACCGATCGGTGCCGGGGATGGCATCGGGTGAGTCGACGCGCACGGAGAGCTCCTTCAGCAAGCCGTCGCTCACCCGGTAGATGAGACCGTGGACGGTGAGCTCCTGTCCGCGTTCCCATGCGTCCTGCACCACCGTCGTGAGGCACACGTTCGCGACTTGGTGCACGACGTTGAGCTCGCACAGGCGATCGAGGCGAGCGCGCTCGTCGGCGAGCGTCTCGAGCTCGCCGGCGTGTCGCAGGTACAGGCGGCGAATGCTGCGCAGCCAGTTGTCGATGAGGCCGAGCTTCGCATTCTGGTAGGCGGCGCGCACGCCGCCGCAATCGTAGTGGCCGCATACGATCACGTGGCGGACGCGCAGGACCTCGACGGCGTACTGCAGGACGGATAGGCAGTTCAGGTCCGTCTGGATCACGACGTTCGCCACATTCCGGTGTACGAAGAGCTCTCCAGGGAGCAGCCCCACGATCTCGTTGGCGGGGACACGGCTGTCCGCGCAGCCGATCCCCAGGAATCCGGGCGCCTGCTGGCTCGCGAGCTTGCCGAAGAAGCCGGGATCCTCGCGGC
>CAZOTO010000025.1:0-30296 GCA_964582775.1 uncultured Myxococcales bacterium
TGCCTCGCGCCGGTCGAAGGTCCCGATCCAGCGGCTGTCCTCTCCGACACCGGGAAGTGTCTCGACGGTGAGCGAGGAGCCGAGCTCGAGGTAGTAGATGGCCGTCCCACCTTTTTCGACGATCTTCATCCCGAGCTCGTTCGCCGCCGAGAGACAGAAGCGGCGCGTGCGGCTCTCGAGGTCCTCGGGAACGGAATCGACGATCTTTGCGTCGCGCGATGCATCGTAGGCGTCCCGATAGAAGATGCGCGGTACGTCCCGGATGGGACCGACGTGCCGTTTTTCCACTCGGGAGGCGATGGACTCGATGTCGAGGGGCTCGCCGCAGCGCATCGACTCCTGCAGCGCGCTGCGCACCGGCGCCAGCGCTGGATCCAGCCCTGCGGAGGGGCGCTCGAACAGATCCAGACGTTCGAAGAGCGCGGCCACGTCGGGTGCAGCGCCTTCGCTGCGGAAGTAGATGATCTCGACGTCCTTCGTGCGTCCGATGCGATCGAGCCGTCCGATGCGCTGCTCGAGCTCGACCGGATCGAGGGGAAGGTCGTAGTGGATCATCCGGTCGCAGAACTGGAAGTTTCGCCCCTCCGTTCCCGCTTCGGAGCAGAGCAGTACCGGAGCGAGGGTCTCGCGGAATCGCGCAACCTCGATGTCGCGCTGCGCGGAAGACAGGCCCTCGTGGAACACCGAAATGTGTGTGCGGGTGATCGACTCGAGGAACTTCTTCATGCGCTCCAGGGTGGTGACGTCGTGCACGAACACGAGGGCCTTCTCGCGCCTCTCGAGCCATTCGCGCACGTGATCCGCGATCCAGCGCGCACGGGGATCGCGATGGGGATCGCGATGGGCGGGGCCAGTCTGCACCGCGATGGCGCGCCGGGGGGGCAGGCTGCCGAGATCGTCGCGCCGCACCGCGCTCGTGCAGGGAAAGACCGCCGTGCCCTCCTCGATCGTGCGCTCGAACCGAGCGAAATCGGAGAATGCCTCGGGGTGGAGCTGGTGGAGCAAGCGGAAGAAGCCGTGTCGGTCTGCGGCGAGCGGTGTGGCGGTGAGCAGCAGCGCATGGCGGGCGCGCTCGACGAGGGGCTCGACCTCGGTCGCGAGCGCGGAGTCGCCGAGCCGATGCGCTTCGTCCACGACGACCAGATCGAGATCCACCTCGCGCGCGAGCTCGGTGAGGATGGGATGACGCTGCAGCAGCTCGAACGAGATCACTCCGTAGGGGTGCACGTCGAAAGGATTCGCCTGCGGGCCCACGTCGCGCGCCACGCACTCGATGCGCTCCTCGTCGAGTAGCACGAAGACCTGGTGGAACTTGCGGTAGAGCTCGCCGAGCCATTGCACCACCAGCGTGTCGGGTGCGATCACGAGCGCGCGCTCCGCCCGCCCGGTGCGCACGAGCGCGGAGAGCACGAGTGCGGCGACGACCGTCTTCCCGAGACCTACCTCGTCGGCCAGAAGCCATCGCACCGGATCCTGCTTGAGCGCCGCCAAGGCGGTGTGGAGCTGGTGAGGAAACAGCTCGATGCGCCCGCCGAGCAGGCTGCCGAGCCCGCCGGCCTCGCGGATGCGCAGCAGCTCCAGACCGTCGATGCGATTGCGCACACTGCCGATCCGGTCGAGGCGCATGCGCGCGATGCGCTCCACGGGGGTGTCGGGTGGTTCGAGGGGCCAGATCTCGGCGTCCTCGACCACGCGGCCGTCGCGCAGCGTGTAGGAGCTCCCGTCGTGCGACTCGATGCACACCTCTTCGTCGGTGGCGAGGATTCGCGCCGGTGCTCCCGGGTGCAGGATCAGCCTCTCCAGCCCGCCTCCCTGCGCGGCGAGCGTGATCTCCCGCTCCACCTTGGCGAAGTACACCGAGAGGAAACGGCCCTCGACCTTCGTCACGAGGCCGATTCCGAGCTCGGGATTGAATGGGTGGGTGAGCTTGTAGCCGGGCTTCCAGGAGGGGGGCATCGGGCCGGTTTCTAGCGAAAACACGGGCCGGGCGCCCGGCGGCGGAAGCGGATCAGAGGGCTGCGATCCTCGGCAGGATCTCGCGGCCGAAGAGCTCGATCGGCCGCAGCGTGTGCACGTCCGCGAAGCCGAGGATCGCCTCGCCGACACCGAGCCGGGCCAGTGCGCCGAGCCGATCGATCATCTCCGTGGGGGTTGCTCCACCGGGGCCGAACGAGACCAGGTCGAGGGTCGTGCGCTCGATCTCGCGCGGATCGCGCCCGAGCTCCTCGCAGTGTCGATCGAGGACCGCAAGCTTGTGGCGCAGGGCGTCGGTCCCGATCGTCGCGAACAGGTTGCAGGCATCGGCGTACTTCGCGACCAGGCGCAGCGTCTTCTTCTCGCCGATGCCCCCGATGAGGATCGGCGGATGGGGACGGCTCACCGGCTGGGGGACACACAGCGTCTCGGCGAGCACGTAGTGCTTGCCCCGATAGGGCCCGTCGTCCTGGGACCACATCTGCTTCGCGATCTGGATCGTCTCCTCGAGCCGCTCGAACCGCTCTCCGAGGCGCGGAAATGGCACGCCGAGCCCCTCGTGCTCGCGCTCGAACCAAGCGGCGCCGATGCCGAGGTACGCCCGCCCGCCGGAGAGCACGTCGAGCGTGGTCACCGTCTTCACGAGCACGCCCGGATTCCGGTAGGTCACCCCGGTCACGAGCGTGCCGAGCTTCACGCGGCGGGTGTGTGCGGCGAGGAACGACAGGGTCGAATAGCCCTCGAGCATGTCGTGCTCGGCGGGGCCGACGGGAGGAATCTGGAAGAAGTGATCCATCACCCACAGACTCGAGAAGCCCGCGTCCTCGGCCGTGCGGGCGATCTTGCCGAGGTGCGCGCCAAGCTCGGTAGGACCACCCGGGAACGTGAGGTCGGGAATCTGCAGGCCGATGCGCATCGAAGGATTTCCCTTCGCGCAGTATACGCGGGCGCAGCCCTCGGGAGATGGCGAGCAGGAGGCGGTGGTCTCGGGGATGCCGCCGAAAGGGCCGAACGGGTACCTACTCCTTGGGGAGCAGTGGCTCGAAGCGCGCCTTGTCCGACGCCTTCATGTAGGCGTCGTGGGTCGGGATCTCGCCCGACTTCGCCAGCTCGAAGAGCGCGTCGTCCATGAGCTGCATGCCGGCGTTCTTTCCTTGCTGGATGTAGGACGCGAGCATCGATGTGTTTGCCTCGCGGATGATGTTCGGAAGCGACTTCGTCCGCAACAGGATTTCGTTCACGGCACGGCGTCCCTTGCCGTTCGCCGTCGGCAGCAGCAACTGCGCCACGATCCCGGCGAGCGACTCCGCGAGACTCGCTCGCGCGTGGCTCTGCTCGTCGGCGGGAAACGAGTCGATGATGCGGTCGATCGTCTTGGGGGCGTTGTTCGTGTGGAGGGTGCCGAACACGAGCATGCCCATCTCGGCGGCGGTGATGGCGAGCGAGATCGTCTCCGGATCGCGCATCTCGCCGACGAGCACGACGTCCGCGTCCTCGCGAATCGCCGCACGCAGTCCGGCGCCGAAGCTCTTCGTGTGGGAGCCGACCTCGCGGTGCGAGAAGACACACCTCTTGTTCTCGTGCACGAACTCGACGGGATCTTCGAGCGTGAGGATGTGCTTGGCGTAGGTGCGGTTGATCTTGTCGATGATGGCGGCGAGCGTGGTGGACTTTCCCGATCCGGTCGGGCCCGTCACGACGACGAGTCCCTTCTCCAGATGTACGAGCTGCTCGATCGCGGGCGGAAGGTGGAGATCCTCGAATGGGATGATCTTCTCGGGAATGATGCGGAACACCGCGCCTGCGCCGCCGGCCTGCTCGAAGTAGTTCGCCCGGAAGCGGGCCGTTCCCTCCAATCCGTACGCGAAATCGAGATCATGCGTCTCCTCGTAGATGGTCCACTGCGCATCCGTGGCGATGCCGCGCAACATCCGGCGCAGCGCCTCGTGCGTGAGCACGGACCAACCCTCCACTTGACGCAGATCCCCGTGGATGCGCACGCGCGGCTCGATGCCCGCGGCCAGGTGCAGATCCGACCCACCCTCGTTCTTCAGGTAGCGCAGGAGGTCATCGATCTCGGCCATCGCGGTGCTCCTCGTCAGCTGGCCTGGGCACCCAACAGCCGCGGATCCTCGGCATGGCGCTGGGCTTCCTCTCGCGTGATCGTCCCGCCCGCGACGAGCTGCGCGAGCGAGTGATCGAGCAGCGCCATGCCCTGTGCCTGTCCCGTCTGGAGCAGGGAGCGGATCTGGATCGTCTTCTGCTCGCGGATCAGGTTCCCGATGGCGCGGTTCACGACCATGATCTCGAGCGCCGGGACCCGTCCGCGTCCGTCGGCACGGCGGACGAGACGTTGCGAGACCACGGCGCGCAGCGACTCCGACAGCATGGCCCGCACCTGGTCCTGCTGGTCGGGCGGGAAGGCGCCGAGGATGCGGTTCACCGTGCGGATCGCATTGTCGGTGTGGAGCGTGGCGAGGACGAGGTGCCCCGTCTCTGCAGCCGTCATCGCGAGAGCAATCGTCTCGGGATCCCGAAGCTCACCGATCACGATCACGTCGGGGTCCTCGCGCAGCGCCGCGCGCAGGGCGCGCGCGAACGAGCTCGTGTGGGGGCCGACGTTTCGCTGGTTCACGACGCAGCGCTTCGATGGGTGCAGAACCTCGATGGGGTCCTCGATGGTGAGGATGTGCTCCGCGCGCTCCTCGTTGACCAGGTTCACCAGTGCCGCCATCGTGGACGACTTCCCGCAGCCCGTCGGCCCGGTGAGCAGGACCATGCCTTGGTGGTAGTTCACGATCCGCGCGAGCGAATGTGGAAGTCCCAGCGAATCGAGCGTGGGGGGGTCGGAGGGGATCGAGCGCATCACGACGTCGACGCCGCGCAACTGGCGGTAGACGTTCGTGCGGAATCGTCCTCCACCGGAAAGGTCGAACGAGAAGTCGATCTCCCCCCGCTGCTCGAAGAGTGCACGTTGCTCGGGGCCAAGGATCTCGCGGGCGAGCTGCTCCGCGCGTGCACCGTCGATCGTCTCGGAGGTGAGATCCTCCATCGCGCCGTCGATGCGCAGGCGAATGGGCGCACCGCTGTGGACGTGCACGTCGCTCGCACCGCGTTCCATCGCCGTGCGCAGGAGCGTCTCGATGCCATCCGCGTGCGCAACCGACGACGCGGGCTTCGCTCGGGAACGTTCATGCGCGGCGGGCGGTGGGACGGAAGGGAACCCCGCGAGATCGCGGGCAGTCGCCGGAGCCGGAGCCGCGGCAGCCGGAGCCATCGCGACGGCGGTCACGGGCGCGCGCTTCGCCGGCTCCGGGTTCCCCTTCTCCTTCGCGCGCTCCAGCACGGCCTTCTGGATCTGTAGCGCACGTGCGAGCTGGGCAGGTGTGAGCATGCCGAGCTCGAGGAAGAGATCGCCGATCGACGGAGCCGGGTGCCGCCGGCCCTGCTCGCGCGTGGCCTCCGCGAGCTGCTCCATCGTGAGCAGCTTTGCGGCCACGGCGACCCGTCCGAGCAGCGTCTCCTGGGGGGCGGACATGCGAGGGGGCTATCGGCGCGTCTCCGATGGGCGTTGAGACACGTGCCTCGTCGCGACGCGCCCTACTTCACGATCTCGAGCAGCTCCACATCGAAGGTGAGCACGGCGCCCGGGGGGATGCGGCCGGGTACGCCTTGATCGCCGTAGGCAGTGGAAGACGGGCAGGTGAGCTGCGCCTTTCCGCCGACGTGCATGAGCTGCACGCCCTCGGTCCAACAGGGGATCACGCGATCGAGGGGGAAGGTCGCCGGGGTTCCCCGCTCGACGGAGCTGTCGAACACGGTTCCGTCCGCGAGGGTCCCGTGATAATGGACGCGCACCTCGCTGCTCGCGCCTGGCTTCTCGCCGCTTCCCGCTTCGACCTCGCGGTAGATGACGCCCGAGGGGAGCGTCTGGGCCTTGGGCGCCTTCCTCCGCTCGTCGAGGAGCGTCTTCGATCGCTCGTTCTCCCGCTGTGCCGCCACTGCGCGGCGCTGTTGCTGGAGCGCGGGAATGCGGGGAGCCCACACCTCGAGGGGGAGCTTCGACGGGCGACCCTGAAGGCCGTCGGCGAGCCCAGCCTCGAGCGCGCGGGCCTCGCCCGGCGAGAGATCGAGCTCGGAGAGGTTGCTGGCGATGCTGGCGCCGAGCGCGTAGGCGATTCGCTCCTCGTTCGTGGCAAAGCCGGATTCCGCGGGCTCTGCGGCTTGCGCGGAGGCGAGGCAGAAGGCGATCGCAACGGCGAGGTGAGAAGAGAGTCGGCAGAGCATGGGGGTTCTCCTGATTCCAGCCGGTATGCGCATCCGATCGCGGAGCCCCGGGGTGCGGGGTAGACTCCGCGCCGATCCATCGAGTGGCGCCGGATCGCGTCTTCGAGGCCGTGAGGTGGTAGCGCACTCGGATCGAGAGGAGCAGCCCGTGTCCGAGCGAGCCTCGCCCTGCACCGTACGCCCCCGGGAACTTCGACGCTGAGATGGGCGGCGCGATGACCGCTTTGCTTTCGCTCGAGGGGGTTCGGCTCGAGGTGAGGCTCGGCGCCGGTGAGCAGGAGCGCGCGCGGCCGCAACCGGTCGAGCTCGACGTCGAGATCCACTTCGACGGGCCGCCCGAGGCGTGCCGCACGGATCGGATCGAGGACACGATCTGCTACGCGCGGCTCGTCGAGGCGGCACGCGAGCTCGTCGCCGCGCACGAGTTCCGGTCGATCGAGCGCCTGGGGGCTGCTCTCCACGAGCGGCTGCGCCAGGAGCTGTCCGGTGGCGCGCGGCTGTGGATCGAGGTGACGAAGCTCGCGCCGCCGATCGAGGAGCTGCGAGGGGGGGCACACTTCGTACTCGGAGACGAATGCGGAGATCGCACTCGCGTGCGCGCACGGAAGAGGACACGGCATGGCCGAGTACGACGTTGACCTGTTCACCATCGGAGCGGGCTCCGGCGGTGTGCGCCTCTCGCGCATGGCGGCGCAGAGGGGCGCGCGCGTGGCCTGCGCCGAGGAGCGCCACCTGGGCGGAACCTGTGTGAACGTGGGCTGCATCCCGAAGAAGCTCCTCGTCTACGCCTCGCACTACCGCGAGGACTTCGAGGATGCGCGGCGCGGCTATGGCTGGTCGATCGAAGGCGAGTGCTTCGACTGGGCCACGCTGATCGCGAAGAAGGATGCCGAGATCGCGCGACTCAACGGTGTGTATGGTCGGCTGCTGCGCGAGGCGGGCGTGGAGCTCGTCGAGGGACGGGCCCGGATCGTCGATCCGCACACCATCGAGGTCGACGGCCGTCGCGTCACCGCACGGTACATCGCGGTGGCGAGCGGGGGGCGTCCCCATGTGCCCGATATCCCGGGTATCGAGCACACGATCACCTCGGACGAGGTGTTCCGCCTGGCGAAGCTCCCACGTCGGATCGCGATTCTCGGCGGTGGTTTCATCGCGGTGGAGTTCGCCGCCATCTTCCACGGGCTCGGCGTGGCGGTCGCCGACCTGTATCGTGGGCCGCTCGTCCTGCGCGGCTTCGACGACGATCTGCGCCGGGTGCTCGCCGAGGAGATGCGCAAGAAGGGGATCGACGTGCGCTTCGATGCGGACGTGGTGAGGATCGAGCGCACGGAATCGGGAATTCGCGCGCACGTGTACGACGGTACGGCGGTCGAGGCGGATCTCGTGCTGAACGCCACCGGCCGCACGCCGCTCACCGAGGGTCTCGGGCTCGCGGAGGTCGGGGTCGAGCTGCGGTCGGGCGGTGCCATCGCAGTGGATGCCTACTCGCGCACGTCCGTGCCGAGCATCTGGGCGATCGGAGACGTGACCGATCGCCGCAATCTCACCCCTGTGGCCATCCACGAGGCCATGTGTCTCGCCTCGACGCTCTTCGGGGATGCGCCGCGCGCACCCGTCTACGAGAACGTGCCGAGCGCCGTGTTCAGCCAGCCCTCGCTCGGCACGGTGGGGCTCACCGAGGCGCAGGCGCGCGAGCGCTTCGAGGCGATCGACGTGTACCGCTCGCGTTTCCGGCCGCTTCGCCACACGCTCACGGGACGCGAGGAGACCACGTTCGTGAAGCTCGTCGTGGATCGCCCCAGCGATCGCGTGCTCGGAGTGCACATGGTCGGACCCGAGGCCGGCGAGGTGATCCAGGGCTTCGCGGTCGCGCTCACCTGCGGGGCCACGAAGGCGCAGTTCGACGCGACGATCGGCATCCATCCCACGGCGGCCGAGGAGCTGGTGACGCTTCGCGAGCCGGTACGCGATTGATCGGCGCGACATGCGGATGCTCGCCGCGGGCGTCCGATCGCGGTACACCTAGGAGCCCATGCCTGCGGTAGAGATCGGCGCGGATGTCGCCCTGGGAGCCGGGATCGCCTTGGTGCTCGGCCTCGCCCTCGGTGCGGGGATCGCCGCGCTGCTCGCGCGCTCGCGTCGCGCCGAGGAGGCTCGCGTCGCGGACCAGCAGCTCGCGGAGCTGCGCGCGAAGCTCGAGGAGCGGTCCGCGCAGGTGGCGCGGCTCGAGACCGAGATCGCCGAGCGCGAGCACGAGCACGACGAAGCCCAGCAACAGCTCCGGCAGCTCGACATCCGGCGCGCCGCGCTCGCCCAGCAGCTCGAGGACGAGCGGCGCGGGAATGCGGAGAAGCTCGAGCTCCTCGCGCGCGCCGAAGAGGGCCTACGCGAGGCGTTCCAGGCCCTCAGCGCCGAGGCATTGCACCGCAACAGCCAGAGCTTCCTCGATCTGGCGAAGACCGCCCTCGGCGAGCACCACCAGAAGGCGGCGGGCGATCTCGAGCTGCGCCAGAAAGCGATCGACGCCCTGATCACGCCGATTCGCGACTCGCTCGGGCGCGTGGACGAGAAGCTCGCGCAGGTGGAGAAGGAGCGGCAGGGCCACTACTCGACGCTCGCCGAGCAGCTCCGGAGCGTCGCTTCCGCCCACCAGATGCTCCAGTCGGAGACCCAGAACCTGGTGAAGGCGCTGCGTCAGCCCACCGTGCGCGGGCGGTGGGGCGAGATCCAGCTGCGCCGCGTGGTGGAGCTCGCGGGCATGCTCGACCACTGCGACTTCCACGAGCAGCGTTGCGCGAGCGACGATGACGAGCGGCGCCTGCGGCCCGATCTCGTGGTGCGGCTGCCGGGCGGGAAGAACGTCGTCGTCGATGCGAAGGCCGCCCTCGAGCGCTACCTCGCAGCGCTCGAGGCGCCCGACGACGCGACGCGCGAGGCGTGCCTGCGCGAGCATGCGCGCCAGGTGCGCGACCACATGACGAAGCTGTCCTCGAAGTCGTACTGGAGCCAGTTCCAGCCGGCGCCCGAGTTCGTGGTCATGTTCCTGCCGGGCGAGACGTTCTTCGGCGCAGCGCTGCAGCACGCGCCCGACCTCATCGAGTACGGCGTGGAGCACGGAGTCATCCCCGCGAGTCCCACGACGCTGATCGCGCTCCTGCGCGCGGTGGCGTATGGCTGGCGGCAGGAGGCACTCGCCGCGAACGCGCAGGAGATCAGCCGCCGGGGCCGCGATCTCCACGAGCGCATCGCCACGCTGGTCGATCACTTCGAGGGCGTGCGCAAGGGCCTCGGCGCTGCCGTGAGGGCGTACAACAGCGCGGTCGGCTCGCTCGAGACGCGTGTCCTGGTGGCGGCGCGCCGCTTCAAGGACCTGGGCGCCGACTCCGGCGAGGAGATCCGCAGCCTCGACACCATCGAGATCGTCCCTCGCGCACTCCAGGCCGCCGAGCTCGGAACGGGTCCCGCTGCGGGGATTCCCGCACAGACCGCTCCCGGCGAGTCGCCCTCCGACGGCGAGGACGGCGACCGCTAGATTGATCCCCATGCACCGTCGGGCCGAGATCGATCCCGAGAATCCGTCGGTCGAGCTGCTCGTCTGGGCCTACGAGCGCGGCGCGTTCCCGATGGTGGATCCCGAATCGGGGCGGATCGGCTGGTACAGCCCCGATCCACGCGCAGTGCTGCCGCTCGACGGGCTGCGCGTCTCGCGCAGTCTGCGCCGGGTCGTCCGTGCGGGCGTGTTCGAGATGCGAACGGACACCGCGTTCGAAGCCGTGATGCGCGAATGCGCCGAACCGCGCCCCGGCCGGGAGCAGACGTGGATCGACGAGCGGCTGATCGAGCTCTACACCGAGCTGCACCGGTCGGGCCGCGCACACAGCCTCGAGGCGTGGCGCGACGGTGCGCTGGTGGGCGGACTCTACGGCGTGCACCTGGGGGCTGCCTTCTTTGGCGAGAGCATGTTCAGCCGGCCCGAGCGCGGGGGGACGGATGCCTCCAAGGTGGCGTTCGTGCACTTGGTGGCGTTGCTGCGCCAGAAGGGTTTCGTCCTGCTCGACACGCAGTTCGCCACCGCGCACCTCGAACGCTTCGGCGTGATCGAGATTCCCCGTGCGCACTATCTGGAGGCGCTCGCGCCTGCCCTGCGGGTACGGGCGATCTGGCCGGCGCCGGGAGCGCTCCCCCCTATCGAATCCCCTTGATCTCGAGGCGATCGCCCGGCGTGACGCCGAGCCGCTCCGCGGTGCCGGAGCGAAGCTCGAGCACGTAACGCGAGGGGCGATAGCTCTCGTAATGGGGGCAGGGATCGCTGCGGCATGGCGGTGCGGATGGGTACACCGCGATGAGTCGACCCTCCGCATCGAAGTAGAGGATGTCGAGCGGGATGCGCGTGTTCTTCATCCAGAACGCGCGTGGCTGCTCGTCCGGAAACACGAAGAGCATTCCGCGGCCGGCGGGAAGATCATCGCGGAACATGAGCCCCACGCGCTGCAGCGCCGGCGTGTCCGCGAGCTCCACCGCGAAGCGCTCGCCCTTCAGCCGCACGGACGTCTCGGCATCGGGACAGGCGAGGCAGCCGAGCGCGAGGCTCACTGCGACGGCGCGGAGCAGGCGGGACCAGCCCATCGGGCGGTCTGTAGCCCGCCAGCGCGTGGGCCGCCAGCCGCAGACGTGCCGACGAGGGCCACTTGAGTCGCGGCGCGAGGCGGGTACCGTCCAAGGCATGCCGTATCGCACCGACGATCTGCGGATCGACACCCTCCGCCCATTGCTTCCCCCTGCCATCCTGATGGAGGAGCTCCCGCTCGGCGAGGCGGGAGCTGCGCTCATCGCGCGCGCGCGCGAGCAGGTCGCCTGGATCCTGCGGGGCGCGGAGGACCGCCTGCTCGTCGTGGCGGGGCCGTGCTCCATCCACGATCCGAAGGCGGGTCTCGAGTACGCCCGCCGCTTGGCGAAGCTCGCCCGCGAGCTCGAGGAGGACCTCTTCATCGTGATGCGGGTCTACTTCGAAAAGCCGCGCACCATCGTGGGATGGAAGGGGCTCATCAACGACCCCCATCTGGACGGAAGCTTTGCCATCAACGAAGGCCTGCGTCTCGCCCGTCGCTTCCTGCTCGATGTCACCGAGGTGGGGCTCCCTGCCGCCACCGAGTTCCTCGATCCGATCACGCCCCAGTTCCTGGCGGACATGATCTCGTGGGGCTCGATCGGGGCCCGTACCTCCGAGAGCCAGGTCCACCGCGAGCTGGCCTCGGGGCTGTCCATGCCCGTCGGCTTCAAGAACGCGACGGATGGTTCGGTCCAGGTCGCCATCGATGCGATCCGCTCGAGCGCCCATCCCCACTGCTTCCTCTCCGTGACGAAGCACGGGGTGGCGGCGATCGTCGCCACGAGGGGCAACGACCAGTGCCACGTGATCCTGCGCGGGGGTACCTCGGGCCCGAACTACTCGCGTCCGGCGGTGGAAGAGGTCGTGAAGCGTCTCGAGGCGGCGGGGCTTCCGGCGCGGATCATGGTCGACTGCAGCCACGCGAACAGCGAGAAGAACCCGGCGCGCCAGGTCGAGGTCGCGCGGGACGTCGCGGGACGGATCCGGGAGGGAAGCCGCGATGTGTTCGGCGTGATGCTCGAGAGCTTCCTGGTCGAGGGGCGTCAGGACGTGCACGGCTCCAAGGAGAAGCTCGTCTATGGGCAGAGCATCACCGACCCGTGCATGAGCTGGGAGCAGACCGTCGCCGTGCTCGAGGACCTGGCCGCCGCCGTGCGGGCCCGGCGCTCCCTCGCGGAGGGCGCCAGACCGCGAGAGGGAGCGCGGTCGTGAGCCTGGACCCGATGCTCCTCGAGATCCTCGTCTGCCCCGAGTCCAAGCGGCCGCTGCTGTACTTCGAGGAAGAGGGCTTCCTGTTCTGTCCGGACTCGCGGCTTCGCTACCGGGTGGAGGACGGGATCCCCGTGATGTTGATCGACGAGGCGGAGCGATTGGATCCCGGCTCGGCCGCCGTGCTCGTCGAACGGGCTCGCGAGCGCGCCTAGCGGCTGGCGGCTGCAGCCGCCGGATCCTGCCGGGCGGCGTGCGCACAGGACTCGCAGCGGCCGTAGAACTCGAGCTTCACGCGTTCCGCGACCATCCCCTGGCGGGAGAGGTTCTCGAGGAGGCTCGTGGGAACCGGGACGTGCACATCGTACATCCGCCCGCACTCGTCGCATACGAAGTGGCTGTGCGGGGCCGTGTTCCCGTCGTAGCGCATCGGCCGGCCGGCGATGGGAAATGCCTCGATCTCGCCGTTCTCCACCAGCACTTCGAGATTGCGATAGACCGTCCCCAGCGCCAGGCGCGGGAAGCGCGCACTCAGCGCGGCATACGCCTCGGCCGCCGTGGGATGGCTCTGCGTCGAGCGCAGCCACTGCAGCAGCGACTCGCGCTGGCGAGTACGGTGGCGTCGCATCGGGCGTGTCTTGGAAGCGGGGTTCTCCAACGAAGCGTAGGATAGTCGGGCCGGAGCAGGGGCTCAATGGATAAGGAGCGGATGATTTTCGTCCGAGCACGAAATCCTTCCGCCCCGGTTGGGCCGTGCGCCCTTCAGAAGAGCTCGAGCTGGGGACCCGAGGGCCTGCGGAACGAGGCGGTCGAGAGGGCCGGTGGATGCGGGTCCAGGTTCGTCCTGCGGATCGCGAGCCGGTACCAGGACTCGATCTGCCGCGCATGGAAGCCCGTTCCCCGCAGGCGCAGGCCGAATCCAGGCTGATCGAGGCCCCCCGCGCGCACCTGCGCGATCCGATGCAGGACCTTGCGGGCGCGCAGGGGAAAGTGGTCCTCGAGCCAGATCCGGAACAGATCTCCCACGCCGAGGGGCAGGCGCACCATCTGCCAGCTCGCCCAGCGGGCGCCTGCGCGCGCGGCGGCAGCTGCGATGGGGGCGATCTCGTGATCCGTGAGGGCCGGGATCACGGGAGCGATGTTCACCCCCACCGGGACTCCCGCCGCTGCCAGCCGTTCCACGGTGCGCAGCCGCGCGCCGGGTTGGGCTGCGCGAGGCTCGAGGCGACGGGCGAGATCGGAATCGAGCGTCGTGATCGAGATCGTCACCGACACCGCGCGGTGACGCGCGAGCTCGCCGAGCAGATCGAGATCGCGAACCACGGCGTCGCTCTTGGTCGTCACGCTCACCGGATTGCGGAACTCCGCCAGAACCTCGAGACAGCGGCGCGTGAGGTGGAGGACCCTCTCCACGGGCTGATAGGCATCGGTTACGCCCGAGAGCGCGACCCCCTGCGGCCGCCAGTGCCGAGAGGAGAGCTCTCTTCGCAGCAGGTCCGGCGCGTCCTCCTTCACCAGGATCTTCGTCTCGAAGTCCAGGCCGGCGGACAGCCCCAGGTACTCGTGGGTGGGCCTCGCGTAGCAGTAGATGCAGCCGTGTTCGCAGCCGCGGTAGGGATTCAGGCTCGTGTCGAAGCCGATGTCGGGGCTGTCGTTGCGGGCGATCGCCGACCGGGCGCCGTCGCGCAGGAATCGCGTGCGGGGGGCGGGGGCGCGGGGCGTGGCATCGGGGTCGATCTCCGACTCGGGCAGCCGTTCGATCTCGAGTGGCTCGAAGCGGGGACGCGGCGAAGTCCGCGTGCCTCGTCCGCGCAGGGGAGCTTCCGCAGGCATGGCGCGAGAAATCTAGGCGAAAAAATGACGAAAATCAAACCCCCATGATCGCCGTCTCGCCCTCGATCGCGGCACTTGCCCTACTCGAATCCGTTGCGGCCGATCCAGTCGCGCAAGCCGGGTAGACGGTCCAGTGCCGCCTCGCTCTCGAAGGCGATGAAGACCCCTTCGGCTTCGGCCGTGAGCGTGTCGCCATCGTAGACGGCGCCGCGCGCGTACATCTTCCGGCCTTCCTTGCGCTCCCTCCAGGCCTCGAAGCGCAGCTCGCGGTACAGCGGGGTGGGGCGGCGGTAGTAGACGGTGAGCGTTCCCGTCATGCCCGGCTCGTTCCGGAAGATGTTCACGGAGCCGAGGATCTGGTCGAAGACGGCGGCGACGATGCCGCCGTGCACGCAGCCGGGCGGACCCTGGTAAGGCACGCCGAACGTCCCGCGGCCGACCGCCCTGTCGCCCTCGAAGCTGAGCTCGATGGGAGCCGCGAGCGCATTGTGCGCACCGTAGACGCAGCCCTTGGAGTAGAAGATCCGGATGTCTTCCTGCGCCACGGCGCCGAATCCCCCCGGGTTCGCGGCCAGGAGCTCGCGCAGGGAGGAGGCCGGGAGAGGGGAGCCCGCGAAGGGGGCGAGGTCCGCGCAGACCGCCTCGATCCGCTCCGCCGCAGCCGTGAGCATCCGCTCGGGGGCCTGGGCCAACAGCACGCGCTCGAGCAGCTGGCGCACGGCGTCGGCAAGCCTTCGTTTCGGGTCCGTCGGGCTCATGGGGTCTCCGCAAGAGAGGGCGCGGGCGGATTATACGCGTAGGCGGTCGTGGCGCCGCAGGGGTGGGCGAGAGCACGTTCGGCGCTGACGGTCCGGGTGAGGCGCCCTGCGGGCTAGTGGAAACTCGAAAAACGGCCTACTTTGCGCGGCCCCTGGAGCCGAAGCGCGGGAAGGGCGAGCCTTGCCGGCCCGCCGACCGCGCGTTCGCTCGAACGTTCGAGGCAATCGAAGCCGGGCTCTCCTGCGGGGGCCCTTCATCGCTGGATTCCATCCAGACAACGGACCACGACCATGGCGACCACAGACCTCTCTCGCATTCGAAACATCGGGATCAGCGCCCACATCGACTCGGGCAAGACCACGCTCACGGAGCGGATCCTGTTCTACACCGGCCGCATCCACGCGATCCACGAGGTTCGCGGCAAGGACGAGGTCGGTGCGACCATGGACCACATGGATCTCGAGCGCGAGCGCGGGATCACGATCCAGTCCGCGGCGACCTACTGCGAGTGGGCGGGCTATCACGTCAACATCATCGACACTCCCGGTCACGTCGACTTCACGATCGAGGTCGAGCGGTCGCTGCGCGTGCTCGACGGAGCGATCCTGGTGCTATGCGGCGTGGCGGGCGTGCAGTCGCAGTCGATGACCGTCGACCGTCAGATGCGGCGCTACAACGTCCCGCGCATCGCCTTCGTGAACAAGCTCGACCGCACGGGCGCGAATCCCTTCCGCGTCACGGAGCAGCTTCGCGAGAAGCTCAAGCACAACGCGGTGCTCATGCAGATCCCGATCGGACTCGAGGACCGGCTGCAGGGCATCGTCGACCTGGTGAAGATGCGCGCCTACCTCTTCGAGGGCGAGAAGGGCGTGAACGTCGTCGAGAAGCCCATTCCCGACGAGCTGCTCGCCCAGGCCGAGGAGTACCGCGAGAAGATGCTCGACGCGGTGTCCATGTTCTCCGAGGAGCTCATGGAGGCGATGCTCGAGGAGAAGGTCACCGAGGACCTGATCCACGACGCGATCCGCAAGGGGACGCTCTCACTCGAGCTCACGCCCGTCTTCGTGGGCTCCGCCTACAAGAACAAGGGGGTGCAGCTCCTGCTCGATGCGGTGACGCGCTACCTGCCGGCCCCGACCGAAGTGAAGAACACCGGAGTCGATCTCGAGCGCGACGAGGCAGAGATCGAGATCGTTTCCGATCCCAAGGCGAAGCTCGTGGCGCTCGCGTTCAAGCTCGACGACGGGCGGTACGGGCAGCTCACGTACATCCGCATCTATCAGGGCTCGCTTTCGCGGGGTGACGCGATCATGAACGCGCGCACCGGAAAGAAGGTGAAGGTCGGACGGCTCGTGCGCATGCACGCGGACAAGATGGAGGACATCGAGGGTGCGCCCGCGGGAGACATCGTGGCGCTGTTCGGCATCGACTGCGCTTCGGGCGATACGTTCACGGATCCGGACCTGCGCGTCGCCATGTCGTCCATGCACGTGCCCAAGCCGGTGATCTCGCTCGCGATCAAGCCCAAGGACACGAAGATGTCCGACAACATGGGCAAGGCGCTGGGCCGCTTCGTTCGCGAGGATCCGACGTTCAACACGTTCGTCGACGAGGAAAGCGGCGAGACGATCATCGCTGGCATGGGTGAGCTCCACTTGGATGTGTACATGGAGCGGATGCGCCGCGAGTACAAGGTGGAGCTCGAGGCCGGCCAGCCGCAGGTCGCCTATCGCGAGTGCATCTCGCGCCGAGCCGAGTTCGACTACACGCACAAGAAGCAGACCGGCGGTGCAGGTCAGTACGGAAAGGTGATGGGCTACATCGAGCCTCTCAAGGACTCGGAGGACGACTGGGAGTTCGAGAACGCGGTGCGCGGCGGGAACATCCCGACCGAGTTCATCCCCGCCTGCGAGAAGGGCTTCAAGGCGGCGCTCCAGAAGGGGGCGCTCATCGGTGCTCCCGTCCTCGGCGTGAAGGTCGTGCTCCAGGACGGTGCGGCGCATGCCGTCGACTCGTCGGACATCGCGTTCCAGACGGCGGCGCGCGAGGCCTTCAAGGAGGCCTACCCGAAGGCGAAGCCCACGATCCTCGAGCCGATCATGAAGCTCGCCGTGGAGGGCCCATCCGAGTACCAGGGCGCCTACATCAAGACGATCATGCAGCGGCGCGGGATGATCTCGGGCTCGACCGAGGAGGGCGGCTTCTCGCGCGTCGAGTCCGAGGTTCCGCTCGCCACCATGTTCGGCTTCGCCACGGATCTTCGCTCCTGCAGCCAGGGCAAGGCGGAGTTCACCATGGAGTTCGCCAAGTACGCTCCCGTGCCCGCGGAGGTCCAGACCGAGCTCGTCGCCAAGGCCCAGGAAGCGAAGAAGAAGTAAGCCCGCGACACGGCCTCACGGAATCCTCAATCGCGGCGGACCCCTCGTCGATGGAGCCCGGGGATCCCAGAGGAGTCCGCGGGTGGGCACGCGTTTCTTCGGCCAGTTTCTCGTCGACGAGGGCGTGATCGACGCCTTCCAGCTCCGCCAGGCGACGGATCACATGACGTGGGTGAATCGCACCCTCGGCGAGCTGGCAGTGAAGCGCAAGATGCTATCGGCGGGCGAGGTCGAGCGCGTGCTCGAGGCGCAGCGTTGCAGTGATGCCCGGTTCGGAGAGGTCGCCATCGAGATGGGGCTGCTCCAGCCCGACCAGGTAGAGGATCTCATCGCGGATCAGCGATCTCGTCAGTCGCGCGTCGGAGAGGCCCTGGTCGAGCTCGGGCATCTCACGAAGCCACGCCTCGAAGAGCTATTGCAGCGGTTCCTCGACGATCAGGCGGCCGTTCTCTCGGGGCCGGAGGCGTTTCCCACCGAGGTCGCGCAGAGTGCGATCGCCGCGCGCATCGTCGATCTGTTTCCCCGCATCGTCCTTCGCACGACCGTCCTCCCGGTGAAGATCGGACCCGGGGGGCCCTGGGGTGGCGCCGAGCCGATGGCCGTCGCCGCCAGCATGACGGTTCGAGGGACCGAGACCATCGAGGCCGGGCTCTGTGTCGAGGAGCGCTTCGCGCGCGATCTCGTCGCCCACCGATGTCGGCGTGACCCCGCCTCGGTCTCGGATGAGGAGAGCATCGGGGTCGTCTCCGACGTGCTCGGAACGACTGCGAGCGCCGCGGCGATGGCGCTGGAGGGTGGCCGCCGGCTGTCCCTGTCGGCCATCTCGCGTGGGACGATGCCGGCAGGCGGGACGGCATTCGAAGTGGTCTCGACCTCCGGGCGCGGCTGGCTCGTGCTCGCCGTGCACCCGTAGATCCGAGCTGCAGCCCGCCCCTCCTCCGCGCCGCCGGCTCAGCGGACCCGCCCCGGCGTCCGGGCTGGTTGGGGGCGCACGATCCGGATATCCTGCGCGGCGGAATGCTCGAACGGCAGTGGCTCACGCTGGAGCGCGTTGCGGTCGACGACATCGTCTCGGAGATCGGCCGCCTGCTCCACGCCGGAGATCGGGTCTTCCATGTCGGGACCGATGCGCAGAAGATCGATCGCCGCATCGAGTTCGTCACCTGCATTGTTGCGCTCTCCCCAGGCAAGGGCGGTCGCGTGTACTACACGCGCCTGCGCAAGCCTCCGCGAGAGGTCCGGACGCTGCGCCAAAAGCTGTTCATGGAGGCCTGGCTGAGCGTCGAGACCGCCATGGAGCTCGACCCGCACGTGCCGGATACGACGCCGATCGTAGTGCACCTGGACGTGAACCCCGATCGCCGCTGGGCCAGCTCGCGGCACATCAACGAGGTCGTTGGTCTCGTCGTCGGTCAAGGCTTCGAGGTGCTGTTCAAGCCCGATGCCTGGGCCGCGAGCCGAGCGGCCGATCACGTGGTGAAGAACAAGAATCACGCAACGCTCGTGCGCTGACACCGTTCGGGATCACGTGTTCCGCCGGCGCTGTATTGGGGTATGCTCCACGAGCGGGCCGAACGCGTGCCCCAAGGAGACCTCGACATGGCCAATCACGTGTACAAGACGATCGAGCTCACTGGGTCGTCTCCGAAGGGGACGGACGAGGCGGTGAAGATCGCGATCACGAAGGCAGCGAAGTCGATTCACAACCTGCGCTGGTTCCAGGTGACCGACACCCGCGGGGTGATCGAGAATGGCGAGGTGGCGCACTGGCAGGTCACCTTGAAGGTGGGCTTCACGCTGGACGACTGACGGACGCGGTGATGGGCTGGGGGGAGGCGCCGTAGCCTACGGCTCCCTCGGGATCACGCCACGATCGCGGAGGAATGCGTACACCTCGTTGGCGGTCACCTCGTGGCCTCGCGCGTTGAGGTGTCGATCGAGCAGGTAATACAGCGGTCGTCCCTTGGCTCGGAACTCGGCGGACAGCGCGGGGAGCAGATCGAGGAATGCAATGCGCTCGGCGGAGGCGAAGGTGCGGAGCTTCTCCTGCACCTCGTAGTCGTCCGGTTCGAGGCCCTCGATGCGCGTCCGGGGCTGCACCTGTGCCTGCTCGGGAATCACCACGAGAACGATCTTGGCACCGTGCTCCCGAGTGGCGGCTGCGATCTCGCGCAGCAGCGCGAAGGTGAGAGACCATGCGGCCTCTTGGTCTTCCGGCTTCACGCGCAGGCCGCGCTCGATCGGGATGCCGAGCCACCGCCGCGCCTGGAAGCGGCCGAGTGCGAGCCGATCGCTCGCGAAGCGATACAGATAGCTGTGCCGTAGGAGTCTTCGACGATGCGGAGGGGATGGCTTCCAGGATTCCACCTCGTGCCGCCATTCCTCCGACGGCGGCTCGTGCCTCGGCCGTCTTCCCTCGAGCACGAAGCGCGGCACCTCGCGGTAGAAGCTGTTGGCGACATCGTTCCAGAAGAAGGCGACGAGCACGACGTCGGGTGCGAATGCGAGCCCCTCTTCCCGAAGCAACAGGAGCTGCTGCGACGTGCCGTAGCCGCTCACTCCGGTGTTGATCACCTCGAGCCGTGGATCCATGCGCAGGAGCCTCGCGGAGAAGGTCTCGTCGTCCTCGACGCCGATGCCGTAGGCGAACGAATCACCGAGCACGAGAACCCGGGTCTTCCCGGGTGTCCGCTCCTGCCGGATCTCGGGGCTGCGGTAGCCGTGGGAGTCGTGGGTGAGCCGTGTCGAGAACTCCGGATCCCCATACTCCACCTGCACGCCCGGTCGGTTGTGCCAGCCACGCGTCGCGTGCGGCTTCGCATAGGGGCTGCTCGCCTTCAGGTAGAAGCCATCCCATGTGAGCCGCAGGGCGACCTCCGCCACGCCGAGTGCGAGCGTGGTCGACACGAGAGCCGCCAAGAGGCGAGCAAGCAGGGCCGAAGGACCGCCGGGCATCGACATGGGGGCGGAAAGTATCAAGCCCGTCTGTGATAGGCTGCCCCCGACACCGGCACGATGCCGGAGAGGAGGGTCCCGGGGATGCTCAAGGATTTCAAGGAATTCGCGATGCGCGGGAACGTGGTCGACATGGCCGTCGGCATCATCATCGGCGGTGCGTTCGGCACGATCGTGAAGAGCCTCGTCGACGACGTTCTCATGCCGCCGATCGGCTTGCTCCTCGGCGGTGTCGACTTCTCGAACATCTTCCTCGTATTGAAGGACGGCGCGACGCCGGGGCCGTACGCCTCGCTCGCGGACCTCAAGACTGCGGGCGCAGTGTCCATCAACCTGGGCGTGTTCCTGAATGCCGTCATCAGCTTCCTGATCGTGGCCTTTGCCGTCTTCTTGTTGGTTCGCGGCTTGAATGCCATGAAGCGGGCGGAGGCCGCTGCCCCGGCGACGCCGACGACGAAGTCCTGTCCGTTCTGTTTGTCGGAGATCCCGCTCGGGGCCTCGCGCTGTGGGCACTGCACGTCGGAGCTACGGGCGGCCTAGGGCCAAGCATGCGACGCGAGCGGATCGCCGCGAGCCTCGGGCTCGCGGGGTTCCTCGGCGCCTCGTTCCTCGTGGCGCTCTCGGGATCCCGCTTTCGCCCCGGTGCGTGGTACGAAGCGCTGTCCAAACCGGCGTGGACGCCGCCCGACTGGGTGTTCCCGCCGGTTTGGACGGCGCTCTACGCGGGGATGGCCATCGCGGCCTGGCTCGTCTGGCGACGCCGAGGGGAATCGGACGTGCGATGGGCCCTCGGAGCGTGGGGGCTGCAGCTCGCGCTCAATGCGGTGTGGTCTCCGGTCTTCTTCGGAGCGCACCAGATCGGGGCGGGCCTCGCCGTGATCGTCGCGCTGTGGTTCGCGATCGCGGCGACGATCGCCTCGTTCCACCGCCACAGCCGGGCCGCCGCGGTGCTGCTCCTGCCCTACCTGGTGTGGGTGAGCTATGCCGCCGCGCTCAACTTCGCTCTGCTCGTGCGCAACGGCTGAGCGCGGGATCGGATCCGATCTCCCCTGCAATCGAGCCAGCCGGTGAGCGGCTCGCGCGCATCGACTCGCTCGGGCACTCTCCTGGACCTGCGGTGTTCCGCGAAAGGTGAGGAATCGATGGGGGATCCGATAGGGGGCTCGGTGTTCTACGAAGTTGCGGCTCTGCTGGTGCTGGCGGCCGCGGTGGGGCTCGTCGGTCTGCTGCTGCGCCAGCCCCTCATCGTGAGCTTCATCGCGGTGGGCATCCTCGCCGGTCCGTCGGTATTCGACATCGCTCGCTCGAGCGAATCCATCGAGCTGCTCGCACAGCTCGGTGTAGCGGTATTGCTCTTCCTCGTCGGGCTCAAGCTCGATCTGCACCTGGTACGCACGCTTGGGCCCGTGGCTCTCGCGACCGGGCTGGGCCAGGTTGCCTTCACCTCGGTGGTTGGATTCGGGCTGTGCCTGCTGCTCGGGCTCTCTCCGATCGCGAGCCTCTACGTGGCCGTTGCCCTCACCTTCTCGAGCACGATCATCATCGTGAAGCTCCTCTCGGACAAGCGCGAGATCGATTCGCTGCACGGCCGCATCGCCGTCGGCTTTCTCATCGTGCAGGACCTGGTCGTGATCGTCGCGATGGTCGTGACATCGGCGATTGGGGTAGGGGGGGTGCGTGGCGTCGACGAAGAGATTGCGCGGGTCGTCCTCGGCGGGTTCGGAATGCTGGCCTCCGTCGGGGTCTTCGTGCGATATCTCGCCAACCCGTTGGTGGAGCGCTTGGCGCGTGCACCCGAGCTCCTCGTCGGCTTTGCGATTGGTTGGGCGGCACTGCTGGCGGCGGTGGGCGGGTACGTGGGGCTGAGTCGAGAGCTCGGGGGGTTGTTGGCAGGAATATCGCTGGCGTCGACACCGTTTCGCGACGCGATCGCGGCGCGCCTCACCAGCCTGCGCGACTTCCTGCTGCTCTTCTTCTTCATCTCGCTCGGATCCGGGCTGGAGCTTCGGATACTGGGAGAGCAGGCCCTCGCGGCCGTGGTGCTCTCGCTGTTCGTGCTGATCGGAAACCCGCTGATCGTGGTCCTCATCATGACGGCCATGGGCTACACGGCTCGCACGGGCTTCTTGGCCGGGCTCACCGTGGCGCAGATCAGCGAGTTCTCCCTGGTGTTCACCGCGCTGGGGGCCTCGCTCGGACACGTCGACGGCTCGGTGCTCGGATTGGTGACGCTGGTCGGGCTCGTCACCATCGCGCTCTCCACCTACATGATCACCTTTTCGCATTCGTTGTACCCGCCCATCGAGCCTTGGCTTCGGTTCGTGACGCTGGGACGTCCCTCTCGCGAGACGGCGCTCGATACGCCGATGGCCGAGATGGCAGACATGATCGTGCTGGGTCTCGGGCGCTACGGAAGTGCTATCGCGCGGCGTCTAGCGGCGTTCGGCGAACGCGTGGTCGGCGTCGACTTCGATCCCGTGGTACTGCAGTTCTGGCGCACGGAGGGACTGAAGGTCGTGTACGGAGATGCAGGGGATCCAGAGCTTCTCTCGGCGTTGCCGATCCTTCGCGCGCGCTGGGTCGTATCGTCGATTCCCGAGCACGGCACCGATCTCACGCATCACGATCATCGGCGATCCCTGATCGAGAACCTGCGCGCCCACGGCTATGCGGGGCGCATCGCAGTGACCTCGCATCGCGAGGACGATGCCGATCGCCTCCGCGCTCTCGGCGCCGATCTCGTGCTCCTTCCCTTCCAGGATGCCGCCGACCAGGCCGTCGACCTTCTCGCGAGCGGCGAGAGGCCCGAGCGGCTTCCGGACATCGAGCCGTCCGCACAGGAATCGCTCGCCTCGTAAGGAAGACTCCTGCGCGAAGATCGCATGCCCTGTGTCAGCAGAAGTGCGCGGGGCGGGTGCCGATCACCTTGCGCTCGCGCAGCCCCTCGATGCGCTTCGCATCGAGGTCGAGCACGTCGCGCAGGATCTCCTCGTTGTGCTGCCCGAGCGTGGGCGCCACCCACTTGTGCCAGGGAGGCCCGAGCCCGTCGACGCGCATTGGCTGGCCGGGGTAGCGCAGCCGTCCTCCGAAGGGATGTTCCTGGATCTGGAAGAACCCCCGGTGCTCGAGCTGCGGGTTCGGGTGGATCGCCCAGCCGTTCGTCACCTCGGTCGCCGGGATCCCCACGCTGCGCAGCCGTTCGGCAGCCTCCTCGCGGGTTCGTTCTCGAGTCCATGCGCGAAGGGCCTCGTCGATGCGGTCGTGCTGGGCGCGGCGTCCGCGGGCGGTGTCGAGCTCGGGTGCACGCGCCCACTCGGGATCGCCGAGGATTCCGCGCAGGGCCCGCCACTGCTCGTCGGTGACGACGGCGATGGCCACCCACAGATCCTCGCCGGCGCACGGGTAGATCCCCTGCGGAGCTGCGCACGGCCCGCGATTGCCCGATCGCTCGAGGAACTGCCCGTACGCGGAGTACTCGATCACCTGCTCCGCGGCCATGTTGAGGCCGGGCTCGACGAGCGGCACCTCGAGGATCATCCCCTTGCCGGTCTTGCGCCGCTGCTCGAGCGCGCAGGCGAGGGCGAAGGCCGCGTGCATCCCGCCCGCCGGATCGCACACGCCTCGCGGGATGAGCGGCATGTCCTGGTAGCCGGTGATCCACGCAAGCCCGCTCACCTGCTCCACGTTCGGTGCGAACCCCGTGCGATCGCGCCACGGACCGTCCAGTCCGAATGCGGGCATGCGCAGCACGATGAGTCGTGGATTGATCTCCTCGATCCGCTCGCGCGTGAGCCCGAATTGATCGAGCACGCGCACGGAGAAGTTCTCCGTGAGCGCATCCGCGCCCGCGAGGAGCTGCTCGAGCAGCGCGCGTCCTTCCTCGCTGTCGAGATTGAGGGTGATGTCGCGCTTTCCGCAGTTCGCGCCGTGGAACACGGCGCTTCGCTCCCACAGGTTCTCGCCGGGAACGGCGCCCGCGAAGCGCATCCCGTCGGGCCGCTGGATCGACTCCACCTTGATCACGTCCGCGCCCATGTCGGCAAAGAGCGCGGTGACGATCGGACCGGCCCAGAATGCGGTGAGGTCCACGATGCGAACGCCCTCGAACGGGAGAGCCGATGTGCCGGAATCGGGCTTGGAGCTCGTGCGCGAAGAGGGGCGTGGCGTCGCAAGCTCGCGGCGGATCTCGTCGCCGTGCTCGTCGAGGCGCGGCGCAGGTCCGAAGGGGCGATCCTTCGCGTCGCCCAGCCGGTACGGGATGCGCGGCTGCAGGAATCCGTGGGGGTTTCGCACGAACACGCCGCGCGCGCGGAAATGGTCCATCTCCGGCAGGTTCTTGCCGTGTCCGATCGGCGCCACGGGAATGCGGAGCGCGCTCGCGATCTCGATGATCTCGTCCACCGTATGTTCGCGGGTCCACGCGTGGATCATTCCCTGGATGAACTCGAGATGCTCCATGCGCTCGCGCGATTCGTAGAAGCGCGGATTCTCGCCGACGTCGGGGCGGCCGATCAGGTTGCAGAAGTCCTTCCACTGCTGACCCGTGTACGTGCACAGGCCCACCCAGCCGTCCTTCGCGGGCTCGATGGAGGGCGTCTCGAGATTCTGCGGCAGATGGCGGCTGCCGAAGAACTGGCTCTGCAGATCGTGGTACTGCGTCATCGAGAGCACGAGGCACTCGAACATGGACAGATCCGCGTGCAGGCCGCGCCCGGTCCTGCGCGCGGAGAGGACCATGCACAGAGATGCGATGGCTACGTACGAGCCGGTGACCCAATCGCCGAGGCGTCCGCCGTTGCTGAGCGGTCCGCGCGATGGCAGCCCACGATACGCGGTCGAGCCGGTGGCGGCCTGCACGGTCCACTCCGTCGCGGGCCGGTGCGCCCAGGGGCCCGTCCGTCCCCACGGTGAGATCGACACGATGGACAGCGCGGGATTGCGTCTGCGAAGGGCGTCGAGTGCGATGCCGCGCCGCTCGAGCCCTTCCGGCCCGAAGCTCTCGACGACGAGGTCCACGGTTGCCGCCAGGTCGAGCAAGAACTCGCGCCCCCGCGCGCTGCCGAGGTCCGCGACGATGCTGCGCTTCGATGCATTCAGGTACCGGAACAGCGCGCCGTCCTCACCGGCGGGGATCTCGATGCCCGATGCGGTCCAGCGCCGCAATGGATCGCCGCCGGGCTCCTCGAGCTTGATCACGTCGGCGCCCGCATCCACGAGCATCTTCGTCGCGTACGGCCCCGCGACCTCGGTCGACAGATCCAGACAGCGCAGGCCTGCGAAGGGTCCCAGAGATTCGTTCAGAGGCGCGCTCATTCGTCTTCCTCACGGTCTTGCGCTTCCGGCGAAGAGGACGTCCGTCCGTTCGATCAGGGGTGTCCGGCCAGCGCGCGGTCGTGCACAGCATGATACGCGCGACCGAGATCCGTCCAATCGAAGTCCCACGCGCGCTGCGCCACCGAGTTGCGCAGTGCGATCCGCCCGCGCCGATCCATGCGGCAGAACTCGATGAGCTGTGCGGTGAGATCGGCTGCGGCCTCGTCGAAGGATCGGCCGCGGCGGCGTAGCACGTTCATGCCCCACTGCGCGTAATCGGGGAAGCGCTCCATCACGTAGCGGCCAAACCCAGCGAGGTCGCTCGTCACCGCTGGAACGCCGAGCGCGATGCACTCGAGCGGCGTGTAGCCCCACGGCTCGTAGGTGCTGGGGAAGATGCCGAGGTGACAGCCCCGCACGAACTGCTCGTACTCGAGGCCCCAGAGTGGACTCACCGATGTCACGAACTCGGGGTGGTAGACGATCTTCACGGGATCTTCGGCGGCGTTGTGCAGGCCCAGTGCGCGCACTTGCTGGAGCACGGGATCGTTCGCCTCGTCTTCGAGCAGGTGCGTCGCGATGAGCGGCAGGCGGTTCGCGCGCAGCGCGTGCTGCGTGCGGCGGAAGCGCAGCCGCCAGTAGTCGTCCACCAGATCGTCCAGGCGCACGCGCTCGCCGGCGGCGCCGCGGCGGAACAGCTCCTCCCCCACGCTCTGCGTCACGTGCTGCGCGACCGAGCGCAGCTCCTCGAGCACGCCGCGCGCGTGGAGCGCAGCCGGATGCAACGAGCGCGTCGGCCGGTGCGTGACGATGAACAGCACCGCCGTGACACCCAGGCTCGCGCGGCGCAGCTCCGCATTGAGCCGCGCCATCGCCTCGAGGCACAGATCGAAGCCCTTGTTCCGCGGCTCGAAACGCCCGCTCGTGAAGAAGTAGAGCGTGCGATCCAGGTCGAACGCGTAGCTCGGGAAGAAGTGGCCCATCGCGAAGCGATGGATCCGGTCCTTGTACTGCGCATGCAGCGTCTGGAAGTCGTGGCCCACGTCGAAGCGCTCGATGTTGAGTCCGTTGGGAGTGATGGCGTCGGGACTGCGACCGAGCAGCCACGTGCACTCCTCGCCGGCCAGCGGCGACACGGTCGTGAGCAGCTGGGCCTCGCGCGCGCACGTGCGCTCGATCTGGTGCTGGCTGCGGATGCCGTAACGGGTGGCCTCGGTGTCGGGATCGATCCCGGAGAGGCGATCGTAGAAGTCTCCCTCGCTCGAGGCGATGTAGCGGCCGAGCGACGTCGCATGGGTCGTGAACACGGTGGAGAGGGGCAGATTCTGCCTGCGCAGCATCGGGAGCGCGGCCGAGCCCAGCCACTCGTGGAACTGGGCGAGCACGCGGCGGGGGCCGCGCACGCGCCCGCTCTGCTCCGCCAGCCACTCGTGGCAGCTGGCCTCGACGAGCTTGCGCACCGTCTCGCCGAAGCCGATCGTGTCGTCGATCAGCACGTCGCGGCTCGGGGACTCGATTCCGAAGTCCTGCCACAGCCGGCGCTTCGCGTCGTTGAGCGCATCCGCTGCGAGCCTGTGCTCGAGCAGGATCGCGCACGGCCGGCCGGTGACGAGCCAGCGTCCCGTGTGCGCGATGACACCCGCGGCCGCCAGCCGATCGACCACGCGCGCCTGCCACCCCGTGGCCGGCACGGGCTCGAACTCGACCGCTGCCTTGTCGGGCACCCAGGGACCGACCACGCAGTAGCGGTCCTGCCAGCGATCCACCATGCACGGCACCTTCGAGCGCAGCACCTGGTAGA
This sequence comes from uncultured Myxococcales bacterium, assembly GCA_964582775.1. Classification (GTDB taxonomy): domain Bacteria; phylum Myxococcota_A; class UBA9160; order SZUA-336; family SZUA-336; genus CAZOTO01. The sequence continues at coordinate 27,122 of CAZOTO010000025.1, forward strand.
TGCCGCCGATCTGGTTGCAGACCTCCCAGGAGATCTCGAGCAGCAGGACGCCGGGCTCGGGGCGCTCGGTGGCGACCGGGGTGCGGATCTGCGTCTCCCGGAGACCGCGGATCGGCGCGTGCGAGGGATGGTTCATGTCGGGAAGGTAACAGGAGTCGATGCGGAGGTAGAGCGGGGTCGTCCCGCGGCGCGCTCAGCGCAGCACGCCGCCCCCGTCCACGATCAGGCTGTCGCCGTTCACCCAGCGCGCCTCGTCCGAGGCGAGCCACACCGCGGCGGCCGCCACGTCCTCGGGGCGCCCGAGCTCGCCGCCGGGCACGCTGCGGCGCACCTGCTCGGCGACCTTCGGAGGACTGCTCGCGAGGAACGCGCGCACCAACCCCGTGTCGGTGAGGCCCGGGCAGATCGCATTCGTGCGGATGCCCTGCGCGTAGTACTCCTGCGCCGCGATCTTCGTGAGGCCGAGCACCCCGTGCTTCGCCGCCGTGTAGTGCGGCTGGCCGGGGGCGGGCACGATGCTCGCGCCGGACGCCGTGTTCACGATCGCGCCACGGCGGCCGCGCACGCGCTCCTGCCGCAGCATCTGTCGGAGCTCGTGCTTCATGCAGAAGAACACGGACGTGAGATCGATCGCGATCATGCGGTTCCAGACCGCGGCCTCGAGATCGACGAAGGCGCGCGCCGGATCGCTCGTCCCGGCATTGTTGAGCGCGCAGTCGAGTCTGCCGAAGCGCTCGACGGTCTGCGCGACCATCTGTTCCACGGCGATCTCGTCGGTGACGTCGACGCGAAGGAACCGCGCGGTGCCGCCCGCGCCCTCGATGCGCTGCACGGTCTCGAGCCCGCCGGGCTCGTCGATGTCCACCACCACCACGCGCGCGCCCTCGGCGGCGAAGCGCTCGGCCGCCGCGCGACCGATCCCGCTCGCCGCGCCGGTCACCAGAGCCACGTTGCCGTCGTGCAGACCCATGCGGCTCCTCCTACGGATCGACGCGGGCCGTGGCCCGACCGTCGAAGACCACGATGCCCTGCTGGTTCGTCGTGACGATCGCGAGATCGACGGTGGGGACGCCCTCGTCTTCGGACACGCGCTCGACCGTGGTCGTGGCGGTGAGCGCATCGCCTGGCCACACCTGCGCGGTGAGGCGTCCTCCGTAGCGGATCAACCGGCCGTCGCCCACGAGATCGGTGACGACGCGCGCCGTCATTCCCATCGTGAGCATTCCGTGCGCGAAGATCGTGCGATGTCCCGTTTGCCGCGCGTAGACCTCGTCGTGGTGGATGGGCTCGAAGTCGCCGGATGCACCCGCGTACATGACGATCTGGGTGCGCGTGAGGTCCTCGACCACCGTCTCGGTCCACGACTGGCCGACGCGGAGCTCGCTCGCGCGAAGCGGTGCGCGTCGCACCGGGGTCTGCGTCATCGATCGGCCCTCCGCTCCGTGGCCACGGAGACCCAGCGCGCGGTGACCACGAGCTCGCCGCTCTCGTCGAAGAACTCGGTGATCGTCTCGGTGAAGCGAAGCTGGCCGCTGCGGCGCCCGACCTTCTCCCAGGTCCGTCCGGGTCGCGAGCGCCAGGTGAGCACGTCGCCTGCGCGCGGATGGCGGTGGTACTCGAAGTGCTGCTCCGCGTGGTAGCCCGAGACCTGTCCCCAGAGCTGGTCCGAGGGGACGCCCGAGGGCTCGCGCCCCGAGCCGCGCCACGGCTCGCCGATGCGCGGCCTCCGCTCGTAGTCTGGATCGAAGTGATCCGCCGCCATCAGGAACGTGGGAGGCGCCAGGATCGCGCCCGGCTCCGTGGCCGCGGCGTACTCGGGGTCGGAGTAGAGAGGATTCGGGTCGCCCACCGCCCGCGCGAACTGCAGGATGTGGCCGCGCTCGATGGGGAAGCACTTCTCACGGGACACGGACGGGCTCCTCGGCCGCTTCGATTGCGTCACGATACTGCGCTTTGCGCCGGATGGGGCGCCGGCTTCGCGGACGAGCTCTCGCCCGACCGGGATGCGGCGCGGGTTGCACCCGCAAGCCGCATGTGACCGAAGTGCGCAGGGCTGTGGCGGCTCTGCGCAGCGGCCCGTGGCATCGGGAGGATCCGTCCCCTCGTGGGTTGCTGGCGGCCGAGCGAGAGGGGCGTGTCCCTTGCATGATGGCATCGGGCGAGAGGGAGGGGACCATGCCCTGGCCGACCATCGAGAAGGATCCCGGGTCGCTGCGCGTGCGGCCGAACCTCGTCGACTACGACGAGACATGTGCGCGCTTCTCCTGGGCGCAGGCGCAGCGCGCGCTCGATGGACTTCCTGGCGGGCGCGGCCTCAACCTCGCGCACGAGGCGGTCGACCGGCACGCGGCGGGGCCGCGGGCCCGACGCGTCGCGCTGCGCTTCCTCGGGAAGGGCGGGATCGTGCGCGATCTCACCTACGCCGATCTGCGTCGGCAGTCGAATCGCGTCGCGAATGCGCTCGTGCGGCTCGGCGTTGCGCCCGGGGATCGCGTCTTCGCGCTCGCGGGGCGCGTGCCCGAGCTCTACGCGGCGGCTCTCGGCGCGTGGAAGCTCGGTGCCGTGTTCTGCCCGCTCTTCTCGGCTTTCGGACCCGAGCCGGTGCGCCAGCGACTCGCCATCGGGCGCGGCCGCGTGCTCGTCACCACCGAGAAGCTCTACCGGCGCAAGGTCGAGGGGCTGCGCGCGGAGCTTCCGCACCTCGAGCACGTGCTCCTCATCGGGGACGGCGGCGCGCGCACCGCCGTCCCGGGAACGCTCGATCTCGCGACGCGGTTCGGCGAGGCCTCCGACGCCTTCGAGATCCCGCCCACCGATCCCGAGCAGCCGGCGCTGCTCCACTTCACGAGCGGAACCACCGGCACGCCCAAGGGCGCCCTCCACGTGCATCGCGCCGCCGTCGCGCATCACGCGACGGGTGCCTACGCACTCGACTTCCACGACGACGACATCTTCTGGTGTACGGCCGATCCCGGCTGGGTGACGGGGACGTCGTACGGGATCCTCGCGCCGCTCATGCACGGCATCACCAGCATCGTCGACGAGGCCGAGATGGACGTCGAGCGCTGGTACTCGATCCTGCGCGATCAGGAGGTGAGCGTCTGGTACACCGCGCCCACGGCGATCCGCATGCTGATGAAGGCCGGCGACGAGCTCGCGCGCACGTACGAGCCGC
>CAZOTO010000026.1:0-29119 GCA_964582775.1 uncultured Myxococcales bacterium
GCAGCGTCTCCACGACCAGATCCGCCGTGCGGGCGAGCGCGAGGAAGAGCTCGCAGCCCTCGGGGCGCGCGACGTCGAGCGTGACGCTGCGCTTGCTCGTGTTCGTGTACAGGAAGAACAGGCCGGTGTCGGGGCCCGCCTCGTCGTTCCAGAAGGGAGGGATCCACCGCACGGTGTCCCCTCCGGGGCGCTCGATCTTGATCACGTCGGCGCCCATGTCGGCGAGCAGCTTGCCGCAGTACACGCCGCTCGCGTCCGCGATCTCGAGCACGCGCCGGCCGGCGAGCGCCCCTCGCCCCGCGAGTGCGGCGCCCGGCACTTCGCTCATGCCGCCGATTCGCCGCGCGGGCGCAGCGCGTCCACGAAGAGATCGATCATGAGCCGCACGCGGGGCAGCAGGTCCTTGCCCGGGCGCTGCGGGTCCATCAGGAAGCCGAACAGGCTCAGGCGGAAGGTGTCCGCGAGGGCCGCCGGGGAGAGGTCGTCGCGCACCTCGCCGGCCTCCTGCAGGCGGCGGATGTTGCGGATCAGCATGTGCCCGAACGGGGTCGCATCGATGGACAGGTTGGGCGTGCGGCTGCGGCGCACGACGGCGGCGTCGATCTCGCGAACCAACTCCAGGTTCCCCACGGCCTCGCGCTCCTCGATCGCGACCTCGGCCACCCGCGCGAGACAGCGGCGCGCGCTCCCGGTGGCGCCGAGCTCCTTCTCGAGCCGCTCGGCGATCTTCTCCGAGAGCTGGCGCTGGCGTTCGAGCAGCACATGGTCCTTGGTGGGGAAGTGGAAGTAGAACGTGCCTCGCGCCACCCCCGAGGCCTCGCAGATGCGGTCGATCTGCGCCTTCTCGACGCCGACGCGGTCGAACTCCGCCATCGCGGCCTCGAAGATCCGCTGGTAGGTCTCGCGCCGTTGAAGATCGCGAGAGGTCTCCCGCTTCTCGACGTCCCTCATGCCTCGCGCTGGCTCCCTGGTCTGTATGGGGCGGAAGCGCCACGGTACGGCGAAGAGGGGCCGCCCGCGCCCGGCTCCGTCCCGTCCGGAGCGAATCGGCCGATCGCCCCCCGTTCGCTCATTGACAAATGCCAGTGATGTTCGTCAGTCTATCACCTGCGCCGCTTGCAGGCACGCGACCCCTCCGGGGCGAGTAGGCTCGCGGCGCAGTCCCCAACCCCGTAGCGAGCCCAGCCGAGCGTGCGCTCCAAGGAGGAAGGATCGTGGATTTCGAGTTTTCGCAGGAAGAGAAGAAGTTCCGCGACGAGGTCGTGCAGTTCATCCAGGACAACTATGACCCCGAGGTCATGGACCCGACGCGCGAGAACATGGCGCAGCTCGTGGATACGCCGAAGCGCCGCGCGCTGATGCGAAAGATCGGCCAGCGCGGCTGGCTCGGCATGACGTGGCCGAAGGAGTACGGCGGCACCGGCGGCGAGGGCGTGTACGAGTACATCCTGAACGAGGAGCTCGCGCGCGTCGGTGGTCCGCAGATCGGAAAGGGCGTCGGCATCATCGGCAAGACGCTCATCCGCCACGGCAGCGAGAAGCTGAAGAAGGAGTTCCTGCCGGCGATCCTGAACAACGACGTCGAGTTCGCGGTGGGCTACAGCGAGCCGGGCGCGGGTTCGGATGCCGCGAACATGCAGCTTCGCGCCACGCGCACCGAGGACGGCAAGGGCTGGACCCTCAACGGACAGAAGATCTTCTCGACCTCGGCCCACTTCGCGGAGTGGTACTGGGTGGGTGCGCGCACGGATCCGAATGCGCCCAAGCACTACGGGATCACGCTGTTCCTGCTGAAGATGGACACGCCGGGTCTCGAGATCCAGCGCATGCCCACGATGGGTGACGAGATCACCAACCAGGTGTTCTTCGACAACGTCTACGTGAGCGACGAGTACCGCGTGGGCGAGCTCAACAAGGGCTTTCAGTACATCTCCGAGGCGCTCGACCTGGAGCGCTTCACGATGTTCACCTTCTCGCCCATCGAGGAGCGGATGAAGCTCCTGTGCGAGTACGTGCGCACGAGCAAGCGCGACGGCGAGCCACTGCGCGAGGATCCGGTGACCCGCCAGCGCATCGCACAGCTCGTGACGCAGGGCGAGGTGGCTCGCGTGATGGGGCTGCGCTTCGTCGCGGCCTCGATGAAGGGCGGCAAGCCGCCGACGACCGAGGCCTCGGGGTACAAGCTGTATGCGACGGAGCTCTCGCAGCGGCTCGCCAGCGCAGCGCTGGACATCGCGGCACCGGGCAGCCAGCTCCGCGTGCACACGGACGAGGCGCCGATGAAGGGCCGCTCCGACATCACCTACCGCTACACCGTGATCGACACGATCGGCGGCGGTGCGTCGGAGATCCAGAAGAACATCATCGCCCGGCGCAAGCTCGGCCTGCCCAAGAACTTCTAGACACACGAGAGGACATTTCCCATGGATCTCGATTTCACAGAAGAGCAGGAGATGCTCCGCGACATGGTGCGGGGCGTGTGCGCCGAGTACTCGCCACTCGACGTGGTTCGCAAGTACGAGGACGATCCGGTCGGCTATCCGGCGGAGCTATGGAAGCAGATGGCCGAGCTGGGTCTGCTCGGAATCTCCATCCCCGAGGAGTATGGCGGCTCCGGCCAAGGCATGCTCGAAGCGGCCGTCGTCTACGAGGAGCTCGGCCGCGCGCTCGCTCCCACGCCGCACTTCGTGAGCTGCGTGATGGGCGCGAACGTGCTGCTCCTCGCGGGCAGCGATGCGCAGAAGCAGGAGTGGCTGCCGAGGATCGCCTCGGGAGAGGCGATCCTCTCACCGGCGTGGACGGAGCCCGACGGCGGGTTTGGTCCCAAGGGCGTGCAGCTCCGGGCCCGCGCCGATGGCAACGACTTCTTGCTCTCGGGCGCGAAGCGCCACGTGCAGTTCGCTGCCGCGGCGACGAAGCTCATCGTGCTCGCGCGAACCGGCGACGGCGTGAAGGACATCGATCTGTTCCTGGTCGACCCGAAGGCCAAGGGCGTGAAGCTCACGCAGCTTCGCAGTCTGGCGTCGGATACGCAGTACCGTGTCGACTTCGACGGCGTGCGTGTCTCCGCGGCCGATCGCATCGGCAAGGCCGGATCCGGCTGGGCGACGTGGGATGCTGCGATGCACGACGGGATCATCCTGCTGGCCGCCTGGGCCGTGGGTGGCGCGGAGAAGGCGCTCGACATCACCGTCGACTACGCCAAGAACCGGGAGCAGTTCGACAAGCCGCTCGGCGCATTCCAGGCGATCTCGCACTACCTGGCCGATGGCTCGGTGCTGATCGACGGGGGCCGCACGCTCGTGTACGAGGCCGCGTGGGCCCGTGCCACGGGGCGGTCCGTTCAGCGGCTGGCTCCGATGGCGAAGCTCTTCGCCTGCCAGTCGTTCCGCGACATCACTGCGAAGTGTCAGCAGATCTGGGGCGGCGTGGGCTTCACGCTGGAGTACGACATCCAGCTCTTCTTCCGCCGCGCCAAGCAGCTGCAGATCACGTGGTGGGACACGCGCACCCTCGAGGAGCTCGTGGCTTCCGACGTGCTCGATCGCTAGCCGCGCAGGGTGAGCCCGCTTCCGGCGTCTCGCGTGTCGGGACGCCCGAAGCGGCTCGCATCCGAGAACGCACCCAAGGAAGAAGGGGCACCCCGCGCGGGGTGCCCCTTTCGTTTCCAGCGGAGGCCGGGATCAGTCGGTGCCGGGCGCGACGCCGGTGATCTCCTCGAAGACCGCGAGGGCCTCGTCCGCCATGTCGTTCACGATCTGCCGGCACGGCTTCATCGACTGGATGAAGCCCACGCCTTGGCCCGCAGCCTCGGTCATGAAGTCCGTCAGATTCCAGTCGGCCGCCGACTGCTTCATCTCCGCGAACATCAGGAGCTGATACGGAGCGGGCGCAGGCTTCGGCGCATCGGGCTTCGACCACTCCTCGTGCCACTTGCTCTTCAATGTGCGCATAGTGAAGCCGGACACGCACGCGGAGTGCGAGGTGTCGTCGGCCTCGGCCGCGATGAGCTTCTCCTTGATCACCATCTCGCGGTCGGACTCGCGCGAGGCGAGCCAGAGCGTTCCGGTCCACACGGCCGATGCGCCGAGCGTGATCGCTCCGGCGAGGTGGCGACCCGTGGTGACGCCGCCGGCGGCGATCACCAGGGTGTCCCCGGCGATCGAGGCGACCTGCGGGATGATGGAGAAGGTTCCGATCGTCCCGGTGTGCCCGGCGGCGTCGTAGCCCTGGGCGACGATCGCATCGACGCCTGCATCGAGCTGGCGCTGCGCCTGCCGCTTCTTGCCGACGAGGCCCCAGACCTTGATCCCTCGCGCGTGCGCTGCCTCGAGGGTGAAGACGGGGCTGCCCAGCCCGGAGGCGAGCACCGCGACCCGGTTCTCGAGCACGACCTCGAGCTGCTTGCGCGGAACGTCCTGCGTCATCCAGCCGAGCTCGTAGATCTCGGGCTCGCGCTTGGGGGGCGGGATCTTGTGGCGGCGCTTGATGTCCTCGAAGTACTCGAGCTGCTCCTTCGGGATCTGTGCCTTGAGCCGCTCGACGACCTCGCGCTGGTTCGAGGTGCCGACGGACGGAACGGATGCCGGGAAGACGAGGTCGATGCCGAACGGCTTGTTGCCGACCTTCTCGCGGATCCAGCGGATGTCCGCCTCGATCTCCTCGGGTGTGTGGTGCGTCTCGCCCATCACCGCGAACCCACCCGCGTTCGTGACCGCGGCCACGACATCCTTGCAGTGGGTGAAGGCGATGATCGGATAGTCGACGCCGTACTCGTCGCAGAACTTGGTATGCAGTGGGTTCTTCGCCAAGGGGGCTTCCTCCGAATGGGTGGTCGTACCGGGAGCGGGGCCGCAGTATGCGAGCCCCGACAGGCCGGTTCAAGTCGAGCGGACCGCCGGGATCCTCCGGCCTTCCCTCGAACGGTCATCATATTAAAGAAAAAAGTCCGGGAGTTCACGGGGGCCGCCGGCCGGGTATGCTCTCCCGCGGACGGCGGCATGATTCCGGCTCGAAGACCGCGGGAGCACGGCGCGAAGGGGTGGGAATGGCGATGAGCGAGGAGGGACGGACCGGTGGATCCGTTCTCGGTGGGATGCGGGTTCTCGATCTGGGAGAGGGCGTATCCGCTCCGTTCTGCGCGCGGCTGTTCGCGGACTACGGCGCCGAGGTGTGGAAGATCGAGCCCCCCGGCCGCGGCGACATCGCCCGGCGCTGGGGGCCCTTCCCGGGCGACGAGCCCCATATCGAGAAGAGCGGCCTCTTCTACGGCCTGAACACGGGCAAGCGGGGTGCGACGCTCGACGTCTCCAAGGCTCGCGCCTTCGATCTGCTTCTCGATCTGGTCGGGCAGGTGGACGTGCTGGTCGAGAACCACCTGCCCGAGCAGCGCCGCGCGCTCGGGCTCGACTACGAGCGGCTCGCCGAGCGCAACCCGGATCTCGTGATGATCTCGATCACGCCGTTCGGCCAGACGGGCCCCTATGCGAAGTGGAAGGGGCACGACCTCAACGCCTACCACCTGTCGGGGGCGAGCCATCGCTACTGCGGACGCCCGGACGCCGCCCCGCTCGAGCACGGTACGTTCTCGGCGGACTTCTTCGGCGGCTACGTCGGGGTGGCGTGGGGGCTCGCCGCCTGGCTCGGACGCGAGCTCGTCGGCGGCGGTCAACACCTGGATGTGTCGAGCGCCGAGGCGATCGCTGCGCTCTTCGTGGGAGCGCAGAACATCGGCGGCTACGCGCAGGACGGCGTGTTCGAGCGCCGCACGGGCGTAGGCATGCCTCTCGCCTCGCCGTCCACGATCGTGCCGTGCAAGGACGGGCACGTGTGGATGATGGCGCTCGAGCCGGGACAATGGCAGGGGCTCGTGCGCGCCATGGGCAGCCCCGAGTGGACCGAACTCGAGATGTTCCAGGACATGTTCACGCGCGCCGAGAATCGCGATCTCATCTATCCGCTGATCGAAGAGTGGACGCGCGAGCACACGAAGCAGGAGATCATGGATCTCTGCCAGGAGAACGGCTGCCCGACGACGGCGGTCTACGATGTGGCGGAAGCCGTGGATCACCCGCACCTCGCCGCACGCGGATTCCTGCACGAGCTCGAGCACCCCGCGCTCGGTCGCGTGCGCACGCTTGGAGCACCGGTGCGGCTGCCCAACAGTCCGGGGGGGCCGCGCTCTCCGGCACCGCTGCTGGGCCAGCACAATGCCGAGCTCTACGGCGAGCGGCTCGGTTTGTCCGCGCGCGAGATCGACGAGCTGCGCCGCGAGGGAGTGATCTAGGACATGACGACGGTGTCTCCTGCACGCGACGATCGCACGCCCCGGGCGCTTCCCCTCGCGGGCGTTCGCGTACTGAACTTCGGCTGGGGGTGGCTCGGGCCGGTGGCGGGGCAGACGCTGAGCTTTCTCGGCGCCGAGGTGTACAAGGTCGAGTCGCGCGCGCGCATCGACGTCAACCGGACCCTTCCGCCGTTTGCGCAAGGCATCCGCGGTCCCGATCGCAGCCTGCAGAACCACGCGGGATGGGCGGGCAACGGCAGCGTCACCATCCATCTGAAGCACCCGCAAGGTCGCGCGCTCGCGATCGAGCTCGCCGCGCAGTGTGACATCGCGCTCGAGAACTTCGGCCCCGGCGTGATGGAGAAGCTCGGGCTCGGCTACGAGGCGATGCGTGCGGCGCGTTCCGACATCATCCTGGTGTCGATGCCTGCGGCGGGGCTCTTCGGCCCTCTCTCGGGTGTGCGCACCTACGGTACGAGCCTCTCGAGCATCACCGGCCTGGACAGCTCCACCGGCTACGTGGGTGGCCCGCCCATGCCCGTGGAGAATGCGTTCGCGGATCCGTTGGGTGGGGTGATCGGTTCGGTGGCTGCGCTGCTCGCGCTCGTGGACCGTCGCCGCACTGGCCGCGGCCAGCACGTCGATCTGTCGCAGCAGGAGGGAATCCTGCAGCTCGTGACGCCTGCGTTCATGGACTACGTGCTGAACGGTCGCATCGCGAAGCCCATGGGCAATCGCCATCCGCTGGGCGCGATGGCGCCGCACGGCGTGTTCCCTTGCGCGGGCGAGGATCGGTGGATCTCGATCGCCGTGGCTACGGACGACGAGTGGCGCGCGCTCGTCGAAGCGATGGGCGCGCCCGAGTGGGCGCGGGCCGCGGAGCTCGATGGTCTTCGCGGGCGGCGCGCGCGCATCGATGACCTACACGAGCGCATGGCCGAGTGGACCCAGGGCTTCGACAGCGGCGAGCTCGCGCATCGGCTGCAGGCACGCGGGGTGTGCGCAGCTCCGGTGTCGAGCGTGGCGGATCTGCTCGACGACCCGCACTATCGCGCACGCGAGACGTTCATCGAGGTCGTGCACCCGCTCGGGTTCCGCGAGACGATCTACGGCTCGTACGTGAAGACGAGCCGCACGCGCGCCGACGTGCGGCCGGGGCCCGCGATCGGCCAGGACAACGAGCACGTCTTCCGCGGTTTGCTCGGGATGAGCGACGAGCGGTATCGGCAGCTCGTCGACGACCAGGTGATCTACTGAGGAGGGAGCGAGTGCGATTCGGGATCCGGCTTCCGGGCAACTTCCTGTATGCGGCGCTCGCGAGTCCCTGGGAAGCGGCGATCACCGGCGCCCAGAGCCTTCGCTTCGCGCGCCGTGCGGACGAGCTCGGCTTTGACTGGTTGTGGGTGTCGGAGCATCTGGTGCAGATCCCGAAGCTCGTGCCTTCGATGGGAGCGCGCTTCTACGAGGGGATCACCGCCGCCGCGGTCGTCGCGGGCGCGACCGAGCGCATCCGGCTGCTCACGTACGTCGTGCCGCTTCCGTATCACCATCCGGTGACGTATGCGAAGGCGGCAGCGACGCTCGATCGGCTCTCCGATGGCCGGCTCGATCTCGGTGTGTCCGTGGGCTACCTGCGCAAGGAGTTCGAGATCCTCGGGGTTCCCTTCGCGAAGCGTGGCGCGGTGATGGACGAGTCGCTGTGCGCGATGAAGGCGCTGTGGACCGAAGACGAGCCGCGCTTCCACGGGGAGCACTTCGCGTTCGACAAGATTCTGTTCGAGCCGAAGCCGGTGCAGGAGCCCCATCCGCCGCTGTTCATCGGGGGCGATGCGCCGGTGGTGCTGCGGCGCGCAGCGCGCCTGGGCGACGGGTGGATGCCGTGGCTCACCACGATCGACGAGCTTCCGGCGCGCGTCGAGGAGCTTCGCTCCCTACCAGAGATGGCTTCGCGCACGCGCCCGTTCGAGGTGCTCGCGCTCCTGGCCGAGGTCTGCGTGGAGGATCGGCTCGATCTGCATCGGATGCGCGTTCCGCGCGAGCCTGCGGAAGCGATCGAGCTGGCGGGCCGGCTCGCGCGCGCGGGAGCGACGGGCTGCGTGGCGCATCTGCCGCGCACGTCGTGCCTGGAGGAGTGCATGGAGTGGATGGAGCGCTTCGCGGCCGAGGTGCTCCCGGCGTTTTGCGGCTGATCGGGGCGAGCGCGGCAGGCGCGGCGCATGTCTGCTGCGGCCGCGGTGGGGCCCCGGCCCTGCGGGCCACCCCAGGCGTCCTTCGCAGAAACGCGCCACGCCGAACGCAGCCCGGTGTAGGGCAGCGGGCGATGCGTGCGGCGGCTCAGCTCATCTTCGCGATCACGTCGTCGGCGAAGCGGCGCAGGCCGTCGATGCGAAGCGCGGGGTCGTTCGTGAGTCCGTGATAGAACACCCACGGCATGGTGAGCACGTGCGTGACACCGTGGTCGGCGAGCCGGCGATAGCCGTCGAGACCGAAGGCGTCGGTGGCGCTGGCCATCACGTCGAAGGGCTCGTGCGCGCGGCCGTGCTCCGCGCGCAGGCTCTGGATCGTGCGGATGCACTCGGCGATCTCGGCGGTGGGCTGCAGATCGCTCAGCCATCCGTCGCCGAGTCGTGCGGCGCGTCGAAGCGCGGCCTTGGAGATGCCGCCGACCCAGAGCGGAATGGGGCCCGGAGGGGCTGGCGTCATCTCGAGGCGCTCGAACTCGTAGAACGTCCCGTGGTGCTCGACCATCTGGCCCGTCCACAGCTTGCGCATCACCTCGATCATCTCGTCGGTGCGCTTGCCGCGATCGCGGAAGCCCTGGCCGACGAGCGAAAACTCCTCCTCGCACCAGCCGACGCCGATCGTGAGGGTCACGCGTCCGCGCGAGAGCACGGCGGCGGTGCCGATGGCCTTCGCGGCGAGGAACGGATTGCGCATGGGGAGCACGAAGACGTTGTTCGTGAAGCGCAGGCGCTTCGTGACGGCGGCAAGGGCGCCGATCGTGACCCAGGGGTCGGGCCACGGAGTGAACGCCTCCCAGCGGCGTGATCCATCTTCGGTGTAGGGGTACGGCGTTCGCAGCGTCTCCATGTGGGCGACGTGATCGGACACGGCGAGCGCCTCCCAGCCGCACCCGTCGGCGGCGATGGCGAGGTCGAAGAGATCGACGGGATCGATGAACGCGGACGAGATCACGAACTTCACGGGGAGCTCCTCCTCGTTGGCGCCACAGCATCGCACGTTCCGAGGCATCGGGTGCGGCGCACGCCGCAGGGTGCCTTCGCCACACGGCGCGGTCGGTGTGGCGCGTTTCGGCGCGGCGCATGTCTGCTCCGGCCGCGGTGGGGCCCCGGCCCTCCGGGCCACCCCAGGTGTCCTTCGCAGAAACGCACCACCGCTGCCGCGTTCCGCCGCTCCGCTTCGGAGCGCGCATTTGGGATAGACTGCTCCGGTGCGGTCGGCTTGGCTCGGACGGGCCGCATCTTCGGCGGGGGAGAGGGAAGGAGGCATCGTGGGCATCCTGGACGGCAAGGTGGCGATCGTGACCGGTGCGGGTCAGGGCGTCGGGCAGGGCATCGCCTTCGCGCTCGCGGGCGAGGGATGCTCCATCGCGGTGGCGGGGCGGACCGCCTCGAAGCTGCGCGCGACGTGCGAGGAGATCGAGCGCCGGTACGGCCGTCAGGGTGTGCGCGCGATTCCGATCCCGTGCGACGTGTGTCAGGCCGAGGACATCGATCGCTGCGTGGCCACGACCGCACGCGAGCTCGGGCGGATCGACATCCTGGTGAACAACGCCCAGGTCGTACCGCTCGGCCGGCTGCTCGATGTCACCGACGCGGCGTTCCAGGCGGGATGGGATTCGGGCCCGCTGGCCACGCTGCGCTTCATGCGCGCCTGTCACGGGCATCTCGTGCGCACGCACGGCAGCATCGTGAACCTGGGAAGCTCTGCGAGCCTGCGCTGGGACATGGCGGGCTACGGCGCCTACGCGGCGGTGAAGGAGGCCATCCGCTCGCTCACGCGCGCCGCCGCGGCCGAGTGGGGCCCCGAGGGCATCCGCGTGAACGCGATCCTGCCGCTGGCGCTGTCGCCGGGCATGGAGGGTTGGGTCTCCGCGCGTCCCGAGGAGTCCCGTGCCTTCCTGTCGACGGTGCCACTGGGTCGTGTAGGGGACTGCGAGAAGGACATCGGCCGCGCGGTGGTGTTCCTCGTCGGTCCCGACGCGGGCTACGTGACGGGCGCCAGCCTCCTGCTCGACGGCGGCCAGGCCTTCCTGCGCTAGCGAGACGCGTCGTCGCCCACGAAGACCTCGTAGGCGTGCTTCGTGTCCATGTACTCCTTCAGACGGCGGATGCGCCCGTCGCGGATCTCGATCAGGAAGTGGTAGCGGTTGTGGTAGGGCCGGCCGCTCACGTGCCGGCCCTCGGACTCGGCTTCGACGGCCACGCGCTCGCCCTCCGCGGTCATGGCGAGGAGGGTGAAGCGAAGCCCCTCCGGGAACAGGGACAGAACCATGGGAGCGTTCTCGAGCGCCCTGGCCCGCGTGTGGGTGCCCGAGAACGGAAGCGCGCCCGCGGTCCAGACCTCGAAGTCGTCCGCATAGAGCGTGTCCAGCGCATCCCGATCCGCCCGGTCGAGCACATCGAAGAAGTGCCGCACGATCTCCTTGTTCCGCTCCTCGACGCTCACTTCGCCGCGACCGGTGTCATGCAGCTCGGATTCCAGAACGCGCGGGCCTCGCGGATCGTCCCGTCTTCGTTGATCACGAAGTGGTCCGCCACGTCGAGGTCGAGCCCGCTTCCGTCGGGGCCTCGCACCTTCATGCGGAACAAGGCGATCGCCTCGTTCGCGCACACGACGATGCGCTGCAGCTCCGGCGTGAGCGAAGCACCGCTCTTGCGCGCGTCGTCCCAGAACTTCCCGATGGCCTCGCGTCCCACCATGGTGGGGGTGCCGACGGGATCGGTGAAGCGCGCATCCTCGGCGAAGAGCGCGAGCAGCCCCGCGCGGTCGTTCTTCTCGTAGGCCTTCAGGTATGCCTCGACGGTGCCGCGAACCTTGCTCTCTTCCATGGGATCCTCTCGGTTGGGGGATAGGGGGTGCGCCCGTCGATCGGGCACCCGCCGCAGTGTACGGCGAACGCGCTCCCGAAGGCGAGCCGGACGAGCCGACCCTGCGGTGCGCACGCATCCCCTGGTAGGATGGGCGCGGGAGGCTCCGTCATGTTCAAGGTATATGCGACGATGGACGAGCGCACGAAGATCGCCGAGGCGATCGAGCGGGCGAAGCGCGCCGAGGCGATGGGCTACGACGGCTTGTTGGTCGCCGATAGCGTGCACGATGGGCTCCTGCTCGCGTCGGCCGCGCTGCAGGCGACGAAGCGGCTGCACGTGATGACGGGCGTGCTGGTGGCGTTCCCGCGAAGCCCCACGGTCGTGGCGCACGCCGCCTGGGACATGCAGGACTACTCCGGCGGACGTTTCGAGCTCGGCGTCGGCCCGCAGGTGCGGGGGAACATCGTGGGGCGCTACGGCGTCCCGTGGACGCCTCCGGTGCCGCGCATGCGCGAGTACGTGAACGCGCTTCGTTCGATCTTCGCCACGTTCCAGACGAATGCGCCCCTTGCCGTCGAGGGCGAGCACTACCGGATCACGAGGATGCAGCCGTTCTTCAACCCAGGCCCGATCGAACACCCGGACATCCCGATCTATCTCGGTGCGGTGGGACCGCTCATGACCGCGCTCGCCGGCGAGGTCGCCGACGGCCTGGTGACGCATCCGACGAACACCCATCCGCGCTACGTGCGCGAGGTGACGCGGCCGCGCATCGCCAAGGGAGCGGAGCGGACGAAGCGCTCCGCGGACGACGTGAAGCTCCTGCTCGCGCCGCTCATCGCCGCGGGATCGACGGCAGCGGCCGTGCGCTCGGAGCGCGAGAAGCAGCGCAAGCTGCTCGCGTTCCTCTACTCGACGCCCGCGTACTGGCCGTCGCTCGAGCTCTTCGGCTGGGGCGATCGCGGCCGCAAGCTGCACGAGCTCACGCGCGAAGGGAAGTGGAGCGAGATGCTCGCGCTCATCACCGACGAGATCCTCGACGAGATGGTGCCGACGGGGACGTTCTCCGAGGTCGCGGAGGTGCTGCGCGAGCGCTATCGCGATCTGGCGACGGCGATCACCTTCCCGCTCCCCGAGGATCCCTCGCTCGATGCCGGAGTGGCGAAGCTCGTCGAGCGGCTTCGCGCGTAGAGAACTAGATGCGGCGCTCGCGCCCCGCCCAGTAACGATCGCGGAGCTCGCGGACGTGGAGCTTCCCCGTTGGCTGGCGCGGAAGCCGCGGCTCGAAGTCGACGGATCGGGGGACCTTGTAGCCGGCCAGCCGCTCGCGCGCGAAGGCGAGGATCTCGTGAGCGAGCGCGTCGGAGGGTTGGAAGCCCGTGGCGAGCTCGACGGCGGCCTTCACCGACTCCCCCCATTCGTCGTCGGGGATGCCGAACACCGCGACGTCGTTCACGGCGGGGTGCTCGACGAGCACGGCCTCGATCTCGGCAGGGTAGATGTTCACGCCGCCAGAGATGATCGTGTGCGACTCGCGATCGGTGAGAAAGACGTAGCCATCTTCGTCCACGCGACCGACGTCTCCGAACGTGAAGGCGCCGGAACCTACGTAGGCGCGGCGGGTCTTCTCCTCGTCGCCGTGGTACACGAAGGGGTGTTCCACGCCGCGCCGCCGGCAGGCCAGGCGTCCCACGGCGCCCGGTGACAGGCGCCTGCCCCCGTCGTCCACGGCAAATACCTCGAAGGGGGGGAGCGCGCGGCCCACGCTTCCGGGATGCGCGAGCCAATCGCGGGAGTCGATGAGTGTGCAGACGCCGCTCTCCGTCGCTCCCCAGTACTCGACGAGAACCTCGCCCCACCAGTCGATCATGCGCCGCTTCACGGCCGGCGCGATGGGGGCGGCGCCGTGGAGCACCAGGCGAAGCTCCGAGGGATCGAAGCGCCGCCGCACCTCGTCCGGGAGGCGGAGCAGGCGCACGAACATCGTGGGCACCATGTGCGTGTGGCGGATGCCGCGCGAAGCCAGGAGCTCGAGCGCGCGCTCCTCGTCCCAGCGCGGAAGGATCACGAGCGGTGCACCCTGCAGCAGATCGTAGAGGCCGTGCAGCAGCGGAGCCGCGTGGTAGAGCGGGCCCGTCACCAGATGCGGGCCGTCGCCGTCGAGGCCGATCGCGGCACCGATCGCGGTTCCCGCGCGGAGGGCATCGCCGAGCGTGGCTGCGCGCGCCCGCTTCACTCCCTTGGGGCGGCCCGTCGTGCCCCCGGTGTAGATCAGGGTCCCGCCCGGTGGACCTCCGAAATCGATGGAACACGCGGCGGTTTCGGCCAAACCTGTGTCGAGCTCCGGTCCGACGCGGACCACGCGGAGCGCGGAGTGATCTCCCGATGCGGCCTCGGCAGCGTGCTGCGCCGCGGCTCGCGCGGCCTCGGCATGCTCGTCGTCGGTGAAGAGCACGCGCGCGCCCGAGTCGCGCACGACGTAGGCGATCTCCTCGCGGGCGAGGTGGCGCTGGATCGGCGTGATCCACAGGCCGGCGAGCAGCGATGCGAGCACGAGCTCGATCGCCTCGACGCGATTGCCGACGAGCGACGCCACGTGATGACCGGCATCGAGGCCGCACTCGTGCCGCAGGAACTGCGCGATGCGCTGCGAGCGATCGAGGAGCTCGCCCCAGCTCCTCGATCGCTCGAGATCGTCGAGCGCGAGCGCATCCGGTGTGCGCCGCGCGAGCGAGAACAGCCGGGGAAGCTCATGGGACCGGAGCTCGACCATCGTCGCCCGCTATGGCTTCGCGGGCATCTCCGCCCAGCCCTGCTCGACCGGCGCATAGGAGTGCATCACGAGCTTGCGCGACTGGAACTTCCACGCGGAGCCGATGCGCACGTACGCGTCCTCGTAGTGGCCGGTTCCGATCCAGCTGTGGCCGTCGACGGCACCGCGCAGATCCAGGTGACACCGTCCGGTGGCGCGATCTCCGTGGAGCTCGATCCGATGATCGTGGACGAAGGGCCGCAGCACGGCGCCGCCGACCATCGCCTGGTACGCCGTGCGCAGCGCATCGCTGCCGCGGATGGGCGGGCGATCGCCCGTGTCCATCACGCCGTCGGGAGCGAAGAGCGCGACGGCAGCCTCGGGGTCCTGCAGCCAGACGGCGTGCGCGTAGCGCGCCGCCAGGTCGCGAATGGCCTCGCGGTCGGTGAGCTCGCGCACCAGCGTCTCGAGGTCCTCTCGGCTCACGAATTCCTCCTCGGCGTGCGTTCGTCTGGCACGCGGTTGGATCCTAGCGGAGCTCGCCGACCTTCACGACGCGCGCGCTCGGCAGCGGATGGTGCTTCGCCTTGATCCAGCGCAGCGCCATCGTCCCTCGATCGTGTCCGGCGGTGTCGACCCAGTTCGGCAGACCGGGATTCTCGTGCGACACGATCAGGCGGAAGCTGCCATCGGGCTCGTAACGAGTCGTGTGCTTGTTGTAGTCGATCGAGTGGTAGCGATAGTCGAGGGACTCCATCCAGTGATTGTTGAGCTGGAAGTTCCAATAGTCGCACGCGGGAGGGGTTGCCTCGATCACGAGGGCTTCGCCGGGCGCGATCTCCCAGTAGCCCATGTAGTAGACGATGTTCGGATCGCCGTGTGCTCCGCCGGTGATCGCGGGATCCATCGGCCGAAGCTCGTTCGGGTGCTCCGAGAAGCCCTCTGCCCAATCCGCGAACAGGCTCGCGGTGCCCACCACATAGCGGGCCGCGGCGTCGAGGCCGCCCGCGAGCGTCGCCGCGTCGAGGGGCGCCGGCGGCCCCTCGGCGCCGATGCGCTCGATCGTGAGATCGGCAAGGACCTCGTTCGCGCGGTCGAGACGATTCTGCCGCACGATCAGCATCGATGAGTCGGGCTCCATGCGCAGCCAGTTCCTCCGCTGCTCCTTCTGCGAGAGCACGATCTCGAAGGTGCCGTCGGGAGCGATCTCGAGCTCGTTCGCCTCGAGATAGCCGCTGCAGCCGGATCGTCCACCCGAGCCGTAGCTCCCGTAATAGGTGCCGAAGCCGAGATACGACACCGTTCCGCGTCTCCCCCGCAGTCGGTATTCGTGCTCGCCGCGGATCGCCGCGTTCTGGTAGAAGCTGTCCGGATTGTCGGCGCCGATCTTCGCCGTCTCGTGGCTCAGCCGGTAGAAGCGGGGCGTCCTGGGATCGTCGTGCTCGACGAACTTCTCGAGCGCGAGCCGCGCGAGCCGGCTCAGGTACCGGAAGCCTTCGGCTCGGTCGAGGGCCGACGTGGGCGATGCCTCCCGCAGGATCACGTCCCCGGCGCTCTTCAGGGTGTCGCAGAACTCCGCCCAAGCGGTTCCGTTCGTGGTGCGCTGCGCCGCTGGATTCCCCGATTCACTCGCTCCCATGGCCGACCCTCCTCGGATGCCCCCGAGGCGATTCTACGCGCGCCGGCGCGCGGGCGTCCAACCGGTGTCCAGCGCGGATCGGATGTGGCCGCGACAGCCCGCGTCCGAAGCGCCCTCAGAGCCTGGCGCTCACCAGCTCGGCCACGTCGAACACCTTGCGCTCATCCGTCCGCTTCTTCACGCCATCGGTGAGCATGAGCAGGCAGAACGGGCAGGCGGTCGCGACCTTGTCGGCGCCCGTGTCGATCGCCTCGGCGGCGCGCACGTCGCTGATGCGCGCCGTGCCCCCTTGGCCGCCCCAGTAGTTCGCGCCCCCTGCGCCGCAGCAGAAGCTCTCCTTGCGGTTGCGCGGCATCTCCACCACGTCGCCGATCTTCGAAAGGACGCTTCGCGCCTCGTCCTCGACGTCGTTGTGCCGCGACAGGTAGCACGGATCGTGCAGCGTGATCTTCTCGCGCTCCCCGGGTGCGAGCGCGAGCTTGCCGTCGACGAGCAGCCGATCGATCAGCACGGCGTGCGGAATCACCTCGTAGTGCCCGCCGAGCTCCGGGTAGTAGCGGGTGAACCCGTTGAAGCAGTGGGCGCACATCGTGATCATCTTCTGCACGCCGAGCTCGCCGAGCTCGGCGACGTTCTGCTGCGCGAGCTCGACGAAGAGAAGCTCGTTTCCCATCTGCTTCGCGGGGTCGCCGGTGCAGCGCGCTCCCTCGAGGATCCCGTACGACACGCCCGCGGCGTCGAGGATCTTCACCATCGCACGCGCCACGGACTGCGCGCGCTCCTCGTAGCGGATCGCGCAGCCGAGCCACAGCAGGTATTCGGTCTGGCCCGGCTCGAACACGGGGACGTCGAGCCCCTGACGCCAGGCGTCGGGGCTCGACGACGTGCCGACGAACGGGTGCTCGCGCATCTCCAGGTTCTTGTTCGCCGCGCCCATCGTGTCCGGCATCTCCGAGCGTTCCATCACCAGATGGCGGCGCATCTCGAGGATCGCCTCTGGCGGGTTGATGCTCACCGGGCAGACCTCGACGCACGCGGCACAGGTGACGCAATCGAAGATCGGCTGGAAGCCGACGGCGTCGATCATGGAGTCGTCGTCGAACTTCTCGGCCTCGAGCATGTCGGCCAGCGTGGCCATCACGCCCTTGGGCGAGAGGGGCTTCCCCGTCTGCGTGGCCGGGCACACCTCGTGGCAGCGTCCGCACCACACGCAGGTCGCGAAGTCGAGCAGTCGCTTGCGGTCGAAGTCGGCGAGCTTCGCGGCGCCGAGCGTCGGGACCTCTTCTGCGTCTTCGTTCTCGAGCGCGCTGAAGTCGATGGGTGGCAGCGTGATGCCGCGGCGCCGACTGGCGAGCGCGGAGTTCACGGGGCCGAGCACCAGGTGTGCCATGGGCGAGTGCGAGATCATCGACAGGAAGCCGAGTCCGATGAGCCCGTGCACCCACCACATCAGGCGGAACTTCGCATCCGCTCCGTCGACCGGGCCGCGAAGTGCGGCGAGCGCATCGCCCAGGAACTCACCTCCGTGTAGGGGCTCGGGCTCGGCGAGGATGCGGATCGTCTCGGTGGCGAAGCCGGCGACGAGCGCGGCGAGCAGCCACAGCTCCATGGCGGCGAATCCCTTGCGCGCCCGTGGATTCGCCACGCGATCCGGCGGGAAGACCCGCCGCACCAGGAAGAAGAGCACGCCGATCCCGACGGCGATCCCCGCGACCTCGCGGCCGATGCCCATGAGCCAGTAGCCGAGCGGGGTCTCGTAGAGCGGAACGCCCACGATCGCAAGCGGATGGAGCGCGTGTCCGACGATGAGCACGATGGATCCGAAGAACACCAGCGCGTGTGCAGCGCCCGCCACGGGTTTGTTGAACACGCGCGAAGTGAGGAGCCCGCGCTTCAGGAGCGCCTCGGTGTGGATCCGTTGCCCGATCGATCCGGCGAGCGCTCTGCCGCGCTGGATGCGCCGCCCATGCCGCAGCAAGCCGAATGCGAACGATCCGAGCGCGGCGAAGATGAGCAACGTGAGGACGACGTAATAGGAGAGAGGGATCAGATCCATAGGGCGCGATGGTAGCCGAGTCGGGTTGCGCGGGGCACGGTGGAGATCGCGTGGCCGATCGCGAGCGAGGTCGGGGACGCGTCGACGGGTGTCCGGCTGGTTGACACCTTGGGCTCGCGGCTCATACTCCGGGCCCCATGGCGATAGAGATCCGCGAGTCGTTCCAGGTCCGTGCCCCCATCCAGACGGTTTGGGAGTTCCTGCTCGATCCCGAGAAGGTCGTGCCGTGTCTTCCGGGAGCAGAGCTCGCCGAGATCGTCGACGCGCGAAACTTCCTCGGGACCGTGTCCGTGAAGCTCGGTGCGGTGAGCTCGAAGTACAAGGGCAAGATCGAGTTCACCGAGGTCGACGAGCCGAACCACCGCGTCGAGATGACCGCGCTCGGCAAGGATCCGAGCGGCGGTACCGCGAAGGGAGTGATCTCGAGTGAGCTTCGCCCCCTGCCGGACGGTCAGACGGAGGTTCTCGCCCAAGCGACGATCGAGATCACGGGCCGCGTGATGCAGGTCGGTCGCGGCATGATCCAGGCCGTCTCCCAGCAGCTCTTCCAGCAATTCGTCGCGAGCACGAAGGCTCGCCTCGAGGCGGATTCCGCGGGCCCGGCTGCCGCAGGAGCCGAGGCTGGCGGGAGGGGCACTGCTGCGCAGGCACCCCCCGTCGAGCCCACGCCGATCCGTCTGCTTCCCATCCTGTGGAAGACGGCTCGCGAAGCGGTCGCGAGATTCTTCCGGCGCCTGTTCGGTGGCTCATAGAGGAACCTTCTGCGTGGCATCGGTCCGGCCGATGCCGGCCCTGCGTCCGTGAGGTGGAAGCGCTCGCCAATGCTTCCGTTTGGCTGCGCGAAATCGCTGTGCGATTCCTTGACGCCCCTGGATGGCGCGTGATACAAACCCGAACAGGGCACAATCTGCTTTTTCGGAAAACACCCCCGACCGTCGGCCCCCTGCACCTCTCCCCCCAACGGACTCGTGCGAGCAGAGGGAAGCCGAGACCCCCAGGAGGTACCAGTCTGCGATGGCGCGATATCTCGTAGCTTGCGATGCCGGCGGGACGATGACGGACGTCATCGTGGTGGACGAAGAGGGGCACTCGATCATCGGGAAGGCTCCCACCAGTCCCCGCGACGAGAGCGTCGGGTACATGGAGTCGCTCGAGGAAGCGCTCGAGTACATGGGGATCGACCCCAAGAAGGAAGGGCGCGAGTTCGGCAAGCAGATCGAGACCGCGATCTACACCGGCACCTCGATGCTCAACACCGTCATCAACATGAACGGGATGAAGACGGGCATCCTGGTGACGAAGGGCTTCGAGGACATCATCGCGCAGGGACGCGGATCCCAGAACACGATCGGCCTGCAGTGGAGCGAGATCACCCACATGCAGTACCGCAAGCCGCGCATCCCCCTCGTGCCGCGACGGCAGGCGCGCGGCGTGACCGAGCGCATCGACACGCTCGGCAAGGTGGTGATTCCCCTCTACGAGCACGAGGTCGAGAAGGGTGCGCGCGAGCTGCTCGTCGACGAGCAGTGCGAGGCGCTCGCGATCATCTTCCTGCAGTCGTATACGAACTCCGAGCACGAGGATCGCGCGGAGCAGATCGTGCGCCGGGTGATGCAGGAAGTCGGTCGCGAGGTTCCTCTCGAGCTGTCGAGCAAGGTGGCGCCGACGATGCGCGAGGTCTCGCGCGCGAATGCGACCGTCATCCAGGCCTACGCCTCGGATCCCGCGCGCAAGCAGCTCTTCCGCATCGAGGACAAGCTCAAGGGCATCGGCTACGCGCGCAGCCTGAAGACGGTGCTGGGCTACGGAGGTGTCACGAACATCCGCTATCCGCGACTGTTCGAGGCGGCGATGTCGGGGCCCGTGGGCGGCCTCATGGGCGCCAAGTACCTCGGTAGCGTGATCGGCGAGCAGAACATCGTCTGCTCCGACGTCGGCGGCACCTCGTTCGACGCCGGTGCGATCACGGCCGGCGTGCTCCCGATCAATCGCGAGCCGGGCTTCCAGGAGATGTGGGTGAACGTCCCCATGATCGACATCACCTCGATCGGTGCGGGCACGGGGACCTACATCCGGCTCGATCCGCACACCAACCGGATCAAGCTCGGCCCCGACAGCGCGGGCGGTACTCCGGGCCCTACGTTCCTGGAAGCGGGGAACACGACGCCCACGATCAACGACGTGAACCTGCTGCTCGGCATCCTGAACAAGGACAACTATCTCGGCGGCAAGCTCCACGTGAACAAGGACGTGTCCTATCGCCTGTTCAAGGAGAAGGTCGCCGATCCGCTCGGTCTCGACGTCTACGTCGCAGCGGAGACCTGCCTCGAGCTGCTGAACGTGACGATGCGCGAGCATTTGGTGCGAAGCCTCATGGTCGGACACGACCTGCGCGACTACGTGCTGCTCGGCTACGGTGGCGGAGGCCCGATGCACCTGCTCGGCTACGCGGGGGACTACCCGTGGAAGGCGGTGATCACGGTGCCGCACGCGGGGGCGTTCTCGGCGTGGGGCGGGGCCTGCATGGACTACGCGCACCGCCGTCACAAGACGGTGTCGGTGATGCTCGTGCCGGATGCCAGCGACTCGGACCAGGTGCGGGCGATGCAGCCGGTGGTGGAGACGTGGCGCAAGCTCGAGGAGGAGCTCTACGAGGAGCTCCTGGCAGAGGGCTTCCGGAAGGAGCAGATCCACGTCCAGCAAGTGGCCTACATCCGCTACTACGGTCAGCTCGAGGACGTCGAGGTGGACTCTCCGGTCCCGACGATCGCGAGCCACGCGGATCTGAAGAAGCTCCTCGATCGCTTCGAGTTCCTGTACGGAAAGATGTTCTCGCTCGCGGCGAAGCCGGACAAGCCGACGTATCAGCTCACCGAGGTGTGCGTGATCGCCAAGGTGGACACGGTGAAGCCGAAGCTCATCAAGAGGGAGCTCGCGGACAAGAAGCCGCACGCAGATGCGTACCAGGGAACGCGGCCCGTCTTCCAGCGCGGTGCCTGGCACGACGCCGACATCTGGCGCATGGAATCCCTGGTCCCGGGCAACGAGATCGACGGGTTGGCGGTGATCGAGGCCTCGAACACGACGCTGTTCGTGCCGCCGGAGTGGCATGTCCGTATCGACGAGTACGACATCTACTGGATCGAGAGGAAGGGCGAGAAGTGATGGGCGAGGGCAAGCTTTCGCTGAAGCAGCAGCTCCGGGTGAACGACGAGCTCTTCCAGAAGACCGGGCACCTGTTCGGGCTGGAGCGGTTGCCGTGCAAGGAGGCGGATCCGGGAACGTACGAGGCGGTGTGGCAGATCCTCTCGAGCATCTGCAACACCGCATGGGTGGCGGGCTGCAAGGTCTCCTCGTCGCCGGCTGCGGTCGAGGGCGGAGACGCGCTGTGGGCGCTCCACCTGCCGACAGGGGAGGCCATCTGCATCTCGCGCGGCATCACCGCGCACCCCGGCCTCATTGCGTCGATGATCCGCAACTTCATCGAGCTCGGCTACGAGGACTTCCCCGGCTTCCAGCAGGGCGACATCTTCGAGAACAACGACGCCCACTACGGCGGCATCCACGCTCCCGATTTCGATACGGCGATGCCCATCCTCTACGAGGGGAAGCTCGTTGCATGGGCGAGCTCGGTCACCCATGCGAACGACGTGGGCGCAGTCGTGTTCGGCTCGATCGGGTTCATGAACCCCGACTGCTACTCCGACGGTGTTCCCGTCACGATGGAGAAGGTCGGCGAGAACGACCGGTTCTACCCGTGGTACGAGATGCGGATGAAGTCGCGCACCCGCACTCCCGACTGGGTGCTCGGCGATGCGCGCGGGCGTCTGGCGGGCTGCGTGCTCATCCGCGAGCGCCTGACGCAGCTCATCGACCGCTACGGGCTCGACTTCTTCCAGCAAGCCTCGAAGGAGTACGTGGAGGACAGCCGCCGCTACGCCGTCGGCCGCCTGCGGACGCAGACGGTTCCCGGCCGGCTGCGCAAGTCGCAGTTCAAGGATCTGGCGATGAAGGGCAAGCGCGTGGTGCTGCCCAAGCAGAACGTGGACTGCCTGTTCAACCTGCCGCTGCAGATCGATGTGAAGCCCAACGCGACGCTTCGCGTCTCCTTGCGTGGTGCGAGCGGAACCGTGCCCTTCGGACAGAACATCAGCCCGGTCGCGCTGGAGTCGGGCCTGCTGAACGGCTACTCGCACATCGTCGGCTTCGACATGTTCAACTCCGGGCCGACGGCATCGTGGGAGCTCGAGATGCCGCCCGCGGGATCCTGGGCGAATCCGTTCGAGAAGGACTTCAGCGCCTCTTCGGGCGTGGCTTGGGCACCGACGGTGATGTGGCTGTCGAGCCTGTACGAATCCTTCGGCCGCCTGTACCACATGCGGGGCTTCATCGAAGAGATGGCCGCCGGGGGGGCGACGAGCCTCACCGCGGAGTTCGCGGGTCCCAACAAGCATGGGATCTACACGGCGGGTCTCACCCTGGAGCAAGCGTCGAACGGCCAGCCCGCCCGCGGCTTCACCGACGGCGAGAACAGCGCGTGGTGCGTCTACACCGCCAACTCCGACTTCGGGAACGCGGAGGTCATCGAGATCTTCTACCCGGTGATGTACATCGGGCGGAACATCGAGCCCGATTCGTCGGGCTACGGGCAGTTCCGCGGCGGACTCGGACACACGGCGGTGTGGATGGTGCACGGCACTCCGGGCATGGAGTTCCAGTGCGGGGACGCGGGCATTCGCAGCAAGATCGTGGCGAACCACGGCATGTATGGCGCGTATCCCTCTCTGCCGGACAGGCCGAGCTATGCGCACGGCACGAACGTGAAGAAGCTGATCGACGAGCGCAAACCGCTCGTGCACGAGCAGGGCGATCCGGAGAGCCCCGACCTGGCCAACGCCATCGAGGCCGAGGTCCTGAAGACGGGAGTGATCGCACCGCTCGTGCTGCCGGAGACCCTCGTCGACTACGACGTGATCGTGCATCCCATCTCGGGAGCGCAGTCCATGGGCGATCCTCTCACCCGTAGCCCGAAGGCGGTCGCGGACGATCTCAACCGTGGCTGGACGCGTCCGTGGGTGGCCGAGAACATCTATGGCGTCGTCGCGAAGCGCGAAGGCGCCGACTGGAGGGTCGACGAGGCCGCCACCGAGGCTCGTCGCAACGAGATCCGCGCGAAGCGCAAGAAGCAGGCGATCCCGTTCAAGGACTGGTGGGCGAAGGAGCGCACGAGGGTCACGGCTCGGGAGAACATGGATCCGGCCGTGCTCCACATGTGGCGCACTTCGATGGAGCTCTCGCCCGACTACGGTGACGAGATCCGCGCCTTCTGGGCCCTTCCTGCCGACTTCCGGTTCTGAGGAGACCTCGACGTGGCCGAGTTCCACAAGGTAGACATCGAGAAGCTGATCGACGGCGTCCTGCCCTGGCCCGCGGTCCAGGACATGATGAAGAGCCCCAAGGATCCCGACCGCTTCGACAAGTACGTCGAGATCCTGCAGTCGCGCGTGCCGTGGAAGGAGCGCATCCTCCTGCCGCTCACGCCGATGCTGTCGATCGTCGCGAAGGACGGCGAGCGCGTTGTGAAGTGCCGCTGCGGACACGAGTTCGGCGACTACCGCGTGAACTGGAAGCTGTCCGCCCTCATCCACGTGCGCGACGACGAGGCGGGCCTGCGCGAGATCTACCGCGGCCGCGAGACGCCGGACCCTGCATGGATGCAGCTGCGGGAGTACATCTGCCCGGGCTGTGGATCGCAGCTCGAGGTCGAAGCCGTGCCGCGCGGATGCCCGCCCGATTTCGAATTCCTGCCCGATCTCGATACCTTCTACCGTGACTGGCTCGGCCGGCCTCTGCCGGACGAGAAGGAGTTCGTGGACAAGACGCTGGACGTCATCCGGGAGTGGGCGCGCTGAACGGGACGGCCGGCGCCTCGCAGCGAGGATCGAGATGAACGGAGCCCTCGACAACGTGGTCGTGCTCGATCTCACGACCGAGTACTGGTCGTCGCTCAGCACCGCACTGCTCGCCGACTTCGGCGCGCGCGTGATCCGCATCGAGGATCTCGGCCCGAACCGCGCGCCCCACCGCGTTCCTCGCGAGCTGCATCCGGATGCGCAGTGGGACTACGAGGCGGATCTCGTGCACCGCAACAAGCGCAGCGTGGCCCTCGATCTCGATCGCCCCGAGGGGCGGGCACTGCTCCACGATCTGGTGAGGAAGGCCGACGTCCTGCTCACGGACTGGCCCGCCGCACTGCTGCGCGAGAAGGGTCTCGACTACGAGGGCGCCTCGAAGCTGCGCGCGGATCTCGTCTATGCCCGCGGCACGGGATTCGGCCCCAAGGGGCCGGACGTCGACCTGCCCGCGATCGACGAGCTCGCCGCCGCGCGCACGGGCATGATGCCCATCCTGCCCCAGCCCGGGCAGCCTCCGGTCTACGGGGGATCGGGCCCGCTCTACACCGCGGTGATGCTCGCCTTCGGCGTGTCGCTGGCACTCGTGCATCGCCAGCAGACCGGGGAAGGGCAGGAGGTGGATGCGTCGCTGCTCGGCGGGAACATGTACGGCGCGAGCCTCGACCTGCAGGCGTACCTCGCGATCGGCGGCGATCGGCTGCTCCACCCGGTGGCGCGGCTCGACTCCGGAAATCCCATGAGCGGTGTGCTCTATCCGACGAAGGATGGGCGCTGGATCTGCCTCACCATGCCCGACACCGATCGGTGGTGGCCGGGGCTCGCGGAGATCGTGGGCCTCGACGTGCATGACCCGCGCTTCGATTCGCACGAGAATCGCTGCGAGGTGAATCGGATCGAGATGATCCACGTGCTCGAGGAGCGCTTCCTCCGCCACGACGCCGATCACTGGAAGGTGAAGCTCACCGAGAAGCAGCTCTCCGCCGACGTGATCGAGGATTTCGAGTATCCGGCGACGGATCCGCAGGCCCGGCGCAACCGCTACGTACTCGATCTGGATCGGCCCGGCATCGGCCCGATCCGCACTCTCGGCTTTCCCGTCTTCATGACGGAAACGCCCGCGCGGCTCGACGGTTTTGCGCCGTGCCGGGGACAGCACTCTGCGGAGATCCTGCACGACCTCCTCGGTCTCGCGGAGACGCGGATCTCCGAGCTCGCCGAGAGCGGAATCATCGCCTGAGCGAGGCGAGGAAGGAGCCCAGAACCGTGGCAGCGGCATTGGACGGCATCCGGGTGATCGACCTCACGATCTGGTTCCAGGGGCCCGTTTCGTCGCAGTTCCTGGCGGACTTCGGTGCCGAGGTCATCAAGGTCGAACGCCCGCAGGGCGGGGATCAGGCGCGCGGCGTGCGCAGCATCAAGGCCGTTCCCGTCGGGGATTGGAACCAGTACTTCCTGGTGATCAATCGCAACAAGAAGAGCCTTGCCGTCGACCTGAAGAAGCCCGCGGGGCGCGACATCATGTATCGGCTCGTAGAGAAGTCCGACGTGTTCCTGTCGAACATGAGTCCCGAGCTGCTCGCGGGCTGGGATCTCGGCTACGAGAAGCTGCGCGAGGTGAACCCGCGGCTCATCTACGCGCTCAACACGGGCTACGGCTATCTCGGGCAGGTGAACCGCCCGTCGTTCGACATGACGGTACAGGCGCTCACGGGGCTCATGATGCGCCTCGGTGAGCCAAGCGAGCCGCCGATCTACCTCGGCATGGGATCGGGCGACGCGTACGGCGGGCTCATGTCTGCGCTCGGCATCCTGCTCGCGCTCTATCATCGCAATCGCACGGGCCGCGGTCAGATGCTCGATGCGTCCCTGTACGGCGCGCAGCTCTTCCTCACCGCACCCACGCTTCAGGCGTATCTCGCGACGGGAAGCCAGGAGTTCTCGCGCCAGCGCTCGCGCAAGGATCCGAATAACCCGCTGTGGAACTTGTATCCGACGCGGAGCCGCTGGGTGTTCCTGTGCGTGCCGAACGATGACGCGAGCTGGAAGAAGCTGTGCGCGACGCTCGACGATCCGGGTCTTCCTTCCGACGAGAGGTTTGCGACGGTGGAGGCGCGTCATGCGAACACCCGCGCGCTCGTCGATCGGCTCGACGAGATCCTCGGCCGCCGCAGCGCCGAGGAGTGGACGGAGCGTTGGCGCGCCGCGGGTCTCGCCGCGAGCCCCGTCGGCAACTTGAAGGATCTCTCCGAGGATCCCCAGGCGTGGGCGAACGACTACCTTCTCGAGACGTACTGCGAGGAAGCGCAGCGACAGGTGAAGATTCGCGGGCTTCCCGTGGGACTCGGCAAGACGCCCGGCGAGGTTCGCTCGCTCGGGCCCGTGCTGGGGCAGGATACGGAGCTGCTGCTCGCCGATACCCTGGGCTATTCCTGGGACGAGATCGGCGAGCTCAAGGCGCAGGGCGTCATCCCCTGAGACAGAGGCCAACGATGTCCGCAACGCACCCGAAGTCGAGCGCTGGTCCGCTCGCTGGAATTCGCGTCCTCGATCTGGCGACGATGCTCGCCGGTCCCTATGGCGCAACCCTTCTCGGTGATCTCGGGGCCGACGTGATCAAGGTCGAATCCCACGTTGGCGACGACAGCCGCCAGCTCGGGCCGCGCTGCGGCACCGAACGCACGCCGTTCCTCAGCCTGAACCGCAACAAGCGAGCGATTGTGCTCGACCTGCAGAAGGAGGCCGGCCGCGAGGCGTTCGCAAAGCTCGCCGCCACGACGGACATCCTCATCACGAACGTGCGCGAGCCCGCGATGTCGAGCCTGGGCTTGGCCTACGAGCAGGTTCGCGCGCATCGCCCCGACATCATCTGGATCGGCGTCACCGCCTTCGGCCCCGACGGGCCGTACGCGGGACGGCCGGGCATCGACTTCCTCGCCCAGGGCTATGCGGGGCTTCTCGCCATGAACGGTGAGCCGGGGCAGCCGCCGGTGCGCGTGCTCGTCCCGCTCGTCGACGTGATGACCTCGCAGCACGTGTGCACGGCGGCGCTCACCGCCCTCTACGTGCGCGAGAAGACGGGGCAGGGGCAGCGCATCGACATCTCCCTGCTCGACGCCGTCGTGCACGCGCAGGCGAGCAACATCGGCAGCGTGCTCAACGCCGGCGAGAACCCGCCGAAGACGGGCAATCGCAGCCAGTACTTCTCGCCCTCCGGGATCTTCCCCACCGCGGACGGCAAGAGCGTCGTGATCACATGCCCGTCGGACAAGTTCTTTCGGCATCTGTGCAAGGCACTCGAGCTCGATCTGGCCGACGATCCGCGCTTCAATCACGTCGAGGCGCGGCTCGCGAATCAAGAGGAGCTCGAGGGGCGGCTCGCGGCGCGGACCTCGCGCTATCCGCGCGAGGAGCTGGTCGAGCGGCTGATCGCGGCCGACGTGCTCACGGCCCCCATCAAGGAGGTCCCCGAGGTCGTCGAGGATCCGCAGATCCTCCACAACGCCATGATCCAGTCGGTTCCGCACCCCACGCTCGGGAGCGTGAAGGTGACCGGTGTCCCGATCCACCTGCACGGTACACCGGGAAGTGTCCGTCTGCACCCGCCCCTGCATGGCGAGCACACGCGCGAGATCCTGACCGAGCTCGGCTATGGCGAGGGGGAGCTCGGGACGCTCACGGCTGCAGGCGCCGCCGCCACCCACGAGGACATCGAGCGGCTACGCGAGGAGCGCCGGCGCAAGCGCAAGCAGGGCTAGCCCGCGCTGCACACCATCTACGTCGCGGCCTACTTCTTCTGCTCCGCCTCGTACCGCTCCATGAGGGTGCGGCGCATCTCGGCCTCGCGCAGGCGCAGCTCCCAGAAGCGCGGCTTGCGCTTCTCGGTGAAGGAAGCGGCGCCCTCCTTGCCCTCGGGCATGTCGAACCAGTCGGGATAGAACTGGCCCGAGATCACGCCCGACTCGAGGTAGCCCTCCATCTCCTGGTCGAAGGCGGCCTTCAGGATCTCGAGGCAGCCCGGGCTCTTCTCGAGCAGCTCCTCACAGAAGCGATCCACCTCGGCCTCGAGCTCGGTGAGCGGAACGACCGAGTTCACCAGCCCCATCGCGAGCGCCTGGTCGGCGGTGTACTTGCGGCAGAGCATCCACATCTCCCGCGCGCGCTTCGCGCCGATCACCTTGGTGAGGTAGGGCACGAAGAAGCCGTCGGCAGGGCTCGAGACCTTGGGGCCCGCCTGGCCGAACTTCGCGTTGTCCGCGGCGATCGTGAAGTCGCAGATGTAGGCCAGGTGATTGTGTCCGCCGATGCAATAGCCCTGCACCTGGGCGATCACGGGCTTGCGGGACTGCCGGACCAGCCGGTTGTGGGGATAGCGGAAGTAGAACGCCTCGCGGAGTCCCCACTTCTCCCACTCCACGTCGCCGCCGGCGCCGAAGTTCTTCCCGGCCCCCGCGATGACGATCACGCCGATCTCGGGATCGTGGTTCGCGTCGTAGAAGGCGCGAAACATCTCGTCCACCGTCGACAGCGTGAGCGTGTTCATCTTGTCGGGTTTGTTGAAGGTGACGCGCGCGATCCCGCCGCCGAGCGCCGCGTGGTGCTTCTTCTCGTAGAGGATCTCCGCGAACTCGAAGCCCGCGCCCTCGACCCTGCGCCATTGCGTCCAACTCATCCGACCGTCTCCTCGATGTACCGTGCTCGAAGCTCGCGACATGATCCCGCTCGACGGCGATTCGTCAACCGGCTGCGATCCCGAGAGGATCCTTGCCGGGCCGGGGATCTCCACGGCCCGCGGGTTCGCGTTTCGCAGACTGGGGTCGTTCCGCTCGCCCGCGGGTGGACCGGGCGCCCGGCCGCGGTCCCTGCGAATCCGGTGGATCACGGGGACAGGGGCGGAGAACGGCGGTATCCTAGGGCTTCGCTCGGATCACGGTGCGACACGGCACGGGTCCGACGCCAATCTCCGCTGCTGCCGTCCCATCGGCGCCCCACGAGGAGGGTGCCGGGCTCGGGCACGGCCTCGAGCGCAGCGTCAGGGAAGGGATCTCGATGAAGCCGGCTCCGTTCGACTACGTGGCACCGACGACGATCCAGGAGGTCGTCGCGCTGCTCCAGAAGCACGATGGCGAGGCGAAGCTCTTGGCGGGCGGCCAGAGCTTGGTGCCGCTGCTGAACATGAGGATGGCCCGGCCGGAGCTGTTGATCGATCTGCGTCACGTGCAGGGCCTCGAGTACATCCGCGAGGAGGGCGACGGCTTCGCGATCGGGGCGATGACGACGGAGCGCGCCGTGGAGTTCTCCGACGCAGTGAAGCGCCGCAATCCGCTGCTGCACGCGGGTGTCTGTTTGATCGGCCATCCGCAGATCCGCAATCGCGGCACGATCGGCGGGTCGATCTCCCATGCGGATCCCTCCTCCGA
>CAZOTO010000027.1:0-28675 GCA_964582775.1 uncultured Myxococcales bacterium
GTGATCGATGCGCAGACCCTGGTTGCGCGGGAACGCGAGCTGTCGGTAGTCCCACCAGGTGAACTGCACGGCGTCGGGATGCAGGTGGCGGAAGGCATCCACGAGCCGCGTGCCGAGCGCGCGACGCAGCGCGGCTCGTTCCGGCTCGCTGCACAGGATCCGGCCCTCCCACGCCGCAGGATCGTGCACGTCGCGATCCTCGGGCGCCACGTTGAAATCACCGACGAGAACGAGCGGAGCGCTCGGGTCCTGACGCGCGAGGAAGCGGCCCAGCCGCTCGAGCCATTCGAGCTTGTAGGCGTACTTCTCGCTCCCTACTTCCTTTCCGTTGGGCACGTAGGCGCAGATCACCCGAACGCCCTCGACGGTGGCAGAGACGAGTCGCGCCTCCGCCTCCTCTTCGCCGTCCGCGAAGCCGGCCACGACGTCGCGCGGCGGCCGCTTCGCCAGGATGGCGACCCCGTTGTACGTCTTCTGCCCGACGACGCAGGACTCGTAGCCCGCCGCGCGCAAGGCCTCGACGGGAAAGCCCTCGGCGACGACCTTCGTCTCCTGCAGGCAGACGACGTCGGGATCGTGACGCGCGAGCAGCGCGAGCAGGCGCTGCTCGCGCGCGCGCACCGAGTTCACGTTCCAGGTGACGATCTTCATGCGGCGAGGCCGTGACGGCTCAGGCGAGCGTTCCCGAGTCGACGCGGATGTGCTCGCCGTTCACATGGGCTGCATCCGACGAGGCGAGGAAGGCCACGGCCGCCGCGATCACCTCGGGTCCGCGGAACTGGCGATCCAAGGTCTGCGCGCGCTCGATGAGCGAGAAGTCCACGCCCTCGGGGAAGCGGATCCCCTGTGTCATGCCCGTCGCGATCGAGCCGGGGCAGATCGCGTTCACGCGCAGCCCTTGTCTTCCGTACTCCACGGCCAGCGCGCGCGTGAGCGCGAGCACGCCGCCCTTCGATGCGCAGTAGTGGGGTGACCACGGCAGTCCCGCGAGACCCGCCGTCGAGGCCATGTTCACGATCGCGCCCTGCGTCTCGAGCAGGTGAGGGATGGCGTCCCGGCACATCAGGAACGTGCCCGTGAGGTTCACCGCGAGCACGCGATCCCAGTCTGCACGCGTGACCTCGTGTGATTTCGCCCAGAGCTGCATGCCGGCGATGTTGCACAGCACGTCGATGCGGCCGAGCTCGCCCACGCAAGCGTCCACGCTCGCCTTCGTGGCCGACTCGTCGCTCACGTCGCAGCGCATCGTCCCGGTCTTCGCGCCGATCTGGCGGGTGTGCCGCGCCGTCTCCTCGAGGCCCTCGATGTTCACGTCCGTGAGGAACAGGCTTGCGCCCTCTTCGGCCAGTCGCACGGCGCTCGCGCGGCCGATGCCCGATCCAGCGCCGGTGACCAGCACCGCCTTGTTGTCCATTCGTCGCATTTCGGTGTCTCCTCGGCTCTCGTTCGTGTCTCGCACCCATCGCGCCGCGGGATCGCGGCACCCGAGCTAGGAATCCAGGCGGAACACGCGTAGCGCATTCTCCCGCAGGAACTTCGGCCATACCTCGTCGCGCAATGGCACGTGGGCGAGCTCCGCGAAGATCCGCTCCAGCGATAGCCCCATGGGGAAGTAGCCCGCGTAGAGGATCTTGTCTGCGCCGCGTCCGTTCGCGTAGTCGACGATCGCCCTCGGGTAGGCGCGGGGCGAGAAGGCGCTCGTCGAGTAGAACAGGTTGGGCCACTTTCCCATGAGCTTCACCGCGAGGTCCGTCCACGGCTCGGCGCCATGGCGCATCACGAAGGAGAGCTCCGGGAAGAACCAGCATACCTCGTCGATGAGCTCGACGTGTTGCGGCGCCATGGGGATGCGCGGGCCGGGGACACCCGCGCACACGCAAATGGGAATCTCGAGCTCCACGCACTTCGCGTAGATGGGGAAGAGCTTCTTGTCGTTGATGGGGACCTGCGGGACGAGCCCGCAAGGAAATACGGTGGCCGCTTTCACCCCCACGTCGCGATGCAGCGCGGCGAGCGTGCGCACCTCTTCCATGCCGCGGTTGGGATTCACCTCGTAGCTCCCGAAGAAGCGCTCGGGATGCTCGCGGAGTGCGCGCAGCGCGACCTCGTGGCCCGGCGCCACCCCGATCATCGCCCGCTCGACGCCGAAGCGATCCATCTCGTCGAGGACGGCCCGTACGGGATCCTGTCCCGGCCGGAACCGGGGGATGTTGCGGAACATGTACTCCGCGGGCATCCGGAACTGGGTGAGGCTCTCCGTGTCCAGCAGGAGGGGCCGCAGGAAGTCGTACCACTGGCTCGGATCCTCGCTCGGAATGCCGACCATGAGGTCGATCACGCCGATGTGCCCGGGCATGGCCATGAGTGCGTCCCCTTCCGGAGTGGATTCTGCCACGAAGGAGCCGCGGAGGGAGAACGGGCGCGCGCGCCTACGTGCGAAGCTCCGCCATCGCCTGGCCGAGCTCCTGGAAGCGTTGCACGCAGCCGCCTCGATCGGGATGGTAGCGATGCGCGAGGGAGCGATAGCGGCGGCGGATCTCGTCGTCGCTCACCGGATCGCGCAGGCCGAGCACGGCGAGCGCATCCTCGCGGCGCCCCAGGCGAAGGACCGCAGCGAAGCCCGAGTCGACGAGCCGTTGGGCTTCTTCTGCCGTCGTGCGCTCCAGGGCCGACGTATCCAGGTAGTACGCTGCGAGCCGGTCCTCGAGCTCGGGCAGTGTCGTGGACTCGACCGCGTGGGGCCTCAATCGCACGGACAGGCAGTGGATGTCGAGATCGAACGTCCCTGCGGTGCGAAGCTCGCTGCGCAGGCGGTACAGCGCGTGGAAGAGCCGGAAGTGGCGACGGAACAGGGCGAGCGCGTCGCCGGGTGGACCTGCTGCGAGATCCTCGACACCCCGTTGCGCCAGCGCCCGGAGGAGGCGGTGCTCCGAGATGCCGGCCGGGTGCGCGTGCAGCTCTTCGAGAAGGAGTGCAGGGAATTGCGGATCGGAGCTGCGCATGATCTCGCTGTCGGCGCTTCGCGCGTTCGGCTGAATCGGCCCGTGACGCGTGGGCCTACTTCCGTCGCATGTGACCGGCGAGCAGCTCGGCGAGCGGCGCGGTGTGGTCCAGCCTGGCGAACAGGATGCGCATCACCGCCGTGATGGGCGCAGCGAGCAGCATGCCGACCACGCCCCAGAGCATGCCCCACACGATGAGGGAGAGGAGCACCGTGATCGGATGCAGATCGAGCGACCCTCCGGTGATTCGCGGCTCGATTCCGTTGCCGATCGTGAACTGCACGGCGGTGGGCAGCGCGATGGCCAGGACGGCGGTGAGCGCAGAGACGTCCGGGCTCATGAGCACGACCGGCACGGGGAGGATCGTCGCGACGATGGAGCCGAGGTTCGGGATGAAGTTGAGCAGGGCCGCCATCAGCCCGAACACGAGCGCCAGATCGATACCGAGCACTCCGAGGATGACCCCGACGAGCAGGCCCGTGATCGCCGACGCAGCGATCTTCGTCGCCAGATAGCGATGGACCTGCGAGTGGATCTGCCGCCTCGTATCGCTGCGATCCCGTGGATCCGATGTCTGCGCGATGAGCAGGTACACCACGAAGATCAGCACGAGCAGACCCTGTGAGATCACGTCGAGGATCGCGTTCGTGGCGCCAACGAGCACGCGTCCGATGGTCCCGATCACCGTCGAGGTCATCTGCTGCATCTCGGTGCGCGGATCGATCCCGAAGCGCTCGAGCTCGAGCCCGAGGATCATCCGCTCTGCGAGCGCGCGCACCTTCGCCTGGTACGTGTCGGCGTTCTGGAGCAGCTCCGCCGCCGAGGCGGAGACGAGCGCCGCGATGGCGCCGAGTAGAAGCAAGGCGAGGATCATCGTGTCGAGCACCGCGAGCCAGTGGGGGAAGCGCAGCCAGCGCCGTTGCAGACTCACCACCGGCCCCAGGGCGATCGCGATGAACAGTGCGAGCACGAACGGGATCATCACCCCGCGTAGCCAGTGCAGGACGAATCCGATGGCCACCGCGGACAGGATCAGGAGGCAGAGGGTCTGGATGCGATCCTCGTCGAGAGGTGGCTTCGCGAGAGGGTTCCCCGGGGAGCTCACCTGCGCTCGTGCTCCACGACGATCCGCTCGAAGTGGCCCGTCGGGCCGACGTACCAGGAGGCGAGCCAGCCCGTCGCGCTCACGACGATCGATCCGGCCACGGCCGGAAGCAGGCCCGAGATCGTGAATCGCTCGAGGAGCGCGGCGACGAGCCCGAGCATCGCCGCATTCACGACGAGCAGGAACAGGCCGAGGGTGACGATCGTGAGCGGGAGCGTGAGCAGGATCGCGACTGGACGCACCACGGCATTCACGACACCGAGCAGGATCGCGCCGAGCACGAGCGTCGCCGCTCCCTCGATGCGCATGCCGGGAACGATCGCGGAGGCGATCCACAACCCGACGGCCACGATCAGCGTC
The DNA here is from genome assembly GCA_964582775.1 of uncultured Myxococcales bacterium. GTDB lineage: Bacteria > Myxococcota_A > UBA9160 > SZUA-336 > SZUA-336 > CAZOTO01. Next base: position 4,468 of record CAZOTO010000027.1, read on the forward strand.
CGAAGCGCGAATCCGCGCATGGGCTAGCTCCTCTGCTCGACCAGGGAGCGCAGTCGATCCCATTCCTTGCGATAGGCTTCGAGATGGCTGCGCCCCGGAGTCGCGCTCTCCGTTTCGAGCAGCTCGCGCACGCGTTCCTGCTCGATCTCGTACTGATCGCGGGTGAACCGTCCGGCGAAGTGTGCCGCGCGCAGCCACACCAGATAGGTGGTGAGCGCGTCGAGCTCGTTGTAGTCGACGATGCGCCGCAGACCTCCGTCGAGCCACTGGCGGGCGACGTCGTTCCCATCCATGTCCATCTTGCCCGGGATGCCCGACTGCACGGCGATCTCGTGCAGCGAGAACGACGCCTTGCCGAAGCCGCCGAGCAGCTCTTTCAGGTCGAGGTTGTGCCGGCTGTCGCGGGCGAAGTAGTCGATCCCCTCCCAGGGCTTGTCGGGGCGCTGGCAGAAGCCCGGAGCGGACAGGCCGAGCACGACCCCGCGCTGGATCAGGATCTTGAGATCCGAGGGCAGCGAGTGGAAGCCCACGAGCTGGGGGCGGTGCTGGCCGAGCGCGTCGAGGAACGTACCGATCACGCTCGCCTCGCGGGCCTGCTCAGGATCGCCCGTGTCGCGGGGCAGCGACAGCAGGCGCAGGCTCACCTCTGCGTCGGACCGGGCGCGCCGCTCGACGGCGGCGATCGATACCACGCGACACTGGATGAGCTTGAGGAACGGCGTCGGATCCTCGTCCGTGGCCCCGCCCGCCTGCCACATCGCCTCGAAGATGCGCTCGTTCGATTCGCCGTGGGAAAGATCGAGCAGCAGGCGGCCGGCGAGGGGATCGGGAATCCATTCGATATCGAACGCCCACACGCGGGGCTCGACGGTGCGGATCACGTCGCTCTCCTCCGGCCCGCATCATATCAGCCCGGGGCCGGAGCCGCCGAGATTCCTCAGTCGTCCGAGAGCGGCTTCGCTTGCGCGGTGAATCGGGCCACGGCGCAGATCAGATCATCGCGCTGGATGGGCTTCGCGAGGTATTCGTCGCAGCCCGCGGTGAGGCTGCGCGCGCGATCGTCGGACATCGCGTGCGCGGTGAGTGCGAGGATCGGCCCCGTGTAGCCCATGTCGCGGATCCGACGCGTGGCCTCGTAGCCGTCCATCACGGGCATCTGCATGTCCATGAGCACGACGTCGAAGGGCGTTCCCGCCTGCAGGGCGCCCTGCATGGCGTCGACGGCCAGCGCTCCATTCTCGGTGAGCGCAACGGTGGTGCCGGCGCGCTCCAGGATGAGCCGGATCAGCCGCTGGTTGTCAAGTCCGTCCTCGACCAGGAGCACCCGCGTTCCGGGGCGAATCCGAGGCGACCCCGGAGCCGCGTCCGCGGAGGTGCGCGAGGGGGCGGAGCTCTTGGTCACCTGTTCGACCGGGAGATGGATGCGGAACGTGCTTCCGCGGCCCGGCTCGCTCGTGACCTCGATCTCCCCGCCCATCAGCCGGCACAGCCGGCGGCTGATCGTGAGGCCGAGGCCGCTGCCGCCGTGGGTGCGTGTGGTGGAGGCGTCGACCTGGGTGAAGGGCTCGAAGATGGCCTGGAGGCGTTCGGCGGGAATTCCCGGTCCGGTATCGCATACGTCGAACCAGATCCGGGAGGGATCGCCGGCGCACTCGGCGCCGGCGCGAATCACGATCTCCCCGGCGGCGGTGAACTTCAGCGCATTGCCTACCAGGTTCACCAGGACCTGTCGCAGCCGCATCGGGTCGGCGTGCACCCGATCGGGGACGGCGCTCGAGACGTCGGTGCGCAGTGCGAGTCCCTTCTCTTGCATGCGCAGTGCGAAGAGCGACTCGATCTCGCGCACCAGCTCGCGCGGAGAGACGGGTTGCCGCTCGAGCTCCAGCCGATTTGCCTCGATGCGCGACAGGTCGAGCACGTCGTTCAGCACATGGGTGAGGTGACGGCCGTTGCGCTGGATGGTCTGCAGGAAATCCGCGCGTCGCGCGGGGTCCTCGGCGAGATCCTCGTTGCGGAGCAACATCTCCGTGTAGCCAAGGATCGCCGTCATCGGCGTGCGTAGCTCGTGGCTCGTGTTGGCGAGGAACTCGCTCTTCGCGCGGCTCGCGGTCCGCGCCTCGTCGGTGAGCTTGCCGAGTGCATCGTAGGAGCGCTCCGTCGTGAGCACATGGACGAAGCTGAGGAACCCCTGCAGGGTCACCATCCCGATGATGTGGACCAGATACGTCGAAGGGTGCGCCGGCGAAGGCTCGGGGAGGTGAGGCGGCAGGATCGGATCGGCCCCCGTGTAGAACGCGCCCACGATCGCGATGGCGATGGCGGACCAGAGGATTGCGCTGCGAGCGCCTCCGATGGTGACGCCCATGACCGGCAGCAGGAGCAGCCACACCAGGGCAGGGGAGCCGAAGCCGCCGGAGACGTAGATGCTCCAGGTGATGCCGGCCGTCGCGAGGGCCATTCCGATCGAGCCGGCTGCGTGGACCCGGCCGGCGATCTTCATCACGAGCAGCTCGAGCAGGAGCACGGGAGCCACCAGCAGGCCGACCACGGGCGGAAGCAGCTGGTGATCGACGGGGGTGAAGAGCCCATCGGCGATCGCGAGCACCAAGGGAATCGGGATCCCGGTGAGCGCCATCCCCACGATCATCCGCGCACGCAAGAGCCGTACTCCCCCCTCGGCGAGGACCGCGGGGGCGATCCACCAATCCACGTAACGCTCGAGAGGGAAGCTCCAGCTCTTCATTCGACGGGGTGCGAAGCTGCCTGCTCGGCCGCGCGCGCCGTTTCCGGTCTCCTTCGGCATGCGGGTGTGAGTGGCGCGCGAGCAGGTCGCACTCGCCCCGTGGATCGGTTGGACCGCCCGCGCGACTGAAGGTGATCTTCGATGGCGGGGTTGGGCGCGCCGCTTGCCGCTGCGAGTGCTTCCGGATATACCGCACTCGGGGTTTCCTGTGAGATGGCGATGCCGACGGCTGCGCTCTTCGTCACCTGTCTGGTCGACCAGATCTTTCCGCGCGTCGGAGAGGCGTCGGTGACGCTTCTCGAGCAGGCCGGCTTCCGCGTGGAGTTTCCCGAGGCGCAGACCTGCTGCGGGCAGCCGCTCCACAACGCGGGACATCGCGGCGAGGCCCGCCGCTTGGCGCAGCGTTTCGTCGAGGTCTTCGAACCCCATCCCCTCGTGGTGGCCCCGTCGGGGTCGTGCGCGAGCATGGTTCGCGTGCACTACCGCGAGCTCTTCGCAGGCGATCCCGTGTGGGCATCGCGGGCGTCGGCCGTCGCCTCGCGTACGTTCGAGCTCGCGGAGATCCTCGACGCGCGCGGCTTCGTGCCTCGCCATCCGTTTCCCGGACGTGTCGCCTATCACCCCTCGTGTCATCTGCTGCGCGAGCTCGGCGCCTCCGGTGCGGCGGAGCGTCTGCTCGCGCGCATTCCGGGCATCGATCTCGTCGCTCTCGACGATGCGCACACCTGCTGTGGCTTCGGCGGCGCCTTCAGCGTGAAGCTTCCCGAGCTGTCGGGTGCGATGATGTGCGACAAGCTCGCCGCGGTGGAGCGAAGCCGCGCCGATGTGCTCGCGGTTCCGGACGCCGGCTGCCTCGCGCACCTGGCGGGAGGAGCCGCGCGCCGGCGCGCGGGGCTGCGCGTCGTGCACGTCGCGGAGCTTCTGGCGGGCGGGGTCTGACGTCGCATGGGCGCGCAGGGGCGGGACTTCGCACGCGCGGCCCGGCAAGCCCTGGCGGACTCCGAGCTGCAGGGTGCGATCGCTCGCGCCACCGGGCGCATGGCGGACGGTCGCTGCGCGGCCTTCGCGGATTGGATCGATGGCGAGGCGCTGCGCGATCGCGCGCGGGACATCCAGGAAGGGAAGCTCGAGCGGCTCGATGCCCTGATCGACTCGCTCGAGCGCAACGTGCAGCGTGCAGGAGGTGTGGTGCACCGGGCCCGCGACGCCGCGCATGCCTGCGCGATCGTGCTCACGATCGCGCGCGCGCGCGGCGCCCGGCTCGCCGTGAAGAGCAAGTCGATGACGACGGAGGAGATCGATCTCGACCGTGCGCTCCTCGGCGCCGGAATCGAGCGTGTCGAGACGGATCTCGGTGAATACATCCTGCAGCTCGCGGGAGAGAAGCCCTCCCATCTGATCGCGCCGGCCATCCACAAGAGCCGGGAGCAGATCGCGGATCTGTTTGCAGACGCGCACGGCACGACTCGCACGACCGATCCCGAGGCGCTCACCCGCGAGGCGCGCGAGCGGCTGCGCGCGGCCTTCCTCGCGGCGGACGTCGGCGTGAGCGGCGTGAACTTCGCGGTGGCCGAGACGGGAACGCTCGTGATCGTCGAGAACGAGGGCAATGCGCGGCTCACCACCACCTTGCCCGGCTGTCACATCGCGGTGATGGGCATGGAGAAGGTGATTCCCGATCTCGCCGCGCTCTGCGTGCTGCTGCGGCTCCTCGCGCGCAGCGCCACCGGGCAGAAGATGTCGAGCTACGTTTCGCTGCTCCGCGGCCCCCGCCGCGCGGGCGAGCTCGACGGTCCCGAGGAGCTGCATCTCGTCGTGCTCGACAACGGCCGCTCGCGACTGCTCGCGGATCCGGAGCTCCGCGAGTCGCTTCGGTGCATCCGCTGCGGTGCGTGTCTCAACGTCTGCCCGGTGTATCGCCGCGCAGGGGGCCACGCATATGGGTGGGTCTATCCGGGGCCGATCGGGGCGGTGATCGATCCGACGCTCGTGGGGTACGATCGCGCGGGAGCGCTGCCCTTCGCGTCGACGCTGTGCGGCGCGTGCCGCGACGTCTGCCCGGTGCGGATCGATCTGCCGCGTCTTCTCGTGACGCAGCGCGAGCGCGCGATCCACGCGGCACGCGGAGCCGTGCGCGATCGGCTCGCGGGTGCGACCGAGCGGGCGATGGCGCGCGTCGTCGGCGTCGTGATGTCGCATCCCGCGCTCTACCGCGCATCGGGTCGTCTCGTGCGCTTCCTGCTGCGCAGCGCTTGGGCGGCGCGGCTTCCGGGTCTCTCCTCGTGGGCGCGTGCGCGTGTGCTGCCGGATCCGCCGCGGCAGACCTTCCGGGAGCGGTGGAGCGCGCGCCGTGGCTAGTGCGGCCGATTGGCTCGTGGGGCGGATCGAGGGCTTCGCGCGCGAAGCCGCGGCGGCTGGAGCGATGGTCTGGCGCGTGGGCGACGAAGACGAGGCCCGAGCACGCATCGTCGCGCTCGTGCGCGAAGCCGGCGCACGCGAGGTCGTCTGCGCCGCCGCGACCGGGATTCCGGATGTCGCTGCGCAGCTCGCGCACGGCGACATCGAGGTGTGTGTCGCCGATGAGTCCGTCGGCGTCTCCGCGCTTCGCGCGCGATGTGCAGCGGCCGAAGTCGGCATCGGACCGGCCGACCATGGCATCGTCGAGTCGGGGACGATCGTGCTCGTGCACGGGCCCGCGCATCCGCGCTCGATCTCGCTCCTGCCCCCCGTGCACATCGCCGTGCTGCGCGCGAGCGCGCTGGTGACCGATCTGCACGAGCTCTTCGAGGGGATGCATCGGGATGGATACGCGGTGGCAAGCGCGATCACCTTCGTCACCGGTCCGAGCCGCACCGCCGACATCGAGATGATCCTCACCCGCGGCGTGCACGGTCCGCGTGAGCTCCACGTGGTGTTGATCGAATCGTGAAGAGTCCATGAACGGGTTGCCGCGAAGAGGTGACCGCTTCCGATGCGGCTGTGCGAGAATGGACCCGATCGCGAGGGGGCGTTTCCGCTCCGCGCGCCAGGGTTGGATTCCACCCAGGAGGAGGAGGCCACGCAATGAGACGAGCCACGACGGGAGTCGCGCCAAGGGTGTCTTCGATGCGAGCTGCGGGTACGGGTCTGGCGGCAGTCCTGCTGCTGGGGGCACTGGGGCCGGCGGGTCTCGCACAGGCGCAGTCGGGTCGTTCCGGAGGCGGCGGGGCACCGGGGCCACGCATGGAGCGCGGAGCCGACCGGATCGAGGATGGGGTGCGTGCAGAGCGCGATCGTGCGGAGAAGAAGGCGCGCGAGCGCGCCGAGGAGGAGCGCCGCGAGCACGAGGCCGAGGCAGCCGAGGAGAAGCAGCGGGCGCGCGAGCGCGCCGAGGAGCGACTTCGCGAGGGCGAAGACGGCGCGAAGGGGCCGGAGGGGGCGCCCGGCTTCGAGAAGCAGCGCGAACGCAAGATGGAGCAGGAGCAGAAGGAGCTCGGCAAGGGCTCCGAGCAGGGACAGGAATCGCGCGAGCAACGCCGGAAGTGGTGGCGTTTCTGGGAGCGGTAGGAGGGAGTTCCTACGCGTAGGGCTCCTCGACCTCCGGCTGGTGCAGTCCACTCGTGTCCCGTCGTGATCCTCGCACGCGCAGTGGCCTGTTCTGGGCGGGGGTGTATCTGTCGCTGGCGCTCGCACCGCTTGCGCTTGCGCTCGTGCGAACGTCGGCGGGCGGTCGCAGCTTCGGGGTCGAGCTCGGCATCGGGCTCGGGTTTGCGGGGCTCGCGATGATGGGGCTGCAGTTCGCGCTCACGGCGCGCTTCCGTTGGATCGGTCGCGGGCTCGGCCTCGACGATCTGATGCAGGTCCACCGGCAGGCGGGCCTGATCGGCGGCGCGTTCGTGCTCGCGCATCCTCTCGTGTTGATTGCGGCGCAGCCTCGCTATCTATCGTTCCTCGATCCGCGCGTGAACCTGCCTCGCTCGGTCGCACTCGGAGGGGCCATCGTCGCGGTGGCTCTGCTATGGGTGCTCCCGCTCGCGCGCAAGCGGCTCGGGATCGCATACGAGCGGTGGCGGCTCGGGCACGCATTGCTCGCAAGCTACGCGCTCCTGATCGGACTCGCCCACGTGATGAGGGTGGGATACTACGTGTCGGAGCCGTGGCGGCGCGCGATCTGGATCGCGATGACGGGCGGGGCGTTTCTGCTCCTCTTGTATTCGCGCGGGATTCGCCCATTGGCGATCCAGCGACGCCCGTGGCGGCTGCGGGAGGTGCGCTTCGAGTGCGAGCGCGTCTGGACCCTCGTGTTCGAAGCCGAGGGGCACGAGGGGCTGCGCTTTGCACCGGGCCAGTTCGTGTGGATGACGCTCGGCGCGTCCGCGTTCTCGCTGCAGCAGCACCCGTTCACGATCGCATCGAGCGCCGAGATCTCGAATCGCATGGAGCTCACGGTGAAGGAGCTCGGTGACTTCACGCGGAGCGTGGGTCACCTCTCACCCGGAGCGCGTGCCCATCTCGAGGGACCCTACGGCAACTTCACCGTCGACGGGATCGATGCCGCGTCCGTGGTGTTCATCGCCGGTGGCATCGGCATCACGCCCGCGATGAGCATGTTGCGGACGTTTCGCGATCGCGGGGATCGGCGGGCGTTTGCGCTCGTGCATGGCAGCGAGACGCTCGACAAGGCCGTGTTTCGCGACGAGATCGAGGGCCTGCGCTCCGCGCTCGTGCTCGAGGTGATCCACGTGCTCGAGAAGCCGCCTCCGGGATGGACCGGCGAGACGGGCCACGTAACACGCGAGGTGCTCGAACGCCGGCTCGATCTGCACGCCGCAGGGGCTCACTATTTCGTGTGCGGTCCCGGGCCCATGATGGATGGTGTCGAGGTCGGCCTGCGCGCCGCCGGTGTGCCTGCGGCACGCATCCACTGCGAGCGCTTCGAGATCGTGTAGAGGATCTGCGATGCGTCATCTCGCAATCCGTCGCTTCGTGTGGATGCTCGGAGCGCTCGTGCTCCTGGGAGCCGCCGTGTTCGCGTGGCTCGCGAGCGCGTGAGCGCGAGCATTGCTCGCTCGTCGAGCCGACCGCGAGCGGATCCCGATGGGCAACGGCCTGCCGCTGCGTATAGACTGACTCCCGCTGCGTGGCCCGGATCGCTCCGATGGAGAAGGATTTGCCGGAGGAGAGGCTGCGGGGCAGTGCCGGGGAGGAGTCCCCGGGAGGGAGGGGGCTCGCATGAAGCGTGGGGTACAGGCGATCGTCGTCGCCGGCTGGATTCTCGTGGGGGGCACCGCCGGGGTGGCGGTGGCGCAAGAGACACCGAGCGCGCCGGGCGCGGTGGATGCCGCGGAGTCGGCCCTCCGCGAGGCGGCGTGGCTGCGCGAGCAATTCGTCTATGCCGCCGCCGTGCAGGCGTATGTCTACGGCTACCCCGTGGTCGATTCCCTGTTTCGCATGCACGCAGAGACCAATGCTGCGAGACCCGCGGCCGTGTATGCGCCCTACAATGATTTCTATCGCTTCGGGCGTCTCGCGTCTCCGGGCACGATGGCGGGAGTCCGCGCGCCCAACAACGACACCGTCTACTTCACGGCGTGGCTCGATCTGTCGCAGGGACCGGTCATCGTGCATGCGCCCGATACGAGCGACCGCTATTACACGCTCGCCATCGCGGACCTGTTCTCCGAGACGACGCACACGGGACGTCGCACGACCGGCACGAAGGAGACGGAGGTCTTCGTGTACGGGCCGAGCTATCGCGGTACGGCTCCGGAGGGGATGCACCCGGTTCGCCTCGCCACGCACCAGGGGTACATCCTGGGCCGCCTCCTCGTGGATGGCTCCGAGGATCTCCCGCGTGCCAACGCGCTCGTCGAGAAGTTCTCGATCCGGCGGGCGAAGGTGGCGGCGAGCGATGTCGCCGAGGTGCCGCCACCGCCCGGTGTCCCCGGCATCGATCCCCGGCACTCCCTTGCCTTCTTCGACTGGCTGAACGAGTTCCTGCGGCAGACTCCCCCGGCGCCGGGAGAGGCGTCCTTCCTTGCGCAGCTCGATCGGATCGGCGTCGGGCCGAACGTCGAGTTCGATCCGGAGAAGTTGGATCCCGCGACACGGGCCGGGCTCGAGAAGGCGATCGGAAACGGGCACCGGATGATCCGTGCGCTGCTGCGTCCGGGCCGCATGCCCGGTTGGCAGTACTCCCTGCAGGTGGGCCGGTACGGGTACAGCTATCTGATTCGCGCTCTCGTGGTGCTCTCGGGCACGCAGGCGAACGTGCCCGAGGAGAACGTCTACGCGACGCTGCACCAGGACGATTCCGGAATCCCGCTCTCCGGGAGCAAGCGCTACGTGCTGCACTTCGACGCAGGTGCGCTGCCCCCGGTGGACGCGTTCTGGTCGCTCAGCGCCTATCGGACGAGCGACTACGACCTCATCGAGAACCCCATCCAGCGCTACAGCATCGGCGATCGCACGAAGGGTTTGCACTGGAACGACGATGGCTCTCTCGATCTCTACCTCCAGCCGGATCCTCCGGAAGAGGGCGAGTCGAATTGGCTTCCGACGTCGCAGGACGAATACTTCCTGCTCTTGCGCCTGTACCAGCCACGCCCAGAGTTCCTCCGGGGAGACTACCGTTGGCCGACGCTGCGGGAGCGTTGAGGAACGAGCTCGTGTGCGATCGCCGTCTGCGTCACGAGGAGGGGGCGACATGGCGCTGATGCCGGCCTATCGGCCGCTCTGGATGCGGGCACTCAACGCGGCGGGGCGCAGGATGGAGCGACTCGTGGGGGCACGCCCGCAGCTCGATCCCGACGCACTGATGCGTGCGGCCGTACGCGCGACGAAGCGCGAAGACTTCGGCGATCCGTCCTTCGCGGAGCCCTTTCGCGTGCTCGTGCGCTCGCTCGATCGGGAAGCGAAGCTCACGACGTTCGGCCGCGTCGTCGCGCGCTCGCTCGTCCAGGAAGACCTCGCGCGTCGTCTCGCGCTCGTGGCCTATCGCAACGAGCATCCCGAGCTCGAGCGCGAAGAGGTGAAGGAGCCGTGGTTCATCCTCGGTCTGCCTCGCACGGGGACGACCCTGCTCTACAACCTGCTCGCGCGGGATCCGGACCACCGCTCACCGCTCGGCTGGGAGGTCCTCGATCCGAGTCCGCCGCCGCGAGCGGAGACGTACGAGACCGATCCGCGCATCGAGCGCGCGTGCCGGCAGTACGATGCCACGTCGCGCTTCGTCCCCAATCTGCAGGCGATCCATCCCACGGGCGCACGCCTTCCCGAGGAATGCATCGTGATCAAGGCGCTCGAGTTCCAGAGCGGATCGTATTGGTATACGTTCGACGTTCCGACCTACTACGACTGGATCGCGAGCCACTCCATGGTGCCTGCCTACCAGGGGCATCGACGCTTCCTGCAGCATCTGCAGTCGCGATACCGCAAGAAGCGCTGGCTGCTGAAGACGCCGGATCACCTGGCGTACCTGGCCGACCTGTTCGCGGTGTACCCCGACGCGCGGATCATCCAGACGCATCGCGATCCCGTCGAGGTGATCCCATCGATGGCGAGCCTGCTCTACCACGTGCGGCAGGCGTGGAGCGATGGCGTCGATGCGCGCGCAGTGGGCGAGGAAGAGCTCGAGCGCTGGGTCGATGCGCTCGATCGCGCCATGCGGGTGCGGGCCTCCCTCGGGGAGCGCCGCACGCAGGTGACCGATGTGCGCTTCGCGGACCTCATGAAGGATCCGCTCGGCACCGTCGAGCGGATCTACGCGCACTTCGGCGAGTCGCTCGCGCCCGGAACGAAGCGTCGCATGCAAGACTTCCTCGACGGGAACCCGCGCGAGAAGCACGGCGTGCACGGCTACACGCTCGAGGACTTCGGACTCGACGCCACGCGCGTGCGCGCGGCATTCGCGTCGTACTGGGAGCGGTTCGGCACCGCCGGCTGAACCCGTGCGCTGTGCACATCGGATGCTTCGCGAGCTCAGAGGACGTCGAGGCCCGCCAGCCGTTCCAGCGTCGCGGTGTCGCGAAGCGTGATCACGCCGCGACTCATCGAAAGGATCCCCTGCTCGGCCCACTGGCGCAGCTGCTTGTTCACGCTCTCCCGGCTCGTTCCCACGAGCTCCCCGAGCTCCTGCTGCGAGAGCTTGAGCGCGATGCGCATGCCGTCGCCGGCCTCGCTTCCGTGGGTCGCCGCGAGCTGCAGGAGCTTCTTCCCCAGACGCGAAGGAAGGTTCAGGAACAGGCGGTCCTCGAGGATCGAGCTCACCGCACGCAGTCTCTCGGAGAGCTCGCGCAGCAGCTTCGTCGCCACCTTGGGGTGGCGCTCGAGAAAGGGCAGGAAGTCGCGCCGGTGGATCACGAGCAGGTCCGAGGGCTCGATCGCGATCACCGTCGCCGATCGGGGATGTCCGTCGAAGAGCGCCACCTCGCCCACGATCTCGCCGGGGCGCATGATCCGCAGCACCGCTTCCTTCCCGTCTTCTCCGGCGATCGTTGCCTTCAGGTGCCCACCCATGATGGCGTAGGCCTGCAACCCCTCGTCTCCCTTGCGGAACAGCACCTCGCGGGCTCGCAATCGCTTGGGCTTGCAGATGGCGGCGAGGGCGTCGAGCTCGCCGGGCTCCAGGTGCGAGAAGATCGAATTGCGTGCGAGCAGCGCGCTGCGATCGAATGGATCGTGAGCGGCCATCGACGGGTTCCCCTCTCCTGTGCGGACCAGACGCGGGGCGGGAAGATAGCCGAGGTCCAAGAGCGGGCAGGCCGTTGCCCCTCTCCGGGGAGGGAGCTCCGGAGAGGGGCGGGCTCGCGCTGGCTGCCGGAACCAGGGAGAGGGAGTGTCTGGTCCCGGCCGGCGGATCGGGGCGGGCTGCTTCGTCGGCCTCGTCAGGACTTGGCCGCGAGCTGGGCGGCGCCCCCGCCGCATCGCTCGCTCACGACGGGAACGATAGACGGAGCGGGATCCTGGCGCTGTGAACTGCTTCACACGGGCCGGAAGATTTCCAGCTCCTGCCCATCTGCCAATGGATAACGAATCGTGATCGAATCGAGAAAATAATAGAATTGGACATATTGAACACCACGAGCGATTCTCCTTATCAACACGGCCCCGAGGGGCCCTTCGAAGAGAGGAGAAAGCCCATGCTGACCGTTGGGGACCGCTTCCCGCAGTTTCACCTGACCGCCGTGGTCGACACCGACCCGGGGAAGGCCTTCACGCAGATCGGTGACAAGAGCTATTCCGGGAAGTGGAAGGTCTACTTCTTCTGGCCCAAGGACTTCACCTTCGTCTGCCCGACCGAGATCGAGGCCTTCGGCGCGCTCGACGGCGAGTTCCAGAAGCGCGATGCGCAGATCCTCGGTGCGAGCACGGATAGCGAGTACGTGCACCTCGCATGGCGGCAGAATCACCCGTCGCTGAAGAAGCTTCCCTTCCCGATGCTCTCGGACATCAAGCGAGACCTCTCGCAGGCGCTCGGCATCCTCCATCCGGATGCGGGCGTCTGTCTCCGGGCCACCTTCATCGTCGATCCCGAGGGCGTCATCCGCTTCGCGTCGGTGCACGACCTGAAGGTGGGCCGCAATCCGGAGGAAGTCCTGCGCACGCTCGATGCCCTGCAGACGGGTGAGCTCTGCGGCTGCTCGTGGAAGCCGGGGCAGGACGTGATCCGGCCCTGATTGCGAGAGATCGAGACCGTCCTCCCTCGGGCGGCGTTCCGTAGGCACGGTGCAGCCGCGGTTCGCCGCCCATCCCCTATCCCGCCGAGCGATGGACGAGGGGGCCGATCCGGTCAGCCGCGGGGCGCGTTGCCGCCCGCGCGTCCGAGCTTCTCGGCGTGCTTCACGTTACGAGCCTCGGCGACGAGGATCACGTCTTCGGCAATGTTCGTGGCGTGATCGGCGATCCGCTCCGCATTCTCGGCGATCAGGATGAGATCGACGATCTGCGCGGCGTAGTCGGGGCTCCTCTCCAGCTCCGAGATGAGCTGGGTGGTGAGCTCGGCCTGCAGATCATCCACCGCGTCGTCGCTCGCGATCACGCGTCGGGCCGTCTCCGGGTCGTTTGCGCGGAAGCTCTCCAGTGCTCGCTGTAGCATGCCCTGGGCGGCGCGCTCGAGCGGTTCGAGGCGCGCCACGAGATCCGTTCGGGGGCGCGAAGCCAGGCGGCGCGCCGCCTTGGCGATGTTGCGCGCCAGATCGCCGACGCGCTCCAGATCCGTGGCCATGGTCTTGATCGCGAAGATCGTACGGAGATCCTCGGCGACGGGTGCCTGGAGCGCGAGCCCTCGTAGCACCGCCTCGTCGAGGGCCACGTCGAGCCGGTCGATCTCGAGATCCTCGCCCTCGACCTGCTCCGCGAGCCCGGCATTGCGCTCGCGTACGGAGCGGATCGCCTTCTCGAGGATCGCCTCCGACAGGTCGCCCATCCGCAGGATCATGCGCCGCAGCTCGATCGCGATGTCGGCCGGTCTCGTCATCGAATTCCTCTCCAGGGGAGCCTGGCTCGTGGCGAGCGAGAATACGCCGCGCGGTATGCAGGTGGGTGACGATCCCGTGACGGATGGGTGAAATCTGCGCGCCGCTCTTCGTCACCGAAATGTCACGAATGCGCCGTCCCGTCGCCACCGGGCCGAAGCATTCTACTCGCGAACCAACGAGGAGTGCTTCCGAAATGCTTCGACGACGAATCGCAGTGCTCGGTGTAGTGATCGGGCTCGCGGCCCCTGGCCTTCCTTCCGCGCAGACCGTTTCCGTGGACCCCGGAATCTCCGCCTACGAGAAGAGCGAGGAGGTGCGGGGAAACCTGAGCTCCGTGGGCTCCGACACGCTGAACAACCTGATGACGCTGTGGGCGGAGGGCTTCGGCAAGCTCCATCCCGGAGTTCGCATCCAGGTCGAGGGCAAGGGCTCCTCGACGGCTCCCCCCGCGCTCATCGAGAGCACGGCACAGCTCGGCCCCATGAGCCGCGCCATGAAGGCGACCGAGATCGACGCCTTCGAGGCGAAGTTCGGCTATCCGCCGACGGTGATCCGCGTGGCCGTGGATGCGCTCGCTGTGTACGTGCACAAGGACAACCCGATCGAGAAGCTCACGCTCCCGCAGGTGGACGCGATCTTCTCGAAGGGTCGGCGCTGCGGGGCCGACGCAGCGATCGATACCTGGGCCGAGGCGGGGCTCACGGGATCGTTCGCGGCCCGGCCCATCCGCCTGTATGGACGCAACTCCGCATCGGGAACCTATGGGTACTTCAAGGAGGTCGCGCTGTGCGGCGGTGACTTCCGCGACAGCGTGAAGGAGCAACCGGGTTCTGCTTCGGTCGTCCAGGGCATCGGAGCGGATGCCTACGGCATCGGCTACAGCGGGATCGGGTACCGCACCTCGGCAGTGAAGCCGGTGGCCCTGGCGAAAGGTGAGGGCGAGCCGTTCGCGACGACGGATGCGAGCGAGGTGTATGCGGGCCGCTATCCGCTCGCGCGGTTCCTGTATATCTACGTGAACAAGACACCGAATGCGCCGCTCGATGCGCTCACGCGCGAGTTCGTGCGCTTCGTGCTCTCGCGCGAGGGGCAGGATGTTGTCGTGAAGGATGGGTATCTGCCGCTGCAGTCGAATCACGTCGAGGCGGAGCTTCGCAAGATTGACTAGCACTGCGTTTCCGGATCCGGGGTCCGGCCGCGAGTCCGGGCCCCGGTCTTCTTCCGCCATCCCCGCGCCCGCGCGCGGGGATGGGCGCATCGAGCGCACGCCGCGGCGGCGCCGGGTCGCGGATCGCGTGGCAACGGTCGTCGTGCGCGCGGGAGGGTTCGCGGTCGTGGCGAGCCTTGCCGGCATCCTGTTCTTCCTGGTGGGCGAGATCCTTCCGTTGTTCCGGGAAGCGCAGGTCCGCTTCGCGAACGCGCAGGCGCTCGCGACCGATCCCCGTGCGGGGCAGGGCGCCGGGGCGATGCTCGTCGATCCGCATCGCACCCACGTGGCGACGCTGGAGACGGATGGCGTCGTGCGGATCCATGCGCTCGATCGCGCGGGACAGGCGGTTGCGGTGCCGATCCCGACGGCAGGCGCACGGATTCTCTCCGTGCGTGGGATCCCCGAGGAGAACGCATTCGTCGCGATCGGCTCCGACGGGCGAATCCTGCGGGTAGCCGTGCGTTGGAGCGTCTCGTTCGTCGGTCGCGAGCGAAGGGTACGCGCCATCGTGTCGGATCCGCAGTGGGTCGACCTGGGGGTTCCGGGCTCGTCGGTGACGGCCTATGCGCTGCGCGCGGACGAGCGCCGATCGACGGCCGTGGGCGCGACGGCGGAAGGCTCGCTCGTCCTGGTGCGAACCGAGATCTCGTCGAACGACTTCACCGGGGAGCGATCCGAGTCGACGCGGCGGCTCGTGCTCTCTGCGCCGTCCGGGGTGACCCACCTCGCGATCGACCCTGCACAGCGTCATCTCTACGCAGCCGCCGCGCAGGGACGCATCGCGTGGTGGCCCGTCGACGCAGCGGCGGGGATCGATACGCCCCTCACGAGCGATTCCGGTCCGGACGTGACGGCACTCGATCTGCTCGTCGGTGGACGGGCGCTCGTGGTCGGCCGTGCCGATGGCTCCATCGCGGTATGGACCTTGGTGCGAAGAGGACGGGCGCACCGGGATCTGCGTCCGATCCACGAGCTGGAGTCCCTGCCGGGCGCGGTCGTGGCCCTTGCCCCGGCGCAGCGCGGCCGCAGCTTCCTCGCGATCGGAGAGAAGGGCGAGGCGCGGCTCTACCATTCGACCTCGGAGCGAACCCTGTGGAGAGGAGCGGTTCCGCTCGCGTCGGCCGTGCGGGATCTCGTCTACGCACCGAAGGGAGATGGCGCGTACGTGCTCTTTCCCGCCTCGTTGCTGCCGATCGAGATCGACAATCCCCATCCCGAAGCGGGTCTCGGAGCCTACTTCGGGAAGGTCTGGTACGAGGGCGCCGCGCAGCCGGAGCACGTGTGGCAATCCACCGGAGGAAGCGACGAGTTCGAGCCGAAGCTCGGCCTGGTTCCCCTCGTGTTCGGAACCCTGAAGGGGACCGCGTACGCGCTCGTCTTTGCGATTCCTCTGGGCATCCTGGGTGCCATCTACACCTCGCAGTTCCTCGATCCGCGCTACCAGCGCGTGGTGAAGCCGACCGTCGAGCTCATGGCGTCCCTGCCGAGCGTCGTCCTCGGATTCGTGGCCGGTCTATGGCTCGCGCCGCGCTTGGAAGACGCCTTTCCCGGGCTCGTCCTCGCGTTGATCGTGCTTGCGCCCGCCATGGTCGGTTCCGGATGGCTGTGGTCGATCCTTCCTCGGCACGTGCACAAGCGCTTCGCCGCCGGGAGTGAGGTGATCTTCCAGGCCGGGTTCCTGCTCGCCGTTCTCTGGCTCTGTCTCGAGCTCTCGGGTCCGCTCGAGCAGTGGCTGTTCGGACAGTCCTTCTCCGGTTGGCTCTACACGCAAACGGGACTCGGATACGACCAGCGCAATGCGATCGTTGCCGGAATCGCCATGGGCTTCGCCGTGATTCCGATCCTCTTCTCGATCGCCGAGGATGCGATCTCGAACGTGCCGCGCAGTCTGACGGCGGCGTCTCTCGCGCTCGGCGCCACGCGCTGGCAGACGGTCGTGCGCGTGGTGCTGCCGTCGGCGAGCCCTGGCCTCTTCGCCGCGGTCATGATCGGTTTCGGGCGCGCGGTGGGCGAAACGATGATCGTCCTCATGGCGACGGGGAACACGCCCATTCTCGATGTGAGCCCGTTCGTCGGCTTCCGCACGCTCTCTGCGAACATCGCGGTCGAGATTCCCGAAGCGCCGCATGGGGGCACGCTATACCGGACGCTGTTCATCTCCTCGTTGCTGCTCTTCGTGCTCACCTTCGTCATCAACACCGCGGCCGAGCTGGTGCGCGAGCGCATGCGGCGCCGCTATGCGGGAGGGTGACGTGTTCGTCGCGAATGCTCGTGCGAATCGGATGGGAACGCTCCTCACCTGGCTCACCGGAGGTGCGCTCGCGCTCACGCTGATCCTCGTGGGGGGATTGCTCGCGCTCATCGCCGTTCGCGGACTCGCGCACTTCTGGCCCCATCGGATCGTCGAGCTCTCCCTCGCGGATGGATCCGTGGTCCTCGGCGAGATCCGCGAACGGCAGCAGCTTCTCGATGCCCACGGGGAGCACCGGGATCGCGTTCGCTTGTACATCGGGAATCGCGACATCGAGGGTCTCGATTTCCGATGGGTCGATCTCGACGAGGTGACGGCTTCGCGCCATCCCGCAGACGCCGTGCGGGTGGAGCGGACCGAATGGGGATCGCTCCTCGGCTACGAGATCGAAGCGGGGCAGGGCGCGACCGTGCGCACGTCGGGGGGCGAGCGCGTTTCCGTCGATCCGCAACGCGTCGTGCGCGTCGTGCGCTCCAATGCGCTCGATCTCCCTGCCCGCCTTCGTCTCTACGGCTCCCGCATCTGGGAGTTCCTGGTCGACGATCCGCGCGAGGCCAACACGGAGGGGGGGATCTTCCCGGCGATCTTCGGCACGGTCCTCATGGTGTTCCTCACGAGCATCGCCGTGGCGCCCTTCGGTGTCCTGGCGGCGCTCTATCTGCGCGAGTACGCGCGCGAGGGAATGACGGTGCGCATCGTTCGCATCGCCGTGAACAACTTGGCAGGTGTGCCCTCGATCGTGTTCGGCGTGTTCGGCCTCGGCTTCTTCGTGTACGGGATCGGCGGCACGATCGACGAGCTCTTCTACCCGGACCGCCTCCCGACCCCCACCTTCGGTACGGGCGGGATCCTGTGGGCAAGCCTCACCCTTGCGTTGCTCACGGTTCCCGCGGTGATCGTTTCGACGGAAGAGGGTCTCGCGGCGGTGCCGAGAAGTGTGCGCGAGGGCTCGCTCGCGCTCGGCGCGACGCGGTACGAGACCCTGCTTCGCGTGGTGCTCCCGGGCGCCTTCCCCGGGGTGCTCACCGGGCTCATCCTTGCCATGGCTCGTGCCGCGGGAGAGGTAGCACCGCTCATGATCGTGGGCATGGTGAAGCTCGCGCCGACGCTCCCCCTGGATGCGAACGCTCCGTATCTTCACTTGGAGCGCAAGTTCATGCACTTGGGCTTCCACATCTATGACGTCGGATTCCAGAGCCCCAATGTCGAAGCCGTGGTTCCCTTGGTGTTCGCAACGGCTCTCCTGTTGATCGGAATCGTTCTGGCGACGAATCTCACGGCAATCCTGCTGCGGAATCATCTGCGCAGGAAGTATGCTTCGAGTGCGGTGTGAGCGCGGGGAGGTCGGGGTGGATCCGGTACGAACGACGCGAGGAGCTGATTGGGAGGACGAGCTCGAGAAGCCTCTGCTCGAGGTGGAGCGCCTGTCGCTCTGGTACGGGGAGCGCCAGGCGCTCAAGGACATCTCGCTGCGTGTTCCCGAGAGGAAGATCACGGCGCTCATCGGCCCCTCGGGGTGCGGAAAGTCGACCCTGCTGCGCTGCTTCAATCGCATGAACGACCTGGTCGATGGCGTGCGCACGCAGGGCCACGTGCTCTATCGGGGGCACGACATCTTCGCGCCCGAGGTCGACGTGAACGGTCTGCGCCGCGCCATCGGCATGGTGTTCCAGAAGTCCAATCCCTTTCCGAAGTCGATCTTCGAGAACGTGGCCTACGGCTGTCGGATCCAGGGCATGCGCCGCCGCTCGGATCTGGAGGCGATCGTGGAGCGCAGCTTGCGTCGGGCGGGCCTGTGGGACGAGGTGAAGGATCGCCTGAGCCAGGGCGCGCTGAGTCTCTCTGGCGGGCAGCAGCAGAGACTTTGCATTGCCCGCGCGATCGCCGTCGAGCCCGAGGTGATCCTGCTCGACGAGCCGTGCTCCGCGCTCGATCCGATTGCAACCGCGCGTATCGAAGAGCTCATGCAGGAGCTCACCGCGCAGTTCACGATCGTGATCGTGACGCACAACATGCAGCAGGCGGCGCGTTGCTCCGACTTCACGGCGTTCCTGTATCTGGGGGAGCTCGTCGAGTTCGGCGAAACCGGAGAGCTCTTCGTGAAGCCCCGTGTGAAGGCGACCGAGGACTACATCACCGGCCGCTTCGGCTGAGCCGGTCGGTCGAGGGCGCGCGGCTCGCGTAGGCTCGACTCCGAGCCCTCTCCGGCCTCGCGCGTGGAGGCGAGACCGGCAACGAAGCCCCCGGCGCGATCGCACCGGGGGCTTCGTTGGGTTCGCCGCGGTGGATCAGAACTTCATCTCGAGGTCCGTCTGCAGGCGCCTGCGGTTGGCGTTGCGAATGGAGTCGGAGAAGGGGCCCGCGCCGAGCCCGTCGTCCTCGATCTCGTCGCTCTGCGCGAACGTGAGCTTGAGCTCTACGTTCGGTCCGAGCACGCGCGCGCCGTACAGGAGGAATCCCTTCCGGTTCGTGTACCCGTCGAACAGATCGCTGTCCGTGAACTGACCGATCACCGAGTTCGCCTCGACGTGGAAGTAGCCGGCTCCGACCCGGAAGAGCTGGCTCGAGCTCCCGGTCTCGACGCCGAGGCTCCATGCGGTGTCCTCCTCCCCTACGCGCGTACCGCCGATCACCGCGGACTCCGCCGAGAAGTTCCGCACGAAGGTCCCGTAGAGCGTGACCGGCCACGTCGCGTCGTGCGCAAACGTCGCATGGAGGCCGATCTCGCCGATCCGGGCGCGTCCATGATCGAAGGCGGAGGGAAGGTTCCCCCAGCTCGCCGCTTCGCCGACGAAGCGGGTATCGAGCGATCGCCACTCGTAGCCGGACAGGCGCCCGCCGAACGTGATCGTATCGGTGAGGCGCGCCGTCGTGCCGATCTGCGCGGCGACCAGCTTGGGATCGGACGCCGTGGAGTTCTCGTCGACGATGAAGCCGCCGAGCGCACCCCACAGATCCAAGGCGGAGGAGGCCTTCCAGCTGGATCCGATGTAGGCACCCTCGGGGTTGATGTCGGAATCCCAGACGAGCAGATCCTTGCCGACCTTCCAGAGGAAGGGGTTGCCGACCTTGCCTGCGGTGAGGTGCGTCTGCATCCCGCCGGGACCGCTCGGAGCGTCGAAGCGCACCCACGCGCGATCGATGTAGATCTCGTCCGGATCGAAGTCCTCGGCGTCTCCGAAGCTCTGGTTCGTGCTGCGCGGATCGTCCGTGCCGGACGCCAGGGTGAGGCCGAAGGTTGCCCAATCGTTGATGGCCTTCTCCAGGCCGAGACGAGCGCGATAGCGGAAGCGGGAGCGGTTGTCCCTCTCGATTCCGGTCGCATCGCGGTCGTACGAGGTTGCCTCGTGCCGCAGTCGCAGATCGCCCTTGAGCTTCCAACCCTCGACGAAGCTCGCCGCCGGTGCGGCTGCCCTGGTCTGCTCGCGATAGTGCTTGGCGAGCAGGTCCTCGTGCTGGCTCTCGTCGATCAGCCCCTTGTCGTGGAGGATCGCGAGGATCTCCTCGACGGCTGCCGCCTCGTTCGCTCGTGCCCCCGTTGCTCCCATGAGCAGCGAGACCAAGGCACACGCGAGAATCCAGGGTCGCGCGCATGCGTTGCGCATTGGTGTCCACATCGTCGTTTCCCCCTCTTGCCATTCCATGCAAGGCTCGAGCGGGACTCTAGCCGTGGCGCATCGCGGGTCGATGGCGCGTTCGTGACGGAATCGTGAAGTTCGTTCCGTCCACGTCTCGGAATCGTGTGGAAGCCTACGACGGAACGGTGTCGAGATCCGGTCTCGCGAGACGAAGGTCGAACCGAAAGGTGGAGCCGCGGCCGGGCGTGCTCTGCACCGAGATCTCCGATCCCATCGCCTGCACCAAGTGCTTCACGATGGACAGGCCGAGCCCCGTCCCGCCAAGCCTGCGAGAGCGCGCCGGATCCACGCGATAGAAGCGCTCGAAGATCCGCGCGCAGTCGGCTTCCGGAATACCGATGCCGGTATCGGAGACCTCGATTCGTACGCGATCCTCCGCTGGGAGGAGGCGAAGCTCCACGGACCCGCCTCCATCCGTGTACTTGATCGCGTTGTCGAGCAGGTTCTCGAGGACCTGCTCGAGCGCGTTCGGATTCGTCCGAACCCACGCGGCCGGGGGTGCCTCGAGGCGCGCGGCCACCCTACGCTCCCGGGCGCGTGGCTCGAGCCTTCCGAGCACGGTCCGTGCCGTCTGCACGGCGTCTACGCGCTCGAGCTCGATGGACAACGAGTCGTCCTCGGCACGTGCGAGCTCGAGCAGGTCGTCGACGATCCGGCCGAGCCGTTCGGCGTTCGCGAGGATGATCTCGAGGTAGCGGCGACGCGTCTCGATATCGGCGTCGCTCGCGAGCAACGTCTCGGCGAAGCCGCGCACCGCCGCCAGTGGTGTCTTGAGCTCATGCGAGGCATTGGCCACGAAGTCGCGCCGCACGGTCTCCAGACGCCGGATCTCGGAGTGATCGTGGAAGACCGCGACGCTTCCACGTCCGCCCCGGGGCAAGGGAAAGGTCGTTCCCTGCACCCGAAGGACGGTGGTGTCGCCGATGCCGAACGAGATTTCACGCTGTACGGGGGGGCTGCCGGCACGCGCGATCTCATCGAGCAGGTCCTGGATGGCTGCGTTGCGAATCACCTCGACGGGCAGCCGGCCCTCTGCCTCTGCGGGGAGTGCGAGCATCTCCCGCGCGCGCGGGTTCGCCAAGGCGATCCGGCCCTTTGCGTCGACGACGATCACGCCTTCGATCATCGCGCCCAGGACGGCTCGCAGCTGCTCGCGATCCTCGTCGAGCTGCTCCATGCGTGTGGCCAGCTCGATGCCGAGCTCGTCGATCGCTCGCAGCATCGTGTCGAGCTCGTCGCCCGCTCGTCCCACGCCGGGTGTGTCGAGGTCGTGGCCCAGGATGCCGCGCAGCGTGGTGTGCATGCGTTCGAGCGGACGGACGAATGCCGACGAAAGAGCGATGGCCAGCAACACGGTGACGCCGAGCGCGGTCATGCCTGCCCAGGCGAGAGCCCGCTGCAGCGAAGCGACCATGCTCTCGACGTCCTCCAGATCGATCGACAACCGGACGGCGCCTCCGGTCTCCTGCTCGCGCGGCACCGCGACGTAGAGGAGATTGCGTCCGACGGTGTCACTCGTGCGCTGGGCGACTCCGCGCTTTCCGGCGAGCGCATCGCGAATCTCGGGACGATCCGCGTGGTTCTCTACCGAGGGCAGCGCATCGAGGGAGACGTCGGAGTCCGCCTCCACCCGTCCGTTGCGGTCCAGGATCGTGACACGAGCACGTGTCAGCCCTGCTGCGCGGCGAACGAGGGCGTCGAGAAGGAGGGTCCGATCATCGCTCGAGGGAACCGTTCGCGCGAGCTCGACGACGAGCCGGGCCTCCTCCTCGAGGGATCGTTCGGCGCGTGCGATCGCATCGCGGCGCAGCTTCGTCTGGGCCAGGTATCCCGACACCAATGCGGTGGTGCCGACGAGCAACACCATGGCGAGCGCGAGCTTGCGCCGAAGACGAGGAACGGTGCTGTGGGAACGGACCACGCCTCTTCTAGTCCTGGAATCGATAGCCGACCCCGCGTACGGTCTCGATCATGTCGCCCGCGGCTCCCAGCTTCTCGCGCAGGCGCTTCAAATGGGTGTCGATCGTGCGCGACGTCACGGAGATGTTGTGCCCCCACACGGCGTCGATCAGGGCGTCTCGCGTCATCGCGCGTCCCCGTCGGCTCATGAGCGCGTGGAGCAGATCGAACTCCTTCGCGGTGAGCGTGACCTCCTCCCCGTCGACCCAGCAGCGATGCGACTCCGGATCGAGACGAAGCACGCCCTGCTCGAGCGTCGAAGCGGTGGCGTCCTCGCGGTCGCGCCTTCGCAGCACGGCTTGCACGCGCAGAACGAGCTCTCGCGGGCTGAAGGGCTTGGTGACGTAGTCGTCGGCACCGAGCTCGAAGCCGACGACGCGATCGATCTCCTCGGAGCGGGCCGTGAGCATGATGATCGGCATCGCGGACAGGCGCGGGTCGGATCGTACCCGCCGGCAGATCTCGGTACCCGAGAGATCGGGCAACAGGAGGTCGAGGATCAGCAGATCGGGAGGCGAGCGGCGCAGCTTCTCGAACGCCTCGGTACCCGACTCCGCCGTATCCACGACCAGGCCCGCGCCCGAGAGATTCACCCTCGTGAGCTCCAGGAGGTCGGGCTCGTCGTCCACGATCAGGATGCGATGGCTCATGGCGGCGGTAGCATACCGCGTCCCTGGTCCGGAGCGGCATCCGCAAAGCCGCCGGATCCGCGGAATCCACGCGAACTACACGGACTCGTCACGGAATCGACATGGACGGGCCGTGGCGAGCGCGACCTGCACGCGTGTCGCCGGCACCTGCGCCCGGCGCGCGTAGAGACGAAACCGGCGGGCCTCGACTCGGTCGAAACCCGCCGGTCCTTCCCGTCGGCTCCGCCGGTTGCGCCGCTTCGGGACGCTAGCGCCCGGAGACGGCTCGGTCGGCGGTTCGCCTATTCGCCACGCAGCACCCTGAGCGCAAGACTTGCAGGGATTGCGCTGTATGGAGCAGGGATTGCAGGGATCGGATGCTCCGCGGCCGGGTAGGCAGTAGAAATATGTAGCCGATATTTACACGATTCACACCCATTCCGGCAAGGAGATCACGATCTTTCCCGAAAAGCTGCGCGTCCCCGATGCTCGCACCGGGGATCGGTCCGCGCTCTCGGACAGGAATCCTGTGATGACAAGCGGCCGGGAGCTGGCCATGGGAAGGGAAGCGATGACGCCTGCGCTCGCGTATTGGACATGGGCCTTCTTGAACATGCTCGTTGCGCTGGCCGTGGCGTTGTCCGGGGTGCGCCGGGCACGGCGCCGTGATTTCGGAGCGCATCGCATGCGGATGCGCGCGGCGGCGATGCTGGTCGTCCTGTTCGTGGTCTCCTACCCGGTGAAGCTGCTCCTCCTGGGGCGGGAACCGATCGACACCTGGGAGTCGCAGCACGTGTGGATCCTGCGAGTCCACGAGCTCTGTGTCGCCGTGATGCTGATCGGGGGAGCGGTCGCGCTGCGCATGGGGGGGCGAATCGGCGTCGCACCGGGGAGCGCGCGAGCCGAAGCCGGGGGCGACGGGGCCGAGGGAAGCGAGGCCGCACGTCGGCTGCACCGTGGGTTCGGACGCGCGGCCGTGATTGCCGGCGTGCTCGGGGTCGCGACTGCGTTCTATGTGCTCGGCGGGATGTACGAGCGCGCGCAATCGCCTCGGGCGGAAAAGGCGCGCCGGGTTTCGGAGGAGGCATCCCGTGCGCCGAACGCTCGCTCCGGATCAGAGTCCGTGGGTATCTCCGTCCCATAGCACGATCGCCTGCAGGGCATAGATCGCGCTCTCGAAGTACGGAGCGGGATCCTCTTCTCCGGATCCCAGCCATGCCTCGATCGGACCGAGGGCTGCCATCAGCGCCGCTCGTGCGACGAATTCGTCGGACTGACCGGTTGCACGCACCGTCTTCGGCATGAAGGCGACCGCGATCTT
>CAZOTO010000028.1:0-13983 GCA_964582775.1 uncultured Myxococcales bacterium
GAGAGCCGCGGAATCGCTTCCCCCGTTCGCATCCCGGCATTTCCGTTGACACCGCTTCGTGCCGGCTGATCTACTTCCCGCATCGGGTTCCGGAGGGGGCCCGAGAGAGGGGGGAAGACGATCATGCCCGTGCATCGGATTGCCTCGAAGCGGAAGAGGGGGAGAGGGGCGCGCGTGCTGGCGGTGGTGCTCGTCGCGATGTCGATCGCGGCGGATGCGCGTGCGCAGGACGAGGTGGCGCAGGTCGCGGAATCGAAGTCGCGCATCCGGGAGCGGGTGGAAGAGATCACCGTCACCGCGCGGCGCCAGGAGGAGTCCATGCAAGAGACTCCCATCGCCGTGACCGCCTTCGGTGTCGATGACCTGGCGGACCGCAACGTGGCGTCGCTCGGGGAGCTCACGACGGCGACGCCGAACCTGAACGCGGCGTCGGGCGGAATCGGCGGCAGCTTCGCCTCGCGCATCCACATCCGCGGCGTGGGCGAGGGTGACTTCATCCTGGTGCAGGATCCGGCGGTGGGCGTGTACCTGGACGGCGTGTACATCGCGCGCATGCAGGGCGGGTTGTTCGATCTGATCGACATCGAACGCATCGAGGTGCTGCGTGGCCCGCAGGGAACGCTCTTTGGCCGCAACACGATCGGCGGGGCCTTGAACGTCACCTCGCAGAAGCCGGATGCGGATCTGCACGGCCGCGCGAAGGTGGGGATCGCGAACCTGCGCGGGCTCGAGACGCGGGCGATGGTGAACGTCCCCATCCTGGAAGAGAAGCTCTTCGCGCGGCTCTCCATCGCTACGGGCACGCGCGATGGATACTACGAGAACCGCTACACGGGCGGGGACGAGTTCAACGACCGCAAGCTGCTGGCGGGCCGGGCGCAGCTTCGCGCGCTTCTCGGCGAGCGCGTGGACTGGAATCTCTCCTTCGACCGGTCGCGCTCGCACGAGCGGCGGGTGATGTCGACGTGCAAGATCTTTCCGGAGTCGGGGATGACGCCGACGGATGGAGTGTCCCCCATCGGGATCGCGCACCAGAACTTCCTGTGGGGAACGCCGGGCTATGTCGCGAGCTTCTACGACGCCTGCCTGCGCAGCGGCGGTAGCGACGAGCTCGAGGCGGGCTCGAACATGGCGAGCACGAGCGACTTCGACGTGTGGGGCGCGGGGAGCGTGCTGGAGATCGAGCTTGGGCCCGACGTGACGCTGAAGTCGATCACCGCGTGGCGCAAGCAGGAGAACTCGATCGCGCAGGACATCGACGCCACCGAGGCGACGGTGGCCGAGATGTGGAACGACAAGCCGACGTGGACGCACCAGGTGAGCCAGGAGCTGCTGCTCACGGGGACGAGCTACGAAGGCCGGCTGAAGTGGACGGGCGGCCTGTTCTACATGCGCGAGAAGGGGCGCGAGTCCCAGATCACGCGGAACCTGCCGGGGGCGGATCTCATCGTGCCCGGGCTGAAGCTCGAGCTGCTCGGTGCCATGTTCTCCGGCACCGGTCCCTTGAACCGCTACAACCGGCGCGAGATCGAGAACCTGAGCTACGCGGCCTATGGGCAGGTGACGATGAACCTGCTCGATCCGCTCGATCTCACGCTGGGTCTTCGCCGCACGCACGAGCGCAAGGCGGCGAAGATCCGGGTGGAGTGCGAGTTCCCGAGCACCCGGGATCACCCGTGGTGCTACGACGCGGCGAATCCTCGCTACGTAGGCCCCGAGGGAATCCTGGCCGAGGTCGATAGCGGCGAGCGCTGGGGGGTGTGGAGCCCCATGGCGAACCTGTCGTACCGCATCTCGGACGACGTGATGGTCTACGCCACGTGGTCGCGCGGCTTCAAGAGCGGAGGCTACAACGCCCGCGACCTCGACGACCCGATCATCAACCGCACCTTCGAGCCCGAGAACCTGATCTCGTACGAGGCTGGGATGAAGTCCACCTGGTTCGACGACCGGCTCGTGTTCAACATGGCTGCGTACGTGAACAAGTTCGAGAACATCCAGGTGAGCGCGAGCACGACGAACGCGACGGGGCAGGGAGTCGTGACGCCCACGCGCAACGCCGCCAAGGCGACGATGCAGGGGCTCGAATTCGAGGTGACGGCGCTGCCGACGGCGGGGCTCACGCTCCAGGCGATGCTGGGTCTCGCGCACTCGGAGTACGACGAGTTCCAGTGGGCGGAGTATCCGAGGACACCCGGTGATTGCGGAGGCGACGCCATCTCGCCCGCCGGGCTCTGCCTGCGGGACTACTCGAGCTGGTCCGTGCTGTGGAACGCCGGCTGGAACTACAACCTGTCCGCGCAGTACGTGTTCCCGGTGGGCAGCCAGGGCGAGATCCTCGCGCGGCTCGACTGGTGGGCGCGTGGCCGCGAGTACCAAGGCGTGCGCAACAGCCGGGCGAACCTGCACGGCAAGCACGGGCGGATGAATGCGCGGCTCGCGTGGCTGCTCGCCGACGGCAAGACCGAGATCGCGCTCTGGGGCAAGAACCTGTTCGATCGCCGCTACCGGATCATGAGCGGCGATCTGGTGAAGGAGCTCGGCATCGCCAGCTACTACTACGCGATCGGCCGCACCTACGGCCTGGAGATCTCGCGCGAGTTCTGATCCCGCTCGCTTCCTACGCCGCCAGCAGGCGCCCGAGGGTTCGGCGGTGCACCCCGAGCGCCAGTAGGGCCTTCATAAGAAGATCGACGGAGCAGCTGGGGTCTCCCTGCTCCATTTTCGCCACTCGCGGCTGGCTCGAGCCGATGAGCGCGGCCAGCGCAGCCTGGCTCATTCCTTTCTTCATGCGGCGGCGCTTGAGCTCCTGCGCCAAGCTCACGCGGATCTCGATCATCGCCACCTCTTCGGCGCTCAGATCGAGCAGCTCGGCGATCGAGGTCTCCACGAACCCCGCTGCCGCCAACCTGTCCTTTTTGCTCTTCTTCATGTCGGGACCCTTTTCGTCATTCGCTGTCGTATAGGCGAATCCGACGTTTACATGACGAGATCACGTTCCTGGGGGTGGTCCGCGTCCTCTTCGAGAATACGTCCAGAATGAGAATGGCATCCGGATCGGTTCGATAGAGGATTCGCCACGTTGTGTTCTCGTCGTCGATTCTGAGTTCGTGACACCTTGGCCCGATGACGGGCATGGGGCGAGAGATCGGCATGGCCAAGCTCTCACCCTTTTGAGGAAGCCGGAGATAGAAGCCCGCCCGGCGGCGAACCTCTTGGCCCATCGGAGGGGTGCGGATCTCCCCCGCGAGGATCATGAGCGGCTTTTCGTCCTCCGACACACGAGGATATATATCAAATTGGATATCACATGCCTAGAATTGCCATTTCCTGCGCCGCTTCCCTGGTCTATCGTTGACGGCCGTTCGGCTCGGATCACGAGAGGGAGCGAAGCGTATGCGTTGGTTCGTCGGCTGGATCGCCTGCGGGTTGGTTTCGCTCGCCTTGCAGGCGCATGCGCAGACGGCCTCCTACCGCACGATCGTGGTGTTCGGCGACACGCAGACGCTCGTGTCGCGACGCGCGCCGGAGCTCGATCGCATGGTGCAGTGGGTGCTCGATGCGCGCGAGCGCGAGCGCATCGACATGGTCCTGCACGTGGGCGACCTGATCAACGTGGGGCTCGAGCGCGGCAAGGCAGGACGCTGGCCGCTGCCGAAGGATGCGTGCGCCGGGCCGATCGAGGAGAACCGGCGCTGCGAAGCGCAGGAGGCGAAGGGCGCGTCGGGTGTGTCCCCGTCGAACGCGAGCGCAATCTGCTCCGTGCCCTCGCACCAGCAGTGCCGCGAGCACTGCGAGAAGAACGCGGACGCGCTCGCGCCGGGCTGCTACCGCGATTCCCCGGGTCCGTGTCGCTCGTGCGTGCGCGATCGCGCGGGTCTCGATGCGGAGTGGGAGCTCTTCGAGAGGAGCTGGCGCCGCTTCGACGGGGTGATCCCGTACGCGGTCGTGCGCGGCAATCACGACAACCGCGGCACGGCGCGCGCCGATGCGGTGCTCGACGGACACGGATTCCACCAGCGCTTCGGTGAGGAGCGGTTCCGCCGCCTGTTCTCGGCGAAGGATCCCGCGAGCGCGTTCGCGGCGCGCCGCTACCTGGGGGCGTTCCTGTACCTGGGCGATCCGAATGCGGGTGGCGCCCACGCGTGGATCCTGCCGCTCGGCGGCCGCGACGTGCTCGTGATCGGCCCGTCGTGGAATCCGTCGCGCGCCGAGCTCTCGTGGGTGCTGCGCGTGCTCGATCTGCACCCGAAGCTGCCCGTGATCCTGCTCGGCCACACGCTCGACGTGCAGGTGTCGCGTGGCCATTCGCGCGCGCTCCTGATTCAGCTCGGTCTGGTGCCGTCGGCGCTCGGCGGGGTGCCGGTCTCGCCGCACGGCCGGCGCGTGATCCTCACGGCGGCGGGGCACTGGATTCGCGACTTCAAGGGGCTCACGCGGCGCCCCGACGGCACGACCACCCTACACACGACGGTGAACTACCAGGACGGGAAGACGCCGTGCCCGGACTGCCTGGCGCTCGTGCGCTTCCACGAGGGCGGCGACCGCGGCTTCGATCGCGTCGAAGCGCTCACGATCCGGCCGGACGCCGATGCACCCGGCGGCTACCGGGAGCACGAGCCCGCGCGCACGCACCTGGGCCCCCTCCCGTTCCACATGGGCGGAGAGTGATCCGGACAAGCGCGGGGGGTGCGGGTAGGATGGCGGGGCCGGACGAGGCGATACGGCACGGGGCGGACGGGACGAACGGGACGGGAGGTGCTCGCATGGCACGCGTCGGGACGGCGGCGATGTTCATGGGGATCGAGAACTACTTCGGCGGCGATCTTCGCGGCTTCGTCGAGGCGGCGCGCATGGCCGAGGCGGCCGGCGTCGACACGCTCGTGTTCTTCGATCACGTGGTGATGGGCGAGCGCACGGACCGCTACCCGTTCGGGAAGTTCCCCGTGCCGCCGGAGTACCCGTGGCCCGAGCCGATGACGATGATGGCGGTGGTCGCGGGCGCGACGCAGCGCATCCGCCTGTCGACGGGAGTGCTGATCGCACCGCTACGCCCGGCGGTGTTGCTCGCGAAGATGGCTGCGACGCTCGACGTGATGTCGGGGGGGCGGCTCGACCTGGGCGTGGGCACGGGCTGGCAGCGCGAGGAGTACGAGTCGTCGGGCATTCCCTTCGAGGATCGCACCGAGCGGATGTGGGAGCAGCTCCGCGCGTGCAAGCGGCTGTGGGCCGAGGCGCCGGTGACGCTCGCGTCGAAGACGGTCTCGCTCGAGCGCATCTACTGCCGGCCGGCGCCGGCGCAGCCGGGCGGGGTGCCGCTGTGGTTCGGCATGGCCGCGACGGAGGCGAACGCGGCGCGGATCGCGGAGCTCGGCATCGGCTGGGTTCCGATCAGCTCGGACATGGACGTCGTGGCGCGCGGCACGACGATGCTGCGCCGCGCCTTCGAGAAGGCGGGCCGCGATCCGGCCGAGCTTCGCGTGCGGATGACGCTGCCGACGGAGTGCGACGCGAGCGGGCGGCCGGATCTCGAGCGAAGCCTGGCGCGCATCCCCGACATGATCGAGGTGGGCGCGACGGATGTCGCCGTGCCTCCGGGCACGTACGTGCGCGCGAAGGAAGAGCTCGGCGCGTTCTTCGCGCGGATCGCGCGCGCGGGTCGCGAGGCGTAACGGGCGCAGGGGCGCGGCGCGCGCCCCCGGTACCCTCGGCCCTCAGACCACTCCGTAGGCGAGCATCGCATTGGCGACCTTCACGAAGCCGCCGATGTTCGCGCCCTTCGCGTAGTCGACGCTTCCGTCGGGCGATTCGCCGTAGTTCACGCAGGTGTCGTGGATGCTGCGCATGATGCCGCGCAGGCGATGGTCCACCTCGTCCGCGGACCACGAGATGCGAAGCGAGTTCTGGCTCTGCTCCAGGCCGGACACCGCCACGCCGCCCGCGTTCGCTGCCTTGCCTGGCGCGAACAACACCTTGGCGTGTCGGAGCGCATGGGTGCCCTCGAGCGTGGTGGGCATGTTGGCGCCCTCGACGACCGCGCGCACGCCGTTCTGGACGAGCTTCGCCGCATCGTCGGCGTCGAGCTCGTTCTCGGTGGCGCAGGGGAAGGCGAGGTCGGCCGCCACGCCCCAGGGGCGGCTGCAAGGGAAGTACTGCGCGCTCGGGAAGTGCTCGGCGTACTCGTAGATGCGGCCGCGCCGCACCTCCTTCAGCTCCTTCAGCCACGCGAGCTTCTCGTCGTCGATGCCGTCGGGATCGTGCACGAAGCCCCCCGAATCCGACAGCGTGATCGCCTTCGCGCCGAGCTGGTTGAGCTTCTCGACCGCGTAGAGCGAGACGTTGCCCGAGCCGGAGACGAGCGCGGTCTTTCCCTCGAGCCCCTCGCCGAGCCGCTCGAACATGTCCTGGGCGAAGTAGACGGCGCCGTAGCCGGTGGCTTCCTTGCGCACGTGACTGCCGCCGAAGGCGAGTCCCTTGCCGGTGAGCATCCCCGTGAAGCGGTTCTCGAGCCGCTTGTACTGGCCGAACATGTAGCTGATCTCACGCGAACCCACGCCGATGTCGCCCGCCGGCACGTCGGTGTCCTCGCCGATGTGCCGGTGCAGCTCGATCATGAGCGACTGGCAGAAGCGCATCACCTCGCGATCGCTCTTGCCCTTGGGGTCGAAGTTCGAGCCACCCTTCGCGCCGCCCATGGGCAGGCCGGTGAGGCTGTTCTTGAACGTCTGCTCGAAGCCCAGGAACTTCAACACGCCGAGCGTCACCGACGGGTGGAAGCGCATCCCCCCCTTGTAGGGCCCGATCGAGTTGTTGAACTGCACGCGCCAGGCGCGGTTCGTCTGGATGCGGCCCTGGTCGTCCTCCCAGCACACGCGGAAGATCACCACGCGGTCGGGCTCGGTCATGCGCTCGAGGATGTTCGCCTCGCGGTACTCGCGCCGTTCGAGCACGAACGGAATCAGGCTCTCGGCGACCTCGCGCACGGCCTGGTGGAACTCGAGCTCGTGGGGGTTCCGCTCCTCCACCCCGTGCATGAACCGCTGCAGCTCCGCTTCGACGTTCGTGGTCATGGTCCGCTCCTTCGTGCTTCCCGGGCAGGCCTGGCCGGATGGTGGGCTGGGTGGATGCCCCCGCCGAGACTCGCGGGGCCGAAAATGCGTAAGATTCCGATCGCATTTCGTCCAGCCCCTCCGGCAGAATCGCGGCCGGACCATCGAAGGAGCCCCCCATGAAAGCCCTGGTCGCGCACGAGCTCAATCGCATCGCCGTCGAGACCGTCACGATCGACCCCCCCAAGGCCGGAGAGCTGCTGATCCAGATGAAGGCCACGGGGGTGTGCCACTCGGATCTGTCCATCGCGAACGGGACGATCCTGATGCCGTTCTTCCCGATGGTGCTCGGCCACGAGGGCGCGGGCATCGTGCAGGAGGTCGGTCCCGGTGTGACGGGCTTCGCGAAGGGCGACCACGTGATCCTGTCCTTCGTGCCGTCGTGCGGGCAGTGCTACTTCTGCCAGCGCCACGAGCCGCACCTGTGCGCCGCGGGATCGGATGCGATGGGCCGCATGCTCGACGGAACGACGCGCGTCCACATGAACGGCAGCGACGTGAACGTGATGCAGTTCCTGGGCTGCATGGCGGAGTACGCGGTGGTGCCCGCGATCAGCGCGGTGAAGATCGACAAGAGCGTTCCCTTCGATCGCGCGGCGCTGATCGGCTGTGGCGTGATGACGGGGGTGGGCGGGGCGCTGAAGACCGCCGAGGTGAAGGCGGGCTCGACCGTGGCCGTGTTCGGCTGCGGGGGAATCGGGCTGTCGGTGATCCAGGGCGCGAAGATCGCGGGGGCGCGGCAGGTGATCGGCGTGGATCTCGCGGACAGCAAGCTCGAGTACGCGAAGCAGCTCGGCGCCACGCACACGGTGAATGCAGCGACGGATCCAGTGGCGAAGATTCGCGAGCTCACCGGCGGCATCGGCGTGGATTACGCGTTCGAGGCGATCGGGATCGGCGCCGTGATGACGCAGGCCTTCCAGGCGGCGCGCCGCGGCGGCACGGTGTGCATCCTGGGCCTGGGGAAGATCACCGACCAGATGCCCATCAACGCGATGCTCTTCGCGCCCGAGGCCAAGAAGGTGATCGGGAGCTTCTACGGCAACACGAACTTCCGGGTCGACATGCCCCTGCTCGCCGAGCTCTACCAGCAGGGCAAGCTCGATCTCGATCGCATGGTGACGAAGACGTACTCGATCGATCAGGCCCCGCAGGCGTTCGAGGATCTGGAGCAGGGGAAGAACGCCCGCGGCGTGATCGTCTACCCGTAGGCCTGCCCAGGGGTGTCCATGGATCTCGTGCGCGCAGCGCGGCGGATCGCCGCCGGGATGTTGGCAGCGGTGCTCGGAGTCGGGGCCGCTGCGTCGTGGGCCGGCGAGGACCGCGCGCCGTGTGCGCACCGCGATCCCCTGCGGCAGCCCTTCTTCGGCGATCTGCACGTACACACGGCGCTGTCGCTCGACGCGAGCACGCAGGACACGCGCACCCGCCCCGACGATGCGTACCGCTTCGCGAAGGGCGAGGCGATCGCCCTCCAGCCCTACGCGGCGGACGCTCGCCCGCTGCGCACGCTTCGCATCGACCGCCCGCTGCACTTCGCGGCGGTGACGGATCACGCGGAGCTGCTCGGCGAGACGCACATCTGCAACACGCCCGGCCTCGAGGGGTACGGCTCGCTCGTCTGCCGGATGTATCGTGCGTTCCCTCGCTTGGCGTTCTTCGGGATGAACATGCGCGCGTCGTCGCCCGAGCCCACGCGCTTCGGCTTCTGCGGCGAAGACGGCGAGCGCTGCCTCGCGGCCGCGCGCATCCCGTGGCAGGAGACGCTGCGCGCGGCCGAGGATCACTACGATCGCAGCGAGGACTGCGCCTTCACGACGTTCGTGGGCTACGAGTGGACGGGCGCCTACGGCATGGGTCAGAACGCGCACCGCAACGTGATCTTCGCGAACGATCTCGTTCCCGACCGGCCGTGGAGCTACGTGGACGGCCCGCGGGACGACCTGCTGTGGTCGCATCTTCGCGAGCACTGCCTCACGTCGGGCACGGGCTGCGACGCGGTGGTGATCCCGCACAACTCGAACCTCTCGGGCGGGCTCATGTTCCAGCCGCTGCGTCCCGACGGCACGCCGATCGACGCGGACGATGCGCGGCTGCGCGCGGAGCTCGAGGTGCTGGTCGAGATCTACCAGCACAAGGGCGACTCGGAGTGCCACACCGGGCTCGGCACCGAGGACGAGCAGTGCGGGTTCGAGAAGCTCGCGATGAACGACTTCAGCGGGCGGTTCTTCCCTTGGCGGGCGAAGCCGCCGGTGGCGAGCCAGTTCGTGCGAAACGCATTGAAGGAAGGGCTTGCCGAGCAGGCCCGCATCGGCGTGAACCCGTTCAAGCTCGGGATCATCGGGAGCACGGACACGCACGTCTCCGCCCCGGGTGCCGTCGCCGAGGACACGACCTTCCCCGGCCACGGCGGCGCGGGCGCTCCGGCGGGAGAGGAGCTCCCGCGCGGTCTCGTCGACGACGCGGACTTCAGCCCGGGCGGCCTGGCGGTGCTGTGGGCGGACGAGAACACGCGCGAGGCGCTCTTCGCGGCGATGAAGCGGCGCGAGGCCTACGGAACGAGCGGCCCGCGCATGGTGGTGCGCTTCTTCGGCGGCTGGGACTATGCCGAGGATCTGTGCGCGCGCGCGGATCTCGTGCGGGAGGGCTACGCGCGCGGCGTGCCCATGGGCGCGGACCTTCCGGCACCGCCGGGGATCGAAGATGTCGCCGATCCGCGACACTCTCCCGTGTTCGCAGTCTCTGCGTTTCGCGATCCGGGCGTGGAGGGCGCTCCGGGCGCTCCGCTCGATCGCATCCAGATCGTGAAGGGCTGGCTCGAAGGCGGAGAGCTACGCGAGCGCGTGTACGACGTCGCTGCGCGCCCCGACGGCGAGGCCGGCGTGGATCCCGAGACCTGCGCGCTGCGGGGCACGGGTGCGGATGCGCTGTGCGCGGTGTGGCGCGATCCCGACTTCGACGCGACGGAGCTCGCGTTCTACTACGCGCGCGTGCTCGAGAATCCCACCTGTCGCTGGAGCGCGCGCCAGTGCGTGGCGAACGGCGTGCGCTGCGACGACCCCGCGACGGTGACGGAGGGCTTCGAGGCGTGCTGCGATCCGGCGCTGCCGCGCACGATCCGCGAGCGCGCGTGGACCTCGCCGATCTGGTACACGCCGGAGGAGCCATAGGGCGCGCGACCGGTGCGCACCCGCATGCCTGCGCCGGCACGCCGCTTCGCTATGCGGGGCGGAACCAGACGAAGGCGAAGCGGTCGTTCACGGGCTCGACCTCGGCCACGACGGGAAGGTCCAGGCGGATCTCGTCGAGGCTCGCCCCCTTCCACGCGCCGACGATGCGCACGCCCTCGTCCATCTGCACGACGACGGTGGCGTACGGACCCGAGGTGAACCACGCGGGATCGACGGGGATGTGCGTCACGGTCCACGAGAAGATCGTCCCGCGCCCGCTCGACGGCACCCACTCCAGGTCCTCGGCGCCGCAGCGCGAGCACAGGTAGCGCGGTGGATGGTGCCACGCGCCGCAGGCGCGGCAGTGCTGCACGTGCAGCTTCCCCGTCGCGGCGTGGCGGTAGAAGTCGGCGTTGGGACCGTCGGGATCGGGAACGATCCGCTGCGGTGTCGGTCGGCCGTCGCTCATGCGTCCCTCCCCAGGATGGCGATGCTCCCGTCGCCCAGATCGCCCCAGCCGGTGACGAGGCCGAGCTTCGCGTCGGCGACCTGCGCTGCGCCCGCCTGGTGCCGGAGCTGGCGCACGGCCTCGACCACGTGATTCATGCCCCACATGTGTCCCTGCGAGAGCAGCCCGCCGTGGGTGTTGAGCGGGTAGCGGCTGCCCAACCGGATCGCACCGTCGCGGACGAAGGCCCCGCCCTCACCGCGATCGCACAGGCCGAGCGCTTCGAGCTGCAGCAGCACCACGTAGGTGAAGCAGTCGTAGATCTGCAGGAAGTCCATGTCTTGCGGGCGCACGCCCGCCATCGCGAACGCGCGTGGCGCGGCATCGCTGAGTCCGATGTGGAAGGGGTCGGCGCGGTTCGTGTGGTCGTCCGCGGGCGAGGGATGTCCCTCGGCGCCGCCCAGGTAGAGCACGGGCGCGTGCGGCAGATCGCGCGCGCGCTCGGCCGAGGTGAGCACGACCGCGGCGGCGCAGTCCGTCTCGAGACAGCAGTCGAGCTTGCGCAGCGGCTCGGCGATCCATGGTGAGGCGAGGTACTCGTCGAGCGTGAGCGGGCGGCCGCGCATGAGTGCGCGCTCGTTCGTCTGCGCATGTGCACGGCAGGCGAGGGCGACCTCGGCCGCGTCCTCGTCGCGAATCCCGTAGAGCTTCTTGTAGCGCATGAGGGTGAGCGAGTAGAACTGCGACGCGGTGCGCAGTCCGTAGGGGATGTAGTAGTCGATGGGCGTGTGGCCGACGGAGCCGGTGTCCATGCCGCGGCGCGGCGGCTTCACCCCCGGCCGCGGGCGGAACGCCGAGAAGCCGTTCCAGCCGAACACGACGAGCACGTTCGTGGCGAGCCCGGTCGCGATCGCGCTCGCGGCCGTCTGCAGTGATGCGACCGCACTCGCGCCGCCCAGGTGCACCGTCACCGAATAGCGTAGGTGATCGATGCCGAGGTTGGCTGCGATCTCCTCGGCCGACGTGTAGCCGGGAACGGGAAGGATGGCGTCGATGTCGCTCGGCGCGAGGCCCGCGTCGGCGATGGCCGCACGCGCGGCGCGCAGCATGAGCTGCACGGGCGTGGCATCGGCGCCGCGCACGTAGTCGGTCTCGCCGATGCCGGCAAGGGCGGTTCGTCCGCGAAGGGAGCTAGGATCCATCACACCTCCTGATGAAGCGCTGCCGCCAGGCGCGTGGCGTGCGGCTCCGCTCCGATTCTACGAAATGCGGCGAGGGCTTCGCGCTTCTCGCGCTCGGCCGCGATGGGATCGCCGAGGGCCTCGGCGAGCGCGGCCCTCACCATGTGAAGGTGGGGCCGCTCGGATTCCCGCCCGAGCTCGTCGATGACGCGCTCGGCGCGCCCGAGGTCGTGCTGGATGCGCTCGCGAGCGGCGGCTCCCTGGGTGGCGAGCAGGACGCTGGCGTGGGAGAGCGCGGCATGCGCGCGAAGGCCGATGTGCTGGCGCGCGTCGGCCACCGCAACGGCCTCGTCGGCGAGCTCGGCGGCGCGTGCGGTGTCGCCGAGCGACAGGTGTGCCTCGGCCAGATCCGCCAGGAAGTGCGATTCGAGGTGCACGTTCA
Organism: uncultured Myxococcales bacterium; assembly: GCA_964582775.1. Taxonomy (GTDB): domain Bacteria; phylum Myxococcota_A; class UBA9160; order SZUA-336; family SZUA-336; genus CAZOTO01. The sequence goes on from CAZOTO010000028.1 coordinate 12,351, forward strand.
CGCGTCGCTCGCGAACGAGACGCAGGCCCGAGTCGAGGATCGCGATGGACTCGGCGTAGCGTCCGTTCATGCGGTACGTGGTACCCGCGGTGAGTGCGCTCACGATGCGGTCGGTGACGCTTCCCGTCTTCTCGGCGATGAGCACGGCGTGCAGCGCGTCGTTCATCGCGCCGCGCAGGTCGCCGCGCAGTCGCCGTACCGCGGCGGACGTGCACAGCGTCCAGCCGATCACCTCTTCGTCGCCGCATTCGCGCGCGAGTCGAAGCGCGTGATCGATGTCGCTCGTGGCCTCGGCGAGATCGCCGCACATCGCATGGTAGGTGGCGCGCAGATTCACCAGGTAGGGATAGATGCGGATCCCCGAGAAGAACTCGATGCCGAGCTCGAGATCGGGCGCGAATCGCCCGAGCGCATCGGAGACGATCGCGAGTGCCTCGCGCGCGTGGCCGCGCGCGGTGCCGAGCGTCCACGCGAGCTGCTGCAGCGCGGCGAGGCGGACGCCGGGATCGCCGAGCTCCTCTCCCGCCCGCACGGCGCGCTCGGCGAGCTCGAGTACGCCGTCCGTCTCGCCCATGTGCTCGCGTGCACTGGCGTACGTGGTGAGGAGCCGCGCCTGCGCGTAGAGGTTCTTCGCGGATTCGGCGAGCTCCATGCCCTGCTCGAAGGCGCTGCGTGCCTCGTCGAGGAATCCGCCGACGCGGAAGAAGGTCGAGAGCGTGCCGATGCACGCTGCGAGCACGAGCGAGCGGCGCTCGGGGGAGTCCTCCGTGCCGGTGAGCAGGCGGCGGATGCGCCGCCAGTGCCGCATCGCATCCATGGCATCGTGCTCGATCGCGTGCTCGGCCGCGCGACGGTGCCAGATGGCGGCGGCCAGCGGATCGCCCGCTTTCTCGTAGTGTCCGGCGATGAGCGCGCCCTGCTCGTCGGCTCCCTCGTCGGGATCGAGTGCCTCGAGCGCGTGCGCTGTGGAGCGATGGATGCGCGCGCGCCGATCGGAGAGCTGCGAATCGTAGGCGACCTCGACCACCAGAGGATGACGGAATGCGTACACGTTGTGCGGGTGCACGGAGATCTGCACCACGAACTGCCCATCCTCGAGCATGTGCAGCGCGGCGAGCAGCTCGAGCGGATCCATGCGTACGATGTGGGCGAGCACGTCCTCGCGGAATTCCCGACCGATGACGGCGGCGGTCTGCAGCACCAGGCGCTCGCGATCGGGCAGGCGATCGATGCGCGCGGCGAGCAGTGCCTGCACGCTCGACGGCACATCGATGTGCTCGACGGGGCCGGTGAGCCGGTAGTGGCCGCGCACGCCTTCGAGCCGCCCGGTGTCGATCAGATCGCGCACGATCTCCTCGGTGAACAGGGGATTGCCGGCGGTGCGCGCGTGGATCTTCGCGGCGAGATCCTCCAGGCTCGGCTCTTGGCCCAACCAATCGTCGAGCAGCGCGCGGGTGTCCGCTTCGGCGAGCGGCTCGACCGCGATCTCGCGGTACCATGGCAGCCGCGTCCAGTCCGCGCGGAACTCGGGGCGGAAGTTCACGACGAGCATGCGACGGCTGTTCTCGATCGCCGTGATCCACTGGGCGATCAGCCGCTCGCTGCCGCGATCGATCCAGTGCAGATCCTCGAT